>JACRPZ010000038.1 GCA_016222905.1 Nitrospirota bacterium
GTCTTTCGGTATTACCGCGTCGTATATATAGCTGTAGAAACTGACCTGCCCGTAATCCTTCTTTATCATCGTCCCTCCTGACTTTATGTTTGCTTTATTTATGCAAACTTAATGCCAGTCTTTTTCAGCAGTCTCAAGTTAATAGAAACATATATGTTTATGGATACATAATAATGGGTATAGGCTTAATTTTATCGCTTATTCTCATTGTGCCAAGCTTGAAAGGTAAATAAAAATATCTAACAAACTCATGAGAAGGACAGCCATAACATTTTTATCTGTTCTGTAATGAAAGCGGCAATTCGAGGTTGTTTTCTTCTAACAGTTGCTCATTTGTCAGCAGCTCTCCGGTTGCTCCGTCAGCCGCTACTTTTCCGTCAGATATTACAAGACACCTCTCACAGACATCCATAATGAGGTCAAGGTCGTGTGAGGCGATGATCTTTGTATGTCTGAATTCCTTTAGAAGATTTATAAGCTGTCTCCGCGACTTCGGGTCAAGACTTGCCGCAGGCTCATCCATCACGAGAATATCAGACTGCATTGCAATAACCCCTGCGATAGTTACTGCCCGTTTCTGCCCCATCGATAGATGGTGAGGAGGTTTGTCTTTGAGGTGTGAACAGCCGACAGTATTTAATGCCTCATTTGACCTCTCAACAACCCTCTCCTCAGTCATCCCCAGATTGAGGGGACCGAATGCAACATCGTCAAAAACAGTCGGCATAAAAAGCTGATCGTCAGGATTTTGAAAGACAACGCCGACAGTTTTTCTGGCATTATTGATTGTGGATTTGTTCAAATGCATATCACCGATTATTATCGTTCCCTTCGCCGGCAAAAGATAGCCATTCATATGCGAGATAAGCGTAGATTTGCCTGCGCCGTTTGCCCCTACAATACCGACTGATTCTCCATGCGTAATCCTGAAGCTTATGCCGTCAAGCGCCTTTGTCCCGTCCGGGTAAGTAAAATGCACATCTTTAAAATCAATGATGTGATGACTCATAGCGCCAGTTCCCCCAAGATTCTTGCGATGTCGTACCTTCTGAATATAATGAAAAGCGCAATCGCTGTAACTGCAAAGACAATGTCCGCAAATCCGGTTTTATCCATCTTAAGCAGTCTTATCTCTCCATTAAAACCTCTTGAACACATGGAGTGGTAGATCCTCTCGGAGCGTTCAACTGTCTTCATAAAGAGCAAACCGATTGTGCTGATGAATATCTTTAAGCCATATTTTTTCCTTCCGAAAGTCCGCATATTTATCGCCCGGACTATCCTCATGGTTTCTTCTGCAAGCACAAAAAGGTATCTGTACAAAAAGAATAGCTGCACAACAAACACCTTTGGAACATAGAGTCTCTCAAGAGCGCGGCAGACGCCAGGGAACGAAGTTGTTGCCACAAGAAGCAATGCCGAGCTAATTGTGAGGGTAAACCTTATCATGATGGAGATGCAGGATACCCACCCGCCTGAAAATTTAATTCCGTAAAGATTATACATTGCAGCGGTGTCAAAAACAGGATTAAATATTGCGACAAAGAAGACAAACGGAGAGACAAATAGAAGCTTCTTCAAGATGAATCTTGCCGGTATCTCTCCGGCAGCAGACATGAAAACAGGAAAAATAAAGAACGGGATCAATTTTGATAACTCATATTTAGGGAAAGAGACCACCATGAAAACAAAGACAATAGTCGTTACAAGTTTAACGCGCGGATCAAGCCTGTGAACGAATGTATTTTTATAGGCTAATGTATCCAGATAACCGATATTGAAATACTCTTTATCAAAATTAAGCATAACTCAGTCTCTTTTTATCTTCACAAATTTTATTCCTAATCCACAAAGCAGTATCAAACCCGCAACCATAATTGCACCTGCTATGCCTGAGACAGATGTGCCTATTGCAATATTGGGCCATGCTTCTTTGCTCTTCTCTTTTTCAGACGCATCATCTCCATGCTTAAAACTATAGTTCGGCAAAAATGATGTCTTATTCTGCACATGCTTCAGGGCTGGCGCTATACCTTTTTCATGTTCAGACAGTTCGGATGTGCCAAATACTTTTTCAATCGCCCATTCAAGGCCGTCCGGGTTGGAAGACGCAAACCATGACAGCGCGCCTCCTGTTACTACCGAAAGGATCAGAAAACCGGCCAATACATTCTTCAGAGAAATGCCCGGTGAAAGATCCTTTGAGACAGAGACGCTCTCAAGGATTTCAGGCCGGGCTGATCTCACAAAATTTATCACACCGGCTGTGATAAACCCTTCCATTAGTCCTATTGCCAGATGAATCGGCAGCATCATATAAATAAATGTTCCGAATGGCAGCTCGCTCCGTCCCGACAGCAGTGTTTCAATAACCACAGAAAAAGCGCCTAATTGCAGGGCTGCCACCCCGCTTATCATAGAGACGACAACGATTCTTTTAGGACTGCTTCCCGCCTGAACTAACGTATTGTATATAAGCGGGAAGACGATAAAACAGGGGTATATGCCAAGATTCCATATATTGCATCCGAGAGCCAGCAGCCCGCCATCGGCAAAGAATAATGCCTGAATGGACAGCACTGAGGCCATCACAATGAAAGCGGCGTATGGCCCCAGAATGACGGCAAGTATCATCCCTCCACCGAGATGTCCGCTTGAACCAGTGCCGGGGATAGTGAAGTTGATCATCTGCGCCGCAAATATGAATGCGCCGAGCACACCCATCAGGGGTATAATTTTTTCATCTATCTTCTGTTTGAGCTTCCTTGCGCAGTAAGCTATGACCCCAAGTGCGCCCGCCCAAAAAGCGCCTCCGACTGCCGGTGAAAGTAAAGCGTCTGACATGTGCATGGCGAATACTCCTACTGAAAATAGAAAAAGCCGCGAAGTCATCACGGCATTCTTGCCGTTCAGCCTTCGTGGCTTGTTGCTGTTATATTAATAGCACATAGGCTATTATGGCGTCAACACAAGATTATGCTAAGCCTGTTCAGGTTTCTTCATGACACAGAGGTTCTTGCCTATCTCAAGCTCTTTCTTCTTCGCCTCATCAGGGAATATGATGCCGAGGTTTGCCTTTCTCATCTCATGATAGCTTTTTGGAATTTCTTCTATGCTCGATAAGATATAATTTATGAACTCTTTATAGTCGGTAAGTCTGAAGAGTGCGCTATCGCGTCTCGCCCCGCCCAATGTGAGTGAGACAATGCCGTTTTCGTCCTGCTCTTTTATTGAGTCCGCATGAGACGGCAGGATCATGATATCATCGCCAAGACTTTTGAGTTTCTTGAAGAGCGTATTGTAAAGCATCCCGGACCATTCTTCAGCCTTGCCGCCCAGGTCAGGACGCCCCATATCAGTCTTCATGATCGTATCGCCTGTGAAAAGGTGCTTTCCGTTTAAGAGGAGGCTGGTGATCCCAAGAGTGTGCCCCGGCGTTTGTATAGCCAAGAAATTGTTGCCGCCAAATTTTATCTCCATGCCGTCTATAAGCTCTTCAAACTTAAATGTCGCCCCCTCAGCATCTACGGGATTCATAAAAAACGGAGCGCCGGTCTTTTGTGCCAGATCTATTCCGCCTGATATATGATCAGCGTGAAGATGGGTGTCAACGACATGAGTGATCTTTGCGCCCAATGAATCAACAAAAGCAATGATCTTTTCAACATGCCTGTTCGCATCTATAACAAAGGCCTCGCCTCCTGAAACCACTATATGAGTCATACAGCCTCTCGCTGTCCTGTATATCTGATAAATAAGCGGGGTATCTGAGACCTTATGTGTCTCATAGTATTCGCTCCATAAGTCCATGCCGCCTTCGAGGTTCACGGCTTTGAATCCCTTTTCAGTAAGAAGCTCCGCAGAGTAGCGGGACGAATCCCCGTGCGCGCAGACCGCGATTATCTCTTTATCCTTGGGGAAACGGTCCATGTATAAGTCTTCTTCTCCGACAAAATCAACCTGAGGTATATTCAGGGCAGGGAAATCCTCCCTCCCCTCTATCCGCCATGCCTTAAATTCGTCTTCGTTCCTGAGGTCAAAGAGAAACTCGACCTTCCTCTCATCAAGACGCCTCTTAAGCTCAGCAGGGGATATAGTCTTAGCATCTGCCATGGCACACTCCTTATTCCTTAGGTATTTTATTTCGCCGGTTTCCTGAATAAGCTGACGAAAACTTTCTTTTATTATTATATATCAGCAATATCAATAATTTATTCTTATCGATTCCAGCATAGACAATACCCCTTTTACCATGCTAAAGTAACATACTTTTTGATAATCATAACTCACCGTTTATAGGGAATAAATTATGCACCCTTTGGCTCAGGAACTTAATGAAACTTTAAAGCGCGGGAACTCTATTTTTCTGGATTCGCTCGCCGCATTTGGCCGGGAGATATTCTATCCAAAAGGGATCCTCACTCAATCAGCCGAGGCAAAAATAAAGGCGCACAGGTTCAACGCCACGATAGGGACAGCCCGTGAAAAGGGAGAGGTCATGCATCTGCATTCTGTCATGGACAGATTCTCAGGCCTTACCCCTGATGAGGCGCTGAATTACGCTCCTTCTTATGGCATGCCTGCTCTGAGAAAGGCATGGGCAGAGGAGATGCTTAAGAAGAATCCCGGACTCGTTGGACGTAAGATGAGCCTGCCAGTGGTTACAGCAGGGCTTACGCACGGCCTCAGTGTTGCCGCAGATCTTTTTGTGGAGCCCGGAGATGTCATTGTTATGCCTGACAAGCTGTGGGGTAATTACAGGCTCATATTTGAGCTCAGAAAGGGCGCAAAGATCAAGACCTTCCCGCTTTACAACTCGGACGGGGGTTTTAATATCAAAGGATATGAAGAGGCTCTGAAGAAAGAGGCGGCCTCAGGCAGGGTGATCACGCTACTGAACTTTCCGAATAATCCTACCGGATATACTCCAACCGCGGCGGAGATGAAGAGGATCGCGGAGATACTTATTAATATGGCTGAATCGGGAACCCGCGTAGTTGCGCTCTCTGATGATGCGTACTTCGGTCTGTTCTATGAAGAAGATACATCTGCCGAGTCATTATTCGCACTGATTGCTGACCGTCATCCAAATCTGATTGCCGTTAAATTAGACGGGGCCACCAAAGAGGATTTTGTATGGGGCTTCAGGGTCGGCTTCATTACCATAAGCACGCGTGTAGCTGAAGGACTTGAGAACTCATTCTATGAGGCTGTTGAGAAAAAACTTGGCGGAACTGTTAGGTCAAACATATCTAATGCGTCTGCTCCATCACAGGCTGTTCTGCTTCACGCCATGCAGGATGAGCGTTATGAGAAGGAAAAGACAGATAAGCGCAACATATTAAAAAGACGCGCTTTAAAGGTAAAGAAGGTGGTAAACGATAAAAAATACTCTGATTACTTCACGCCCTACCCTTTCAATTCCGGATACTTTATGTGTGTCCGCCTGCGTGAAGGACTGGATGCGGAGAAGTTTCGAAAGAGGCTGCTCGAAGAAGAAGGCATAGGGGTCATATCTATAGACAGTACAGACATCAGAATTGCTTTCTCATCTGTTGAGGAAGAGAATATAGAAGAGCTATTTAATGCAATGCTCAAGTGCGCCTTAAATATGAATCATAACTCATAGAGCAGCATGTAATGAATTAAGGAGGAGTTTTATGAAAAATAAATTCGCAAAGCTCAAGAAAGAACTCTGCAAGCAGGCAATTGAACACGCCCAAATTCCTCCGGAGCTTTATCATAAATTTAACGTTAAAAGAGGACTCCGGAATGATGATGGCTCAGGAGTGCTCGTCGGCCTCACAGAGATAGGGTCGGTGCTGGGATATGAAATTATTGATCAAGAGCTTGTTCCTGTTGCAGGCCGTCTCCTTTACCGCGGCTACGATGTGGAAGCCCTTGCACGCGGCGCGAGGACAAGGAAGAGACGGCTTGGATATGAGGAGACAGCATACCTGCTGCTCTTCGGAGAACTGCCTGCAAATAAACAGCTTGAACAATTCAACGAACTCCTTGTAGACAGCAGAGAGCTTCCAAAGAACTTCTCCCGCGACATTATCATGACATTCACCCCTTTGAACGTAATGAATAGTCTTGCCAGTTCCGTTCTCTCCCTCTACGCGCGCGATCCTGACCCTGACGGTCTCAGTCCTGAGACCCTTATACGCCAGTCAATAGAGTTGATCGCCAAGTTCCCGCCTCTGATCGCGTATTCGTATCAGGCGCTCATGCACAAACTTTACAAAAAATCGCTGGTTATTCATACTCCGCAAGTCATGTACTCCACAGCAGAAAATTTTCTCTATATGATGCGTGCTGACGGAAAGTTTTCAGAACTCGAAGCCCGCATTTTGGATGAGGTTCTTATTCTCCATGCAGAGCACGGTGGAGGCAACAACTCAACATTTACAACCCGTGTCGTATCCTCAACAGGCTCCGATACATACTCTGCAATCGCGGCTGCGATCGGCTCTTTAAAAGGCCCTCTCCACGGCGGGGCAAATATACAGGTCTTCAATATGATGAAGCATATCAAAGACGCGGTATCGAATATTGAAGACGATGCCGCTGTAATTGAATGCCTTGAAGACATTCTGAATAAGAAAGCCTTTGACAATCAAGGCAAACTCTACGGCTTTGGGCATGCGGTCTATACTATCTCTGATCCGAGGGCAATATGCCTTAAAGAGACCGCCGAGGAACTCGCAAAAGATAAGGGACGGCTGGATGAGTTCAGGCTCTACTGCGCTGTAGAGCGGCTGGCACCCGAAAGCTTCGAGAGAGTTACCGGCAAGAAGAAGAAGATCTGCGCCAATGTTGATTTCTACTCGGGATTTGTCTATGACTGTCTCGGAATCCCCGTAGAGGTATATACGCCGCTCTTCGCCATGGCGAGAGTGGCGGGATGGCTTGCACACCGCATAGAGGAGATATACGCCAGTCCGAGGATCATCCGCCCGGCTTACAAGAATTTGACAAGCCCGAGGGAGTATATAGGGATTAAAGAACGTTAATGTTATAAAACTTAATAATTCCTATGTTGTTCAGGAAATTGCTCCCATCTGATTTTCCTGTAGAAATTCTGCATCTGGTTAGAGATATGAAGAAACGTGCCACTCATGCTCCTATCTTTATAGAGACCCAAAGTGGAGTCCTTGTCCAGTCAGGCAATTCCTCGGACTTCACTGCACAAGACTCGTCCTCATATCTCGCGGTCAAGCAACGCGGCATTGAATTGCAGGAGCTGTACCAAAAGAATGACTTGCTAATATCTCCAACATCATATCTATCGAAACTTATTGGAGACACCTCATCGCTTTCAGATTCTTGGCTCTGCAACGATCACTCCTGCGACACGGCATTACAATTATTTAGCTTAAGTCAGCTTGATCGCGTAGCGAAAGCGGCATTACCTCTGGGTGTATCCGTGCAGTCCAAGAAATATCTCGGTGCGCTGCTAACTGGGAGCTTGGATCTCCTGAGTCGAGAACAGTCGAAAGCAAAAGACACGTTATGGGAGCTTGAACTTTGGCAAGTATTGGTCGGGATGGGTATACATGCGAGCTTGGAAGAACCAGACATTGTGGTGTCCTTTGATGGCGCACGGATTGGCATTGCGTGCAAAAAGTTCTATTCTGAGAACAATGTCTCAAAGGTTCTGTCCCAAGCCGTTTCTCAGTTTGAAGGTGACTTCGACTTTGGCATCATCGCGATCAATTTGGACGACCTCACCCCAGCCAACACCATCCTGAAAGCAAGATCCATGAGCCAAATGTTCGAGGTCATTTCTCAGCTTAATGATTCCTTTATCATAAAGCATGAGAGACATCTTCGAAAATACTTAGAAATGGGTAGAGCGATTTCCGCGCTCGTATCCACGGCTGTTATTGCAGATGTGCCAACGACAAAACCGCGTTTCTTTAACTCGCGCCAGTCCACCATATGGAACATCCCTGGCTTAGCAATAGATAAAGAAAAACAGATGCGCAACTTTTTCAACGCGGTCAATGCTGCACATGCATAGCGCTAACCCGTCGTTCTTCGTCAGGCAGAATATTATTCCCCTCTCCTAACCCTAATCGTATTCCCATGAGCCTCAAGCCCCTCAATGTCCGCAAAGTTCTCAACAGCTTTCGCAAGCTCGTTAAACCCTTCCTTCTTTGCCATCAGGAGGCTTGACCGCTTCATAAAATCATAAACCCCTAATGGAGATGAGAATCTCGCTGTGCCGCCTGTTGGAAGCGTATGGTTCGGCCCTGCCGCGTAATCGCCAAGCGCCTCAGGCGACCACTCTCCTAAAAATATTGCCCCGGCATTTTTTATTTGAGGCAGATAATGCTCAGGCGTCTTTGTCATGATCTCAAGGTGTTCAGGGGCTATGCGGTTTGCCAGTTCAAAAGCCGTCTTAAGGCTCTTTACAACAATTACCGCGCCGTACCGCTCAAGAGATTTTTTCGCTATCTCCTTTCTCTTGAGAGTCTTCATCTGACTTGCAAGCTCTACTGTGACCTTATCAGCAAGGGCTGCTGAATCGGTAATCAGCACAGCTGACGCCATCTCATCATGCTCTGCCTGACTGAGCATGTCAGCGGCTATAAAAGCGGGATTTGCCGTCTTATCAGCGATGATCAGCACCTCGCTCGGGCCAGCTATCATATCAATCCCGACATCTCCGAATACCATTCTCTTTGCGGCAGCCACGTAGATATTTCCGGGACCGGCAATCTTATCCACTTTTCTTATGGTCTCCGTGCCATAGGCAAGAGCGGCTATCGCCTGCGCGCCCCCTATCCTGTAGACCTCCTTCACTCCAAGCAGTTTTATCGCTGCTGCTATCTCAGGATTAATCTTACCGCCTGGTGTCGGCACGCATAAGGCTATCTCTTTTACCCCTGCAACCTGCGCAGGTATAACATTCATTAAAACTGTTGAAGGATAAGATGCCTTGCCGCCCGGCACATATACGCCGACTCTCTCCATTGGTCTCAGTATCTGGCCAAGCAGGATGCCCTTCTCAGAAAAATACCACGACTCATCACGTTGAAATGCATGAAAAGTTTTGACCCTCTCGACCGATTGTTTGAGCGCCTTCAGGAACGTATTCCCCGCCTTCTTCGCGGATTCTTCCACTTCTTTTTTGCTGACTGAAAGCTGTTTCAGTTTTATTGAATCAAACTTTTCTGTATATTTCTTAACCGCTCTGTCGCCATCTTTTTTAACATCGGCAATGATATTTCGAACAACTCTCTGTATCTCATCCTGATTCACAGAAGCGGAAGCCCTCTCCTCAAGCTTCTTTAAGAAAGCCTTGATCTCTTTATCTTTCACAATCTTCATTTAAATCTCCTTACCCGCGCTCCAAGGGGTATGAGTTTATCTTCTATCTTTTCATACCCCCTGTCAAGATGATAAAGCCTGTCAATCACGGTCTTGCCTTGCGCCGCAAGTCCGGCAAGGACAAGCGAGACGCTCGCCCTCAGGTCAGTTGCCATAACAGGCGCCCCGGTTAGCGTCTCCACTCCCCGAACAGTAGCGGTTGAGCCTTCAACCCTGATATCCGCACCCATCCTCTTCATCTCCGCAACATGCATAAACCTGTTCTCAAAAATATTCTCGGTGATAAAACTCGTGCCGTCCGATACCGCCATCAAGGCCATAAACTGTGCCTGCATATCTGTGGGAAATCCCGGATACGGCATTGTTTTTATATCAACGCTTAAAGGTCTCTGCCGGCCGTTTACAACTATCTTCCCTTCCTCCTGAATAATATCAATGCCAGTCTCTCTAAGCTTCATAATAACAGGCTCTACATTCTCCGGCCTGCCTCCTTTAATCGCAACACTGCCTCCGGTGATTGCGGAAGCGAGCATAAATGTAGCTGTCTCTATCCTGTCGGATATTATCCTGTACTCGAGTGGCTTAAGCGAGGCAACTCCGTTTATTCTGATATAACTTGTGCCTGCCCCCTCTATCCTGGCACCCATTGATATCAACGCATTAGCAAGATCAACAACCTCAGGCTCGCAGGCTGAGTTTTCTAAAACAGTCTCGCCTTCCGCAAGAACCGCCGCCATCATCAGGTTTTCAGTGCCGGTGACAGTGGGTATATCAAAATATATCTGAGCTCCCTTGAGCCGCTTTGCGCTTGCTTCAATATACCCTTCTGAAAGAGTGACTTCCGCCCCCATCTTTTTAAGACCCATTATGTGCAGATTTATCGGCCTTGCGCCTATAGCGCATCCTCCGGGAAGGGAGACTTTTGCCCTGCCCATTCTTGCAAGCAGCGGGCCAAGCACAAGCACGGAAGCGCGCATTGTCTTTACCAGATCATAAGGCGCCTCAATCGAATTTATATTGCCTGTATGAAGCGATACTTTATCGCCCTCTTTCTGGAAACCAACCCCAAGACGGCTGAGCAGACTGCCCATTGTGGCTATGTCCCTCAGAGAAGGGACATTATGAATGATACTCTCTCCTGAATTTAGTATGGAAGCAACCATTATGGGAAGAGCCGCGTTCTTTGCCCCGCTGATCGTTACCTCTCCCTGCAGCCTTATGCCGCCTTCTACCTCTAATTTCTCCATTCCGCCTCTACAATTCTCTCTATCCCGTTGTAGTCTTTTATAATCCTAAAACATGAGTATCCTGCGCTCCTGATCATCTCAGCCGTATCATCTGACTGCCCGGCACCGATCTCAAGCATGAGCCTCCCGCGATCTTTCAAATAGCCGCTTGCAGAAAGTATTATCCTTCTGTAAAAATCAAGGCCGTCCTCTCCTCCGTCAAGAGCTGTTTTAGATTCCCACTCCCTGATTTCAGGCTGTAGACCTATTATATCGCCGCTTCTGATGTAAGGCGGATTTGAAATAATAAGGTCAAAAAACTTCTTATCTTTAAAAGGTTCAAAGAGATCGCCATGAAGAAATGTTACATTGCTGATATTATTACGGAGAGCGTTTCTCTTTGCATAGCCGATAGCAACATCTGAAATATCTACGCCATAAACTTGAGAAGAGGGTATTCCCATTGCAAGCGCAAGAGCCAGACAACCGCTTCCTGTGCAAAGGTCAAGGATAGTATGCGCCCCTCTTTTTTTGAGAGCATGTTCAGCCATAAGCTCGGTTTCAGGCCTCGGTATCAAAACCCCGTCTCCGACTTCAAGTGTTAAGTCCATAAACTCTTCATGCCCGATGATATAAGACAATGGTTCACGCAATAATCTTCTGCTCAGAAGCTTTTCAGCAGCGTATATTTGAGAATCTGTCATATCAGGATTATCCCTGTACATCTCAAGGGCTTCTATGCCTGCGCCGTATGCTATCAGGATTTCCGCTTCCTTCCGAGCTCCCTCAATCCCGTATTCCCTGAGAATTCCCGTAACCTCTCTTACTTTATTGATCGCTTTCATACTCACACCGCCTTCAGCTTTTCAGCCTGATAATATGCATTAGCGCTCTCAATGAGTTCATCAAGATCTCCATCAAGAACAAATGAGAGTTTGTGAAGCGTAAGACCTATCCTGTGGTCAGTTATCCTGTTTTGAGGAAAATTATATGTCCTTATCTTCTCGCTCCTGTCGCCGGTCCCAACCTGTGATTTCCTCTCATCCGCTCTCTCCTGCGCCTGTCTTTCAAGCTCAAGCTCATATATCCTTGCGCGCAAGACCTTCATCGCTTTCTCTCTATTCTTTATCTGCGAGCGGCTGTCCTGACACTGAACCACAATCCCTGTCGGGGCATGGGTAATCCTGACAGCGGAATATGTGGTATTCACCCCCTGCCCGCCCGGACCGGATGCGCAGAAAGTATCAACTCTTAAATCCTTCTCATTTATTTTCACATCCACATCCTCGGCTTCCGGCAGCACGGCAACAGTAGCGGTGGACGTATGTATCCTGCCCGAGGTCTCTGTTGACGGCACCCTCTGAACCCGGTGCGTGCCGCTCTCATACTTCATGCAGCTATATACGCCTTTTCCCTGAACGGATGCAACTATTTCTTTCAAGCCTCCCAAGCCTGTAGGGCTTGAATCCATTATCTCTATCTTCCAATTCTTCCTTTCAGCGTATTTGCTGTACATCCTGAAGAGATCCGAGGCAAAGAGCGATGCTTCGTCGCCTCCTGTCCCTGCCCTTATCTCAAGGATAATATCTTTTGAGTCAAGCGGGTCTGCCGGAATAAGCAGAAGCTTCAACTCATTCTCAATTACTGATTTCCTGCTATTCAACTCTTCAAGTTCTAAGGCCGCAAGTTCCTTTAAACCCTCTTCCTCTCCTGACTTTAGTATCTCCTCAGCCTCATTGATGCCGGAGAGTATCTTTTTATACTCATTATATTTATCCACAATGCCTGCAAGGTCTGACTGCTCCTTTGAATACTCCCTGCTCTTTGAATAGTCCGAGAAGACCTCAGGGTCAGACAGCAGCCTTGTCAGCTCATCGTATTTCTTATTTATCTCGTCAAGCTTCTCTAAAAACATTACCCATTATTCTCCTGCATTTATTTGTTATACCCTGAAAAAACAAAAAAGGGAAACCCGCGCTATAAACATTGCAGAACGGATTTCCCTTTTATTTCAGCTACTTCTTTGCGTATTTCTTTCTGAACTTCTCAACCCTTCCCTCAGCATCAATAAGCTTCTGCTTGCCGGTAAAGAAGGGGTGACACATGGAGCATATATCAACGTGTATTGACGGCTGTGTAGACCTTATCATAAAGTTCTCACCGCAGACACATGAAGCCTTCGCTTCCTTGAATTCTGGATGTATTCCCTCTTTCAAAATAACCTCCCTTGAGACATAGTAATTGAGGGTTGATTATAACAGAGGGAAAAGGGGTTTTTCAAGCAGTTCCAGCTCTTCCTGAAGTAATCTGCTTTTTCTCTATTCGTAGTGCGTCCACATGCGTATTACTTTTATTGTTTTAATTTCATCGAGAATCTCATAGACAAGCCGGTGCTGAATATTTATGCGTCTGGAATAAGCGCCTTCCAGATCACCTACCAATTTTTTGAAAGGCGGGGGGGCTTGATAGGGGTTTTCTTTTAGTATGTTAAGCAGCCGCTCTGTCTGAGAGCGTAATCCTGAAGAGGAAATCTTTTTTGCATCTTTTTGAGCTTGTTTGGTGTATATAATCTTCCATATCACCACTTAAGCTCCTTTGAACATTTTTCTATTGGTGTCTTCAATCCCTTGCGTATTGATTCTCCCATGCCAGGAATCGAGAGCAGATAAAGTGTCTCCTGAATAGAACTCCAATCATCTTCAGAGACAAGAACCGCCCCGCCGCGTTTTCCGGTAATATGCACTGCCTCGTGCGACTCTTCCACTTCGTCTATCAAGCGGTACAATCTTTTTCTTGCTTCAGTTGCAGTCATAGTTGCCATAAGTTCACCTCCCATCACCGTACGCTATAGTGTACGGCATATTGATTAGTCGTGTCAATTCCTTGAACTCTGCAATTTACAGAAACAACATTTCCTATATCTGTCCACTTTCCATATATATGAGATAAGCTTCAATAAAATGGCGCGCTAAGTTACGCGCTTCTGTCAGCTCCTCCACTGTAGCATTTCTTAACTTTCCGGGATTTTTACCTCTGTGGCGGCCTTGTTTCAAAGGTTCATTGTTGGCAAGATGCCCGAGTCGCCTCCACTGCGTGTTACTGATGTTTAACACTTTGCATGCTGCGCTCTCACCACCAAACTTCTTTGATAAAGTGTCTCGAATCTCGTATAGATGGACTAATGCATTATTTGGGTCATTCACTGCGGACTGATAACTATTCAACAACGACTTAGTCGTTGGATCTTGATGTCTCTCTGCAAGGTCGGCTAACTCCTGTTTCTTTTTGATCCTGTCTTTTTTAGAATCGCTGACTACGTTTCCATTCTTGTCTGTTAAGACTAAGTCTACGATTCCAGAAGATAAACTAATACGACCAGCAGGTAGGAAAACCGTCATGCACCGGCGACCATCCGGATGCAAACGACGCATAGACGCATCTGATAATTCGTATAGTTTGTGCACAAGCAGCTGCGCACCGAGGAATCGGGCATTCAACGCATCATGAAGCTCTTGTCTCATGTTTGGGTTCTTGTCGTAGGCATCTGATCGAACCTTGGCTTCCACCTTTCCGTTAGCAATGACCATTTCATATTCGTCACGTTTAAGATGTATTTCATCTTCAAAATAGTTAGATGGAGAGAATGTCCACTCCAAAACCACAATATCAGTGCACTCCATATGCCTCTAAGTAATCTCTAGTTCAAAAAAACCTCTCAATTCTTCTTCGCAAAGCTCTTAATTATCTTGACCCTTGCAGGGTGCCTCAATTTTCTCAGCACATTTGCCTCTATCTGCCTGATCCTCTCTCTGGTAACATTAAATTTTGTGCCGACCTCTTCAAGCGTCTCCGACAGGTCGTCTCCTATCCCGTACCGCATCTTGATAATATCGGCTTCTTTCTCCGACAGGGTCTCTATGGCTTTCTTTACATGTTTCTGCAGATCATGCAGCATGGCAATATCCAGAGGAGAAAGCATAGTCTTGTCTTCAATAAAGTCCTGCAAGTGGCTCTCAGATTCCTCGCCTACCGGAGTTTCTAATGAGACAGGCTCCTTTGCAATCTTCAATACAGCCCTAACCTTATTGCTGGGAAGCCCTATCCTTTCGCCAAGTTCCTCTGACGTAGGACCCCTGCCGAGCTCCTGCACGAGTACCCTTGAGACCTTTGAGATGGTGTTTATAGTCTCCACTATATGCACCGGCAGCCTTACTGTCCTTGACTGGTCTGCAAGCGAACGTGTTATGGCCTGCCTTATCCACCAGGTTGCATACGTGCTGAATTTATATCCCCTTATATACTGAAACTTGTCTACAGCCCTCATAAGTCCGATATTCCCCTCCTGTATAATATCGGAGAAGCTGAGCCCCCTGCCTATATATCTCTTTGCTATGCTTATCACCAGCCTCAAGTTTGATTCAATAAGCTTAGTCTTTGCTTCAAAGATCTCTTTTTCATGTTGATGAAGGTGTAGCATCGTCTTCTTTATATCCATGCCTTTTAATCCAAGCGCGGCCTCTATCTGTATTATCTCCTGATTAAGCTTTTTATAGTCTTGGAAGAGTTCTTTTATCCTGCCAGTATTTGCCCCTGGATGTTTTGCAAACCGCTGTATATTTCTTTCGCTCTCGATCTGCTCCAGAGGCTTTGCAAACTGCTTTTGTATTGAGCTTATGCTTCTTTTAAGATCGTCAATCAGGGCTGCATAACCCTCAAATTCCTTTACAAAGGCATTAATTACATCCTCCTTCAGATTAAGCTCTGATATTTTATTGAAAGTCTTCTCTTGATTTATGGACAAAGAGGCGTTTAATTTATTGGCCTGAAGCTTGCCAAGCCCCTTCCGGCTGAGCTTCTCCAGTAAATTGTCCCTCTCTGCATGAAGCTTTTTAATGATCTTTACCTTCTTAAGGAATTGAAAGCAGACATCTTTTTCATCCGCCGGGTCTTCTTCTATATCGGAGACTATATACCTTATCATCTCCTCTTTATTCTCTATCATATCCTGGAGAGCTGTGATCTTTTTAATCGTGAAGGGCATTAAAAAAATCACTTTTGCAATATTCTTTTTCCCTCTCTCTATACTTGTGGCCGCCTCTATTTCTCCTTCTCTTGTTAGCAAAGGGGTAACCCCCATTTCCTTGAGATAAATCTTCATGGAATCATCTGAGAATACATCTTTGTAAGAAGGTGCCTCCTCGCTCTCATTACAGGATTCCTTCGGATCGGTTGCTTTAACAGCCTCTTCGTAGTTATCCTCGTCTAAATAAATATGCTCCATGTGATCTTCCATATTAATTGCCTCCGGACTTGAGAAATTTATGCTCTCCAAGAAGAGTCCTTAATAAACTGTTATCTTTCTTAAGCTCTGCATCTTTTATCCGTATCTGAAGTTCATCTAAACGTATCTTGCGCTTCCTGCTCCTGAACCGCTCAATGCACTCAATCAGCTCTTTCTTGGGATTGTCAAGATCCTCTCTTAACGACACTTTTGTCAGAAAATCCTTTTCTTCGGCGCTCTTGCACTGCATAATCAGATCATTGAAGTCTGTAAAGCCTTCCATAATCTTTTTGTATATAGACATCGTGGTCTTGTCATTAAAATCCTCTGCGGAAAGCTCTCTCGAAACCCGCTCGATCTCTTCCGGCAGATAGAGCAGCAACTTAATTATAGAGACTTCATCCTGAGGCTTGGGCTTATGCTTTTGCTGTGCAGCAACAGCAGCAGGCTTATTATATACGTCTGCAGACTGCTTCTTTATCTTTTTCAGGTCTTGAATAATAAACGATTCATTAACCCCGATACGTTCAGACAACATTCTTACATAATCCCCTTGAAGCACGCCGTCGGGCATCCTGGAGATCACCTCGATCGCTTCGCGGGCTGTTAAATTCTTATCGCCTCCATGGATCATAAAGAAATCAATAATGGACAGAGGGTTTTCAAGCAGTGCTATGAATGCCTCTTTACCATTTTTTCGTATGAAACTGTCAGGGTCTTCTTTATCAGGAAGAGACAGTATCTTCACATTAAGCCCGCTCTCAAGAAGCGCGGAGGCTGCGCTCTTGGTTGCCTTCACGCCCGCCTTGTCGCCGTCGAACACGAGAATGACATTCTCTGTAAACCTCCTTATTAATATTCCGTGTTCTGTGGTCAAGGCTGTTCCCAAAGGAGCAACGGTATTTGTAAAACCGTGAAGATGAGCGGTTATAACATCAATATAACCCTCCATAAGCAAAATTTTTCCTGTCTCTTTGATGGAATGTTTTGCACGGTTCAGGCCGTACAGCACGCCTCTTTTGTTGAAAATAAGTGTTTCCGGAGAGTTCAGATATTTGGGTTCAGAGCCGTTTACAGCCCTGCCTCCAAAGGCGATAACATCGCCCTTCAAATCATTAATGGGAAAGATTATCCTCTCTCTGAAGGTATCGTAAGAACCTTTAGCCCCCTGCGTAATGAGACCGGCCTTTTTCATGATTTCAGGCGCATAGCCTTTGCGCTTAAGATAAGCCAGCAGCGCATCCCATGACTTGGAGGCATATCCTATTTCAAAAAGTTTCTGCGCATCGCTCTCAATTCCGCGCTTATTGAGGTATGCGATTGCTTCCTGGCTTTTTGCGAGGTTTTGCCTGAAAAAAGCGAGCGCATCATTATGAATATTATATAATGCCTCTTTCTCCCCGGCCTTTACATCAGACTTTTGAGAAGGCTTAAGCGTAACACCTGCCCTTTTTGCAAGTACCTTCAGGGCTTCATTAAACGTAAGATTTTCGTAATTGACAAGAAAGGAGAAGATATCTCCGCCGCTTCCGCACCCGAAGCAATGGTATATCTGTTTTGCAGGACTGACGGTGAATGAAGGGGTTTTTTCAGTGTGAAACGGACAGAGACCTCTCCAGTTCTGTCCGGTCTTCTTTAAGGATAAATAATCCGATACAAGGTCAACAATATCCACCCTGCTCTTTATTTCCTCGCGGATATCGTCATAAGGTGGCATGGTAAATGAACTTTGGATTGATGTTACAGATCGCGGAATAGAAAAATCAAAAGCCTTAAGTCCGAAATCCAAATTATAACGGCTGATTTAAGTGTCTGCATTTACTTCTTTGTCTTGCCTTGTTCAAGCCTGCTGAATCTCCTGAAGCCTGAACACGGGATAATATCGAGCTTCCCGTTCTTCAGCAGCTCATCTATCATCAGGTTAACGCCGAGATTGTCGCTTGATATGTGCCCTGCGATAACAACATTGATATGGCGTTTCTCCGCCTCTTTTCTGTGGTCATCGCTCAGATGCATCCCAACGATCGTACCGACTCCTGAATTGGCAAGGCTCTCAAATATATCCTTTGCCCCTCCGGTTCCGCCGGTCATGTCTACAAATATCCTGCCGGCCTTCCGCTCGCTTGACCCGAGAAGCAGACTCGGGGCAGCGCTGTTCTTCGCGGCCTCATCGTATTCTGGTATCTCTTTCAGTATCTTCACTATGTCGCCAAGAGTTTCGGGTGACTTTTTATCAAAGGTCTTCTGCAGAAAGCTCGCCACCATATTATCAGCCGGTGTATGCATGCACATAAAAGGCAAATCCAGCAATTTCGCCGCATCGGATGCCCTTGTATGATTCACCGGCGAGAGCCTTCTCTCAACCTCTTTGATCCTCCCTTCAAGCAGGCTCTCGGCGATATTTATCGGGACACCGAACTTGTTCAGTATGTCCGCCTGCATATGCATGACCTGATAGAGATTTGCATACGCCTTCCCTTCCGGATGGTGCGAAATTACGAGGTCTATCTTTTTCCCCTTTGATGAAAGCCTGTCTGCAAGCAACAGCTCCGCAGCCTCCATGTCAATGCCTGTAAGGATTGTCTTAACCTCTTCATCGCCGGTCCCATGGAGTATCCTCGTATCAGCATACGGATTTGTAAGAGATTCAGGATCAAAGTACTTCTTCTCTTCCTCCTTCATCTCTTCGTAAGCCTTCTTCTTCTTTACAAGGGTACTCTGAACCGCTTTTTTGCCGCGGGGGTCAGCCTCCATGCCTCTTGCTACAACAAGATCATATATTTTCCTTAACCGCACTATCCCTCCAGCATCTTTCTGACAAGTTCGCTAATAATTTTGCCGTCAACCCTGCCCATTGCCTTCTCCATAACAGCCTTCATAACTCTTCCCATCTCCTTGGCCCCTTTTGCCCCTGTCTCATGAATGACATCTTTAACCAATGCCAATGCCTCATCATTGGAAAGCTGCTGCGGCAGATACGGCTGAAGTATTGCCAGTTCATCCGTCTCTTTCTTTACAAGGTCTTCTCTGCCGGCTTTTGAGAACTGCTCGATTGATTCCTTGCCGCGCTTTATAAAAGTCCTGAGGATTTCCTGCATATCATCTTCTGCAAGAGGGATGCCTTTCTCAATCTCTCTGTTCTTTGCCGCTGCCTTAACCATTCTTAAGACCGAAAGCTTTTGCTTATCGCCCGTTTTGAGCGCATTCTTAAAATCTTCGGCTATTCTTTCAGTAGTCGTCATTTCAACCTTTTAAGAGAATTTCTTTAAGCTCTTGAGAATCTTTTTTCTGGCTGCGATCGTCTTCTTCTTCTTCTTTACGCTGGGTTTATCATAATGTTCTCTTTTTTTCACATCTGAGAGTATGCCCTCTTTTTCACACTGCCTCTTGAACTTTTTGAGAGCATTCTCAAACGACCCGCTTCCGCTGACCTTTACAACAGGCATTCCTGCTCACCTCCCTTTGCCAAGCGTTTGAATAATATACCTTTTCAGGAATCGTTTAAGCAAGTGAAAGTTTTTCATCCTCGGTACTGCGAAGCATAGACATTATCATCTGAATAATGGAAAGATTTAAGATGAGATCGGGTCGAATAGTGAACGCCAATTGACTTATGCCGCGATTTTCTTACTCTATTATCTTCGGCACTTTATAGAAAAAGCCTTCTCTGTCGGGGGCATTGTTCAGGGCTTTATCCGGGGGGAGGGAATTTCTTAACTTGTCTTCCCTGAAAACATTATTCATGGGAAGGATATGAGCGGTTGGTTCAACGCCTGATGTATCAAGTTCATTCAGCTTCTCTGTATACTCGATAATCTTACTTAACTGTCCGGCAAAAAGCTCCTTCTCCGTGTCTGAGAGCTTGAGTCTTGAAAGCAATGAAACATCATCAATATTCATTCTTAGATTTTCTGAAGCTGCGCAAATTTCAGTGAGAGCCTCTTTACGCCGACAGACGGAAAATTAACCATCACCTTTACATCATCGGTCTCTCCGTAACTGTCTCTCACAACCCCTACCCCCCATTTGGGATGTCTTACCCTCACGCCTGTAACAAACGGCGTTTTATTAAGTAAACTCGCGGGAAGTTTCACTTCACTTGTAATCATGCTGGTTCTCGGCCTCTTTTCAATGCAATGATAACAACCTGATGGCATCTCTTTTAGAAACCTTGACGGCTGCTGTTCCTGGACAGAGGCATAAAATCTCCTCTTCTTAGCCCCTGTAAGAAATAACATTTCCTTGGCTCTTGTAATCCCCACATAAAAGAGTCTCCGCTCTTCCTGAAGTTCTTCGGAGCTTTTAACAGCATGGAAATGAGGCATGAGCCCCTCTTCAATCCCGGCTATAAATACTACCGGGAATTCAAGGCCTTTGGCGCAGTGAAGCGTCATAAGCGAGATAGAGCTTGCCTTATCGGATTCATCCATAGGGCTGAAAAGCGCCGCAGTGTCAATAAGTCTGTTTATATCCATCTCATCCGAAGAGTTGACGAGTTCCATAAGGTTCTCAGACCTCTCTTCGCCGATCCACTTCATGTAACCCGTACTCTCAAGAATCAGCCATAGAAATTCCGAAAGCTCCATATCTTTACTGCCGCTCAGCTCTTCGATGGTGCTGACAAAACCTTTGATCTTTTCCTTGAATGCAGGAGGATAACCGCTGCTGATTACAATATGCTGCATCGCCTTAAAAAGACTTATGTCCTTTTTCACGGCTTCATTCTCTATCTTTGCGATAGTTGTGCTGCCGATACCTCTTGGAGGAGAGTTGATGATTCTCCTGAGACTTACCGAATCATCCGGGTTTATAATCAGCTTTAGATAGGAAATAATATCCTTAATCTCTTTCCTTTGATAGAAACTGATACCGCCCACTATGTGATAAGGCAGACCATTTGCCTTCAATGCCTCCTCTAACACCATTGACTGCTGGTTCAGCCTGTAAAGAATCGTAAAATCTCCATAGGAATGCCTGCCTTTAAGATATAGTTCATTTATGGTCCGCGCTATATATGCAGCTTCTTCCCGCTCGCTATTTGTTGTGCAATGAAATACTTTCTCGCCGTTGCCGTTATTTGTCCAGAGTTTCTTGGGCATTCTTGAATTGTTCTGTTCTATCACTCCTCCGGCAGCGTCAAGTATATTCTGCGTAGATCTGTAGTTCTGTTCAAGCCTAATAACCTTGGTCTTTGGAAAATCTTTTTCAAAGGCGAGTATATTTCTTACATCAGCGCCCCTGAATTTGTAAATGCTCTGATCATCATCTCCAACAACGCAGATGTTTTTTCGCCCCGCAGCCATGAGCTTTGCCAGCCTGTACTGGGCGTTGTTTGTATCCTGAAATTCGTCAATCATGATATGCGGAAATTCTGTTTGATACTTCTTCAGCACACCGGGATGCTCGTCAAAGAGCTTGACAGTGAACATTATCAGATCGTCAAAGTCAAGGGCATTGTTTCTCCTGAGATCATCCTGGTACTTAACATATACCCTTGCAAACTTTTCATCGAAACCGTAACTGTCATCTCTGGCAATTAAATGCTCAGGAGCGATCAATGACGCCTTAAGGGAAGAGAGCTTGGATGAAATACCCTTATAGAGCGCCTCGTGGATCTTGAATTCCTTTAAAATTGAGCGTATGACCTTGCTTGAATCGTCTTTATCATATATGCAAAAGTTATTCTGAAAGCCAAGGCTGGCAATCTCTTTTCTTAATATCCTGCAGCAGAATGAATGGAATGTGGATACCCAGAGACCGGCCGTATCTTTCCCTAAAAGTTTCTGAATTCTGGCCTTCATCTCTTCAGCCGCCTTGTTTGTAAAGGTCATGGCGAGAATTGATGATGGAGGAACATTCTGCTCGGTTGTGAGGAAAGCAAATCTGTGTGTGATTACCTTTGTCTTGCCGCTGCCCGCGCCTGCAAGAACAAGGAGTGGCCCGTCTGCATGTTTAATTGCCTTTTGCTGTTGAGGATTAAGATCGCTCAGTAAATCTTTACGCATTTTATAATATTCTCACAAGTTTAATAAAAATGATTTGGAAAGGAATGAGCTTTACACGTTTCTTTATTTAATGTATTATAACAGGTTTTGCCGGAAAATGCCTGGTGTCGAATTGCCTCATTAAAAAACGATACGAAAGAGGATCGTTGCCTCAAATAAGAAATCGATACGAAAAATAATCGAAAATAGCCTTCTGTAAGCAAAAGCGACAGGAGGCAGAAATGAGGCTGACGATGCAAGAGAGGAA
>JACRPZ010000021.1 GCA_016222905.1 Nitrospirota bacterium
CAATTCCGATATACTTCATATGTGCACCTCCTCTTAAATTTTAGGGGATATTAACACTATCACCCTGTTTTAAACATTAGGGGTTAGCTTTTTGCTATCGCCCTCAGGAGGTGCACTCTTTTTCATGTTATCATTCCCGATGTAGTAATCGGGAATCCATTCTCTTTAAAAACATGGATACCCGATTATGCGGGTATGACAATTTTATTTATAGTTTCAGCAAATTTCTAAAGGGACATTATTCCGCAAGTCTCCTTCCGGTCAGCTTCAGGTAAACATCTTCAAGATTTTTAGCGCCATGCGTATCCATCAGATTTGACGGCGTGTCAATAGTGATTATCCTGCCTGAATTCATTATAGCAACCCTGTCACATAGCTTTTCAGCCTCTTCCATATAATGAGTTGTCAGTATGAGCGTGGTATTATTTGATTTTTGATGATTGAGCTTGTCCCAAACCGAATGCCTGCTGTGCGGGTCAAGCCCGGTAGTAGGTTCATCAAGTATCAACAAGCCAGGTTTGTTTATCAGAGCCCTTGCCAATATAAGCTTCCGTTTCATACCGCCTGAAAGATTTCGTATATTTACATCTGCCTTATCTCTCAGTTCAACAAAGTCGAGAAGCTCCAGTGCAAGGCGTGAGGAATCTTTCTTGAGAATATTAAAATATCTTGCATATACAATCAGGTTCTCAAATACTGAAAGTTCCACGTCAAGGTTATCGTCTTGAGGCATTACGCCTATTCTCGATTTTATCAGCCCGGGATTTTCGGTCACATCTATGCCGAATACCTGCACCTTTCCTGATGTCGGAGGCATAAAGCAGTAGATTATGCTCATTACAGTAGTTTTTCCTGCGCCGTTCGGCCCGAGAAAACCAAAACACTCGCCCTCCAATATATGAAAATCAATATTATCAACCGCCCTTAGAGAGCCGTAATCTTTTGTCAGTCCTTTTGCATTAACGATATTCATGTAATTATTTATCTATTATTCCAGCGAAGACCTTTTTAACCTCTTTCAGCATTTCCTCATGAAGGGCAGGGGGGCCTGTAACTACATTCCCTGTTGTGACAAAATCGTCTCCTCCTCCAAAGTCCGTTATGACTCCGCCAGCCTCTTTTATGATGATACTTCCGGCAGCTATATCCCATGGGCCCAGTCCAAGCTCGAAGAAGCCATCGCACCTTCCTGATGCAACATAGGCAAGGTCTATTGCCGCAGAGCCTGCTCTTCTGATATCGCTAACTTTATAGAAGAAGTTTTTGAAGAGCATAAGGTAGCGGTCAATAATATCTTTCTGACGGAAGGGGAAGCCGGTTGAAATGAGGCTATCTTTCAATGTGCCGACTTCAGAGATTCTGATAGGATTATTATTCATAAAAGCGCCTTTCCCTTTTTCAGCCGTGAAGAGTTCATTTCGCAGCGGATCAAGTATAACGCCTGCTATTACATCCCCTTTAAATGCAAGTGCGATTGATACGGAAAAGACAGGATAACCGTGAATATAATTGGTTGTTCCGTCAAGAGGGTCAATAATCCATTGAAACCCGTCTCTTTCTTTATTATCTTTTGAGGATTCCTCAGCAAGGATTGAATGATGCGGAAAAGATTCCCTGATACTCCTTATGATTACATTCTCGGACTCGATATCAACCTTTGTTACAAAGTCCGAAGCCTTTTTTTGATTTATATCATCCTTTGTCAGGCCGCCGATATTTGCGAGAATTACCTCTCCGGCAAGTCTCGCGGCCTTTATCGCAACATTCAGCAGATCATTAGAATGTCCGTCCATTATGTTAAGGAATGACCCCCCAGACAATAATGTGACGGTCGCTTACGGTCTCGATCTTAAGGTAGTCAAGCTCGGTCGCTTTTAACTGCTCCTGTATCTCTTCTTTTGTATAAGAGGAAAGCAGAGAGTTGTAGAAATCTCTCTGGAGTATCTGAGGCTCGTTTCCGACATAGCGGCGCACCAGCGCCTCAGCCTCTTCAATGCTCTCCGGACGAAAGAGATCCATCATAAAGAGGGGCGCGCCTGCCTTTGCGCAGAGCCACATGGTCTGCCACATTACCGGCGGATAGGAGAGGTGATGAAGAAGGCTGTTTGATACTACTGCGTCAAACCGCTTTTTAAGAAGTTCAGCGTCAGGGAGAAAACTTTTTTGCAAAATGATACGCTTTGAAAGTCCGTGTTGCTGCACCGCGTGTCTGGCTGTTACAAGCATAGATTCAGAGCCGTCCACGCCTGTAATGTGCGTCTGAGGCAGCGCATTTGCAAAACGAATTGTTACATCAGCGCCTCCGCATCCAAGGTCAAGAACCTCTCCCTTAGAAAACCATGGGAAGCTCAATCTGAAATGCTCAACATAGGCATTATGAGGCTCTGAAAAGTCAGCCTTCGCATAAGCCTCAGCCTGCTCCATGTCATCCATTAATTCTTTTTCAGGAACGCGTTCCATATTTATCTGCGGCTAAATTTACCGCCATTGGCTCTGAATATCATATGTTCCATGGCGTCTAAACTTTCTTTTTATCTTGTTTATATCATCTCCAAGAAGATTCTCAAGCGAATACTCGCCCATCTTTTCTTCATTCTGCAGATAGTAAAGATAACCTATCTCTTCAGGCTCAAAACCTATTAATCTTGCGCCTATCCCGTCAGCCTTCACAGGGTCCGTTGATGCTATTGCGGTCTTCATTTCAACAGCAGTGCCGTCCACAGGCCCGTCGCCTTCCATGCAGACGTAACCGTCAAGCACAACCAGATCAGGCCATGTCCTCTTTGCAATCTCTACAATATTATGATGTATCATCTTTACACTCTTGCGGTAAGTGGGATACCGCCTGAAGAGAAAATTGATCAGGCTGTTGGGAAGAATCCTCCTTGCCTTTGATACAGTTCCGGGCGGCAGCCTGTCGAGAAATGTTTTAGGCGCATCCACTTCAATGCCGCCCTTCATTCCATGGATCATTGCCATATCCTGCCTGAGTACAAGCCCTGCCATATTTTTTATCCCGAATGTCGCAACAGCAAAATTATGGGTTTTAGGGATTGCGAGAGAAATTTTGTAGTCAAATTCTTCAACACGCTTTGTAATCCTCAAGTGTGTATCACCGACAACAGAATGAATCGGGCTCTCTATAACATCTTTATCGCTGTCAAAATCAGTAAGAAAAATATTATCGTATTTTCCTGCAAGCCTGTAGTAATCGAAATCCTTAAATACGCTTGATGTTGGAAGTCCGTTATAAAAAGCTGAAGCAGACGCTTCGCCGACAGTTATAGGAGTATCCGGGGCAATATCTCTTATGAATTCAATGACCCCTTCTATTGTCTCAACATGTGTATTGGCAAAATAAGGTTTGAGGGCTACCAGATTCGGTTTGATGAGGATATTCTTCGCTTCTTTTATCGGCTCCATATCCAAGCGTATTAAAGTGAGACATTTTTTGATATTCTCCTTGCGGTCTTCTCCTCTTACAACAGCCGCCTTCTTTTTCTCATTCATAAAAAGCTCCACACTTTGAAATTTTCAATGATGAGCGGATCATCAGAAACTTGTTATCTTCTTTAAATAATCAAATGACCCATCCATCATCCATATGTTCAGCCTGGAGGGCTCCTTCAACTGCTGGCCTCTGTATCGTGAAACCGATGCGTAGGCAATCTTTAAGTCTTCAAGCCCTGTCATGTCTCCCCACAATTTTTCAAATTGCGCAACAGGATAAACGTCCTCCTGTCCGCTTCCCCATATATATTTTACATTTTTAATTGTAACGTATGCAGGCATTCTCTTTTCAACCTTGCGTATCGCCTCTATTATTTCAGACTTGCATTCATGCCTCACTTCGGAGGCCATAAGAATTTCCCTGTCAATCTTGAAAAATTTCAGCAGGGCGTCAATGGTTATCCAGTTAGTGAGAGTATTGTAGTAACTTAACTTATATTCATCCTCTTCTTTCGGCAATGCCAATCCTTCTATCAAACGTATTCGGCCGTTTACCTTTGCCAGCCCGCCTCCCTGATCCTCGATCCTTCTCGGCGTCACCTCGAATGTCATGCATGAGCCGCTTAATATATGAGCGCCAAAAAGAGCGGGGTCAATATTCGTGCCCATAGTATCAATGTTATGGCAGAGGAGATATTTCAGTTCAGGGTTATCCTTCAGCAACCTTGCCAGAGTCCCGTTCTTTATGAGGTTGGGGACTTCATACCAGTGACCCGGCGGATTGAATCTGAGTATATGCCTGTTCTCAGAATAATCTTCTCCCTCGCCTCTCTTCTTCGTCCACTCTATCAATGCCCTACGAATATCATCCTGAACCTTCTGGATATTTTCACTCTGTCTTTGCTGAAGTTCCTCCTCCATATAAAACTTGAGGTCTCTCCCCATAGGATAAACTCTGTGCCCGATGCTCTTACCAGGAGAGATGTAAATTTTACCATTATAATTAAAGTGGCCCGACCTCGCCAGATAATTCGAAATAGCTTCGTGTGTCAAATAACTCGTGGTAAAGACATGCTGGATATTATGGCCTGATAGTTCCCCTGTTTTTCTGCTCTTGGCAAGATGTATATCAATAAATGTCCTGAATCTGCCGTTCATATTTAGAAAGGGATTTATAGGCTTCACAACCGCGGCGCCGTCTGTCCACCTGCTGCCGAGCCCCCCCGCAAAAGTAACAACCACAACTTCGTTTTTCTTTATGGATTCGATACCTCTCTCATAATATTCATAAGGCGCTTTCTCATTCTCAAAGTGAAACATATCGTCTTCTCTTGCATCATCAATTTTGGTTGAAAGGGGGAGACGGTTTTTTGCAAGACTTATTTCTCCTTTCCTCAGCATGGACTTCAAATGTTCATGTGATTTGGAGTCAAATCCGTACATCTCTTTTATCTTATTTTTTTCCATTTCACCATGCTGATTAATATGTTCATCACTGGTGAGGGAAATGATCTTTGGAATTACCGCATCTTTCCCTTGCAGCAGCCGGGCTGTGATGCCGTAGTGGTTAAATTCAAAATCATACACAACAGGGTCAATAATAAATGGTAAAGATGATTTATACTTCTCTTTTAGTTCATTCATGATGGCCGCGATTCTCTCTTTAAATTTATCTCTTATACCGGGGTTTACTATAAATGCCATGCCTCCACCGGACATGCCCCCGAGCATCAGAAAACCCCAGTAGTCCTCCATAAACTCATCTTTGACATTGCTTATCAGATCAGTGGTGAAGGAGTTATTTACGAGCGGAATTATGTGCTGTATTGAACCTTCCCAGTCATTTGTTGTCAGCCTGCCTAACTTTTTCATGTCTCCGGCCTTCAGAGCCGCGACAATATCATCAAAAAGATGAATGCCTCTCAAGCGCGCCTTCCATTCATTTTCATACTTTAAGAGATACTTCTCTGTTACCATCTCGAGTATTGGACCAACATTCTGAGATATTCCGCCGTGAACCAAAACCATTGAGTTAATTATCCGCTCTTCAACATCTCTTGATATATCATTTCTGGAAAACAATTCATACTCAGGGAGCAGACAGCCCCTGCTTATGCCAAATTCAGCATCTAAGGATTGAGAGAGCCTTCCTGTGATTACTTTTATCCCTGGCCATAGGCCGCCTGAGTCCTGCCATCCTCCTCCTGAACCTCCGAGCCACTCTCCAAGAATAGCCCTTGAAGCAACTATTCTCCTCTCCTCTTCTGTAAGGGAGCCCTGTTGATTTTTTATCTGGCCGCTGAACCTCATCAAGCGCGTAATTATCGCTGCAAGAAGTGTTGTGCTGACCGCTAACCGTGAGCCTTTGGGTATGCCGTTGACCCTTGTGACAACCTCTATCCCGCCTGGCTTATTCAGAAGTTTCATAATAATATCTTTCAACTTTAAACCGCTATTCTCAAAGCATGGAGGGATAATACCAGATGCAACAACCCCTGCTTTCAGTAATGAGAGATAATCATTTCCAAAATTGAATAATTCGTCCAATGTGGTTATGTCTTTCGAGTCTCTGAGGTCAACCGAGGTTAAGCGAAGAACAGGCTCTTCAATATACCGGCAGTAGCATTCACACGGAGGAAGAATAGCTCCCTCAGAGCCGTGAACCCTTAAATTGACCGATATATTGACAACCCTTGCGCCTTCAGGAAAATCCATGCCAAGAAAAAAAATGTCAGACCATCCGCTGTGTGAGGGGTCAAGACGCACAGGCGAGGCATCCATTCCAATAGGATAGAGGCCTGTAGCATTGTCAGGGGTTGTCAATTTAGCCGGAACAGAATAGGGGTAGGAGCTTAAGTCGTTAATGTTGAAGAGATGAAAGTTCTCTTTGCAATGACTGATGGATTGCTTCACCTGATCAAGCAGACACTTAAATGATAACTGATAATAGGAGTCCGCTATCGCGCTGCAAAGCGCCGCGTTAATACCCTTCTCCCTTATCTCTCTTAAGTATATCTCCACCGCCTCTTCAAACTTTCTGTTAAAAGCCGCTCTGATGCCTTCAATTGGGATTAAGCCGGTCTGCGTCACATTCTCATCCGACTGAAGAAAGAACCTGTAGATGACAAAGAGGAATAAAGATGCGCGTACCTTGTGGTAAAGATTCCCTGATGATGCGCGGAATGCTTCAAGCTCTTCTGCGATCTTTAGGATGTCGCCGATTTTCTTATTCTTAAGGAGGCTGTTAACAGAACGGTTGCGGAGTGCGGCATCTGCGCTGACAATGGTTTCAATAAGTTGATTGGTCATATTGATTAGACTGGATAATCTTAACACAAAACCAGCGGATCTTTGCAGAGAGTTCCCACGCTTTGATATACTGATAATCGTAAATGATATATCTAATCTGATGATTATAATGCTTTCTCATAAGGAGACTATTTGGCAAAAAACACGATGTACCTGTACGGGAAGAATTCTGTTCTTGAGCGTTTGAAGGCAAACCCGAAGAGCGTAAGGCAGATAATGCTTCAGGATAATTTTAATGCGCCTCATATAACAGATATTATCAAGTCTAAAGGCTTACCGGTTAAGTATGTTACAGAGAAGGAATTGACAAGGATCAAAAATGCCGACCGTCTTCAGGGCATAGTTGCTGTAGTTGAAAGGTTTCAGTACAAACCATTTGATGAGTTATTAACCCCGGAGGTTAAAAGCCTTTCACTTATCTTTCTCGATAATATAAATGATCCTCACAATCTCGGTTCAATTATACGCATTGCCGCCTGTTTCGGCGGTTTTTCCATAGTAATACCCGAACACAGCTCTTGCGAGATTAATGAAACGGTGCTTCATGTTGCATCAGGCGGTGAAAATTTTATTCCCATATCAAAGGTCACAAACCTCTCAACTGCCTTAAGACAGGCAAAGGAGTCAGGCTACTGGGCAGTGGGCGCTGTTGTCGAGGGCGGAGAGGATATAAACAAGACTTCCCTGCCTTTTCCATTATGTCTGGTGCTCGGTTCAGAAGGGAAGGGTATACGCTACGGCATCGAGAAGCATCTTGATCTTAAAGTCACACTTCCGATGAAGGGGGCGAAAATCTCTTTTAATGTTGCGATGTCCTGCGCGATATTTGCCCATGAAATCACCAGACAGAAGCCGGCAACAAAATAAACCTGTTATAATATTAGCAAGCGCATTAGTTAATAACTATGTAACAGCAAATTATTAATACCAGTAGGAGGTGTGTTATGGACGAGATTATAGTGGTAGCTGATCTGGGACATTTTAAAGTTTATGGAATATCAAGAAATCCTCTTGAAAGCACGAGGATAGAGCTGTTGAAAAGCTATGATGCTGTTGCAGCGCATGGAAAATTTGGGGATAAAATGAGTGATGCTGCCGGCAGGTTCGGAGCTAACGGAGGTAAAAATGGCATGAAGGGCTATGGTGAGCCTCACAGCATTGAAGAGGAAAATAAACGGAGACTGATAAAACAGATAGCTGAAAATATCGGTGGGATAATCAAAGAAGGGAAATTTAAAAAATGGCATCTGGCCGCATCCGGAAACATAAATAACCAGATTATAGGGAATCTTGATCCAGCGATAAAATCCGGCCTGGACAAGAACGTCCTGTCCGACCTGACCAAAGTTCATAAAGCAGATCTTTTGGGTTATTTTGAATGAAAAAGCCTGTTTTGTCATACCCGCGAAAGCGGGTATCCAGAAACTTGTCAAAAAACTGGATTCCCGTTTCCACGGGAATGACAGCAAAATATTTTTTCAGCAGCCTGCTAAATAAGCAAGAATATATTTAGGAAAAGGTCATAATGAAAAAGGGCATAATATTTGTCATATTCATCCTTGCAGTTCTTGGCATTCTCTTTCTTATCTCCGGTAAAAGGTTTTCAAGGATACCGGATAATGCAGATCATAGATCAATTACCTCACCGGAAGACTGTATGAAATGCCACGGCACCGATGCTGAGCATTATGTAAAAAGTTCACACCCGCCAAAATTTGAGTGCTTTAAATGTCATAAGCCTGAGAAGAAGCGTCAGCAATCCAATCGGTAAATCGTTATGAAATTCTTTATTAAAACAATGGGATGCCAGATGAATGTCCATGATTCTGAGAAGATCGCGGGGATATTTTCAGAGTCCGGATATGATCAGTCTGAAGAGAGTAAAAAGGCAGATGTGATTGTTCTTAACACATGCAGTATCAGGCAGAAGGCTGAGCAAAAATTCTACAGCGAGCTTGGAAGGCTGAAAGAGGCCAAAAAACATAATCCAGACTTAAAAATAGCGGTTGCCGGATGCATTGCGCAGCAGGAAGGCAGCAAGTTATTCAAAAAGTTCCCATATGTTGATTTTATATTTGGTCCTGACAATATTGATAACCTGCAAAAATGGATAACTAACAACCCGGAAACAGGAAAGAGGACAGAAGCATTAAAGGCAAATCCCAGCTACCACACAAAAGAACTCCCTATAAAGAGGGAAGGGCGGGTGAAAACATGGGTCTCAATAATGTACGGCTGTGACAATTTCTGCGCCTATTGCGTGGTGCCCTTTACGCGCGGGAGGGAGAGGAGCAGGCCAAAAAGGGATATTCAGAAAGAGGTTGAGAGACTTGCCAGCGAAGGGTTTAAAGAAGTTACTCTGCTTGGACAAAATGTCAACTCTTATGGAAAAGGGCTTAACGAGAAGACAGACTTCCCCGATCTTCTTAGTCTGGTACATGGGATTGAAGGCGTAGAAAGAATTAGGTTTGTCACATCTCATCCTAAAGACCTTTCTGAAGGTCTGATAACAGCTATTCAAAAATTACCAAAGGTTTGTGAGCATATTCATCTGCCGTTGCAGTCAGGCTCTGACAAGGTATTGACGATGATGAACAGGCGGTATATCTATGAGGAATATAAAGAGAAGATTGATAAACTCAGAGAGGGTTTGCCGGGCATCGCCATAACTACCGATATAATAACAGGTTTTCCAGGCGAGTCTGATGATGACTTTCAGTGCACTATGGATGCTCTCTCAGATATCGAATTTGACGGCATATTTGCCTTTAAATATTCGAAAAGACCTAATACCATGGCTCTCAGCCTTCCGGGACATATAGATGAAGAGATAAAGTCAGAGAGGCTCAGCAGAGTTTCAAACCTTCAGGAGGCGATCACTTACAAAAAGAATAAAGCTGTTGAAGGCGAAATACATGAGGTATTAATTGAAAGTGTAAGCGAGACTGACAGCGATAAGCTGACAGGGCGTACGAGGGGTAATAAGGTCGTAAATTTTTACGGAGATGAAAGAGATATTGGAAGACTTATTAAAGTAAAGATTCTTGAGGCGAAGCGGCATTCGCTTTACGGGGAAAGAGTTTAAATATACATACAAGAATTATGAAGATATCTATAGTTACATTAGGATGCAAAGTAAATCAGTCGGAAAGCGCATCAATTGAGGGAGGATTAAGAGAAGGCGGGCATGAAATTGTCGGTGTTTCCGAAACTCCGGATGTAACCATAATAAACACCTGCACTGTTACAGCCAAAAGTGATTACCAGTCAAGGCAGGAGATACGAAGGGCGGTTAAGTCCGGGGCTCGTGTTATTGCCACCGGTTGTTACGCTCAATTAAGACCAGATGAACTGAGCGCTATAAAAGGGCTGGATTTGATTGTGGGGAATTCAGGCAAAACAAAGATGCTTGAATATCTGAAGAGATTGCCGGAAAGCACCGATGAAACCGAAAGAGATGTAGAATTGCCAGAATATCCTCTGACATCACAGCCATATTTCTCTGCCCGTACACGGGCTTTCCTGAAGATACAGGATGGATGCAATCTTTCATGCACTTATTGCGCAGTTCCTTTTGCGAGAGGCAGAAGCCGCAGCCTTAAGTCAGAATATATATTTAATGCAGTTGAAAGCTTAGCTTCAGACGGTTACAAAGAGATTGTCTTAACGGGAATTCATATAGGCTCTTACGGCCTTGAACTCAGGCCAAAATCTACACTCTTTGAAATTGTTAATAAGATTGTTAATGTATACCCTCAAATACGTTTCAGGTTAAGCTCTATAGAGCCGCAGGAATTTGATTTCAGATTTTTAGATATAATAAAAAAGAATCGTTTATGCCCGCATCTGCATATTCCTCTTCAAAGCGGATCGGACGTCGTACTTCAAAAGATGAAAAGGGGTTATAATATCTCATTTTTCAGAAGCCTGATTGAAAAAATTCTATCAGAATGCCCGGATGTTTCTATTGGTACAGATCTGATTATCGGTTTTCCAGGAGAAACAGAAGATGATTTTAACGAGACAATAAGATTTATTGAAGAAATTTCGCTGAGTTATATGCATGTTTTTCCATATTCAAAAAGGCCTAATACCTTGGCAAAGTCTTTTTGTGGACATTTAAGCACTGAAATGAAGAAAATAAGGGTAACCAAGGCGTTAGAGATTGCCAAGAGCAAGAAAAATACCTATATTTTAAAGCAGTTAAATAAGAAACTGGATGTAATAGTTGAGAAGAAAGCTATAACAGATGGATACTATAGAGCTATTTCTGATAATTATCTTAGGACGTTAGTAGAGGCAAGGGACCTGCGTTCCGGCCAAAGATTGTATGTTCAGGGCATCGCTTTAAGAAATCAAGAGCTTATTTGTAAACCTTTTCACAAAAGCCTTTAGACCACATAACCTCTTGTATTTTAATTGTTTTATCCCTGCCTAAAAATTATGCAATCCTTGAGAATCCAATAGAACAAGCCGTTCAGAAGGGGTGATAGACAATATTAGTAACACCTTCTCAACAGTTGATTGATTGAAGCAATGTCCGATAAGATATATTATGTAAAATTAGATATTATCCATCTTCTTGCTTCGGCCTTTGTTTTGAGCCTCTTCAGGAATCTCTGCTCCTGAAGTAAGTCCAATATTTTTCCTATAATAACGCCCTGACTTGCTTTGAGTATGGCCTGTATCTCATTGCCTGATAAAAGTATATTCTTACTGATTCTGATGAAATCGTCCGCCCTCTTTAGGAACCGGCTGCTGCCGCTCATTTTTATAACAGAAAGCAGTAAAGCGGTTTCTATGACATTCTGATTCGCCGCCTTGAATACTTTATACAATCTTTTATCCGTACTCCTATCCCTTAATAGCTTTAATGCCTTGTGAATATCTGTAACTCCTTTTTTGATGGCTCTGCTTGGACTGATTGACTTAAACGTGCTTTCCTCGCTTTCTTCTTCTGTAATCAATATAGCGAGTTTTATGAGCCCGTCCCTGGTTAATCCTTGTCCGACTTTCTCTTTAAGAAGGCGATGTATGCTCTTTTTATCAATTTTATTAATAAAAATACGATATTTTGTCATCAGCTTAAGATTTTCTCTGAGCCTTCTCCTGTCTGTTATAATTATCTTTTCTAACACAATGTTATCATATGCGTCTTTAAGCTGTTTATCAGCATACTTATGATTTAAAATCCTGAATAATTCCTCAGTTATCCTCTCAGAAGCAACTTTTGATAAGCCATCGGCGTACTGCCTTAAATACTTTGTTGTATCTTTCTCAATAATAAACCCTTTTTCTGAAGCAATTCTGTAGGCCCTGAGGATCCTCAGAGGGTCATCGGCTAAATTTGATGGTAAAATAGCCTTGATAATCTTATTTTTTAGGCTCTCCCTGCCTCCGAATGGATCTATAATTCCTCTTTCCGGCGACCAGGCCATTGCATTAATTGTAAAATCACGCTGAGTAAGATTTTCTTCGATTGGGCATTGAAGCGGTGTAAAATCAATGAACTCTCCATTTTTTAAGGCTATACGACAGGTTTGATTCTTCTTAAGGATGATAAATGTTCCTTTAAATCTTTTTGCTGCTCTTCTTGCGGTCCCCTCAAAATCCTTCTCAATAACAAAATCTTTATCTTTAGAAGTATGTCTAAGTAAAAGATCGCGCAAATATCCGCCGACAAGGTATACTTTTTTCTTCGTATTGGAAAAGACCCATTTGTTTATCGGGTCAGAGAGGATTCTTCTGGAAAGGCTGTCCATATTTTCTCCAGATAAAAAAGTGTTCTCAGGAATAGCTTCAGCTTCTCAATTCAGCATTTATTGATCTTTCAAGCTCTCTGAGTATGTCTGAGTGTAAAGCGTCAACTTCGTTGTCAGTAAGTGTTCTGTCGGATGCCCTGTAGCGTATTGAGAAAGCGAGACTCTTTTTCTCAGGAGGAACAGGTTTCCCTGTGTAGATATCAAAGAGGCTGACAGATTCTATGATATTTGAATCTATGCAAGCGATTATCTCTTTTGCCTTGGCCACTGTCACATCCTTTGAAACAATTACAGCTAAATCCCTCTCAACATAAGGATACTTTGGCAGGGGCGTAAATTTTATCCCGGCTGGCATTGCTGAAAGCAGTCTCTTTAGATCATATATCTCAAAAAGACTGATATCGCCTGTCAGGTCAAGTTTTTCCGCAACTCCGGGATGCAGGGAGCCTATTGAACCAATCACTTCTCCGTCAATCTTTATTGAGGATGATTTGCCGGGATGCAGATAGGGCTCGCAGCAAGATCTGTCAGGCTCAAAAGAGTAACTTTCAGTCTTAAGTTCATTAAAGAGATTTTCCATTACTCCCTTTAGGTCAAAAAAACCCTCATGCTTTTTCTGCCAGAGAGCGTCAGACATGTCCTTGCAGTAGACAGCCGCCATCTGAAGAACTTCATCCGGGGGTCTTTCTCCTGAAGCAAAAAAGACTCTGGATATTTCAAAGAGACTTAACGCCCTCTCCCCCCGGCTCATATTCAGAGAAACATTATCCAGCAATGAAGGCACAAGGCTCGTCCTGAGAGCGGCATCTTCTTTTCTTAACGGATTCTTTATATAGACAGGCTTTCTCCTCTTGTCATCAACGGAAATGTTCAAATTATCAAGAGCAGAAGGATTCAGAAAGCTGATATTGATGACTTCTGTATAACCGGACTTGACCATAAAGTCCTTTATATTATTTATAACCCCGCGCTTCGTGCTGTCCGGCATTGTTTGCATTTTCATGACAGGCAATGTCGAGGGGATTTTATCGTAGCTGTAAAGTCTGGCTATCTCCTCAATTATGTCAACTTCTCTCTGAATGTCCGGTCTGAAACCTGGAGGCGTAACAAGAAGGCCCTTGTCTTCGCTCTTGCATTGAAAACCAAGGTTGTCAAGAAACATCAACGCAGATGTTTTGTCAATATGAACACCAAGCAGGGAATTTATCCTGTCATGCCTGACGAAAATTTCTTGAGGCGCATAAGGCTTAGGATAATTGTCGCTTATTTTTGTAAGAGTTCCACCAGCGATATCGGCAATCATTTGGGCTGCCATATCAAGTGCATCTGTCAGACCGTTTACATCCGCACCCCTCTCAAATCTGTACGATGACTCTGTGGCAAGGCCCAGCCTCTTCGCGCTTCTTCTGATTGAATCAGGCTTGAAATAGGCGCTCTCAAGCAGTATATTTACAGTTGACGAAGTAACCTCTGAATTCAATCCACCCATAATGCCAGCTATGGCAACAGGTTTTTCAGCATCCCATATCATGAGCGTATCATTATTTAAAACTCTTCTTTCTTCATCCAGCGTCTGAAATTCTTTCACAACACCGGCGCGTTTGACAGCTATCTTCTTCCCAGCAAGCCTGTCAAGGTCAAACGCATGCAGCGGATGTCCCATCTCAAGAAGCACATAATTGGTTATATCAACGATATGTAACGAGCTTCGGAAACCATGCGCCTCAAGACGTTTTACAATCCATTCAGGAGACGGGCCCGGCTTTACATTGCAGATTATTCTTGATGCGTATCTTGCGCAGAGTTCTTGGTCCTCTATTGATATTTCGGGGCCCTCGCCCTCTTCCCTTCTTATTGATATAGGAACTTTCTTAAGCGGGATTTCTAAATTTGCCGATATTTCACGGGCTACACCTCTGATGCTGAGACAGTCGGGCCTGTTTGGCGTTACCGCGACTTCGAGTATTGTATCATCCCCAATCTCTTCAGCCCCTTCAACCTCCAGTCCAGCCATTGTAAGGAGATGCGATAACTCTTTTGCAGAGAGCGAAAAATCAACATACTCCTTCAGCCATTTAATCGAAGCCTTCATTTTAATCTCACCATATCTTATCTGCAGATTTCACAGATTTACACCTCGCAAGATTTTATTTTTTTAAAAAACTCTGCGTTATCTGTGCAATCTATTTCTTATGATTCATATCAGAATTGTTCAAGAAATCTCTTGTCATTCTCAAGAAAGAGTCTTATATCATTAATGCCGTATTTGAGCATGGTGATCCTCTCAATCCCGAGACCGAATGCAAATCCTGTGTAACGGTCAGGATCGTATCCAGCCAGTTCAAAGACACGCGGGTTTATCATGCCGGCTCCGAGTATCTCAACCCATCCGGTGTTTTTGCATACATTGCATCCTGAGCCTTTACATATGACACATGATATATCTACCTCAGCGCTCGGTTCAGTGAAAGGGAAGAAGCTCGGCCTGAAACGTATGGATGTCATGGGGCCGAAAACATTATGAAGAAAGACCTCCAGCACGCCTTTCAGATCGCTCATTGATATATGATCATCAACCATGAAGCCTTCTAATTGCTGGAACATGGGGATATGGCTAACATCCGCATCGCATCTGTACACCTTGCCAGGCGCGACAACCCTTAAAGGCGGGGTATACTTCTCCATGACATGAATCTGCACCGGGGATGTGTGGGTTCTCAATACAAGATCATCGTTAATGTAAAACGTATCCTGCATATCCCTTGCCGGATGGTCTTTAGGCATATTAAGCGCTTCAAAGTTATAATAGTCAGACTCAATCTCAGCGCCCTCTTCTACCTGAAAGCCTAATGAAGTAAAAATATCTATGATCTCATTCAGAACTTTTGTGGTCGGATGAAGATGGCCGATTGGAACATAAGAGCCGGGGATTGTAACATCAATACTCTGAGTCTGAAGAACTCTCTCCATCTCAGAGGATTTATATTGAGACTCTTCGGTCTTGAGCAACGCCTCAATATGATTCTTTATTTCATTAAGGATGCGGCCGTATTCGGGTCTTTCTTCTTGAGGAATGGATTTGAGGGATTTGATCTTTTCGGTGAATACCCCCTTTTTTCCCAGATATTTGACTTTAAGGTGCTGAATAGCCTGAAGGCTGCCGGCTTTTTTTACCTCATCTTCAGCATGATTTTTTATGGAGTAAAGTTCCCTTGTCATCCACCTTTTTTAACCGTTTCAAGAAGGTCGGAAAAGGACTTTGGATCATTGTAAGCCATATCCGCAAGAGTCTTCCTGTTTAATTCTATGTTTGAATGTTTGAGCTTGTTCATGAACTGGCTGTATGACATGCCCAGCGCCCTGACAGCTGCATTTATTCTTGCTATCCAGAGAGCTCTGAACTCACGCTTTTTTGTTCTTCTGTCCCTGTACGCATTCAGCAGCGCCCTGTCAACCGCCTGTGTTGCAATCCTGTAAAGACGGCTTCTGGCTCCATAATAGCCCTTTGCCAGCTTGAGAATCTTTTTCCTTCTCCTTCTTGTCTTAAAACCACCTTTTGCTCTCGGCATCTATCTTCTCCTCCTGTTTTATATACGTTTGAGACATTCATTATACAGTAAATAATAATTTTTTGGAATAGCCCACACAGCAACCATTTGAAAGGTCGTGAAAGAAAATTAAGGGGGCGAAACACGTCCGCCCCCTTAAGCTTACTGAATCAATTTACAATAAAGTTCTGGTTGGTAGTATCTGAATTATTCATGATCACAGTGACAGGTGTAAAGGAATATCCTGTCTTTGTCGGCGTCAGGGTATACGTGCCGTTACCGAGACCAGCGATTGTATATGTACCGCTTGTAGTAGCAGACCGCCTCCGCTTAAGGTCATTGTAACACCTGAAAGATTCGCACCGCCGGAGGTTGTCACTTTGCCGGATAAAGAGTAGCTCTGGAAGTTAACGCCTGTAACGTTTGCGCCTGATACGGTCACAGACTGACTGGCCGGCGTAAAGACATATCCGCTTTTGGCAGGTGTCACAGTGTAGCTGCCCGGAGGCACATCGGTTATCGTGTAAGCCCCTGTGGTGGCAGCCGTAGTCGCCGTCTTTTTGGTGGTTCCGATAGTTATCGCAACGCTAACAGCGGAAATACCTGTGCCGCTTCCAGTCGTTACAAACCCGCTGATGGAATAAGTGGTTACAATAAAGTTCTGGTTGGTAGTTTTGGTCGGCGTCAGGGTATACGTGCCGGGACAAAGGCCGGTAAATGTATATGTTCCGTTTGAAGCGGTCGTCACCGTCTTGTTTGCCGTCAGCCCGCCTCCGCTTAAGGTCATCGTAACACCTGAGAGGTTCGCCCCTCCCGAGGTCTTTACTACGCCTGAAATTGAGTAGGAGTAGCCGATAAAATCGCCCAGGATAATTTCTGTCGGCGGGGGGTATATCTGTATTGATACGTCCGGCAAGGGTCGGCTTGCCGGTGAAAAGCAATATCCCGCTTTGGTCGGCCTTACCATGCCGCTGGTTGGAGGCGCAGTGTTTGTAAATGTGTACTTACCGGTTGCGTCCGTCGTTGCTATCTGGCTTTTTGGTATTGGGCTACCGCTAAGAGTGCCGCTAAAAAGCATGCTCACAGCCGAAAGTCCGGTATTGCTCGCTGTCTTGACATATCCTGTTATTGTGTATACTTGGGTAAAGTTAGCTGTCACGCTCTTTGCGGCGCTCATCGTCACCGTACAAGGCCCAGTACCAGTGCATGCTCCAGACCACCCTGTAAATATCGAGCCGGTTGTGGCCGACGCCGTCAAAGTCACGCTCGTCCCGCTGCCGTACGACGCAGTGCCGGTGTTTCCTGCCCAGGAAATTGTCCCTGTATTGGCCGTAACAGTCCCGATGCCTGTGCCGGATTTGTTGATCGTTAGAGTGTAGACTGGTGTTGTCAAGATATCACCGCCATGTGCCATCATTATCCCTGTGCTGCCCGCAGTAGATGCTTCGCCTGTTGCGGTATTGATTATATAAAGTAATGATGTGCCAGATTGATCAGAAGCATAAAGAGTGTCACTGGAGTCAAACATAATACCCATGATAACATCGAATGCTCCGGTTATATCTGTTACATAGGTTCCTGCTCCTGTGGCAAGGTCTATCGTGTACAGGGCGTTATAACTTGTATCTGAAATACCAACTGCCCATAATGTTCCATTAGAATCAAATGCAAAATCCATTACCCCTTCAAAATTGAGAGCGCCTACAAGCGTAGGTGCCCCCGTTGCCGTATTAATAGTATAAAGATAATTATCAGTTCCATAGGTCTCAGGCCCGCCAAAACTCCCTCCATAAAGGGTCCCGTCCGGGGCAAATTCAAGAGACGTCATAAATCCAACACCCAGCGGCCCGCCGACAGTAGTCACAGCGCCTGTCGCAAGGTCAAAGTAACCCAAATATGAATTGGAGCCATCGGACCTGACGTTTGTTGTTGTATAAAGTGTTCCGTCTGGACTGAAAGCAGTCGCAAAGGTATCTGATATCCCTGTAGGCCCTATTACCGTGCCAACTCCGGATCCGGAGTCAATTGTTATGAGTGACGTCCCATCATTTCCAGTAGCATAGATAGTTTCAGCATTGGCTGTTGGCGTAACATCGGAAATATCACCACCATGTGACATCATTATCCCCGTGTCTCCAACAGTAGTTGCTGCACCTGTTGAGATATCGATTCTATAAAGTAATGATGGGGAGCCGTGATCAGATGCGTATAGAGTGCCACTGGAGTCAAACATGATACCCATAACAGTGAATGCTCCGGTTATATCTCTTACATAGGTTCCTGCTCCTGTGGTAAGATTTATTGTATACAGGGCACTATCACTGGTATCTGAAATACCAACTGCCCATAGCGTTCCACCTGAATCAAATGCAAAATCCATTACCCCTTCAAAATTGAGAGCGCCTACAAGTGTAGGTGTTCCCGTTGCGGTATCAATAGTATAAAGATTATTATCAGTTCCATAAGTCTCAGGCCCGCCAAAACTTCCTCCATAAAGGGTCCCGTCCGGGGCAAATTCAAGAGACGTCATATATCCAACACCCAGCGGCCCGCCGACAGTAGTCACAGCGCCTGTTGCAAGATCAAAGTAACCCAAATATGAATTGGAGCCATCGGACCTGACGTTTGTTGCTGTATAAAGTGTTCCGTTCGGACTGAAAGCAGTAGCAAAGGTCTCTACTGTTCCGGTAGACCCTATCACGGTTGCAACTCCGGAACCTGAGTCAATTGTTATAAGTGATGTACCATCATTTCCAGTAGCATAGATAGTTTCAGCCCATGCCGGCAAAGCCGCAAACAAAAAGACGGCAGACGCAAGGATGAACAGTGTCAAGGTTCGAGTTCCAAGTTGCAAGTCTGAAAAAACAGTCTCAAGTTTTAAGTTTTCAGTGACAGACAACTGCGACAACCGCCTCAAAAATCCATCAATTCTTTTCATCTCAATCCCCTTATAATAAAATAAGGGCGTCTCCTGATTTGTCAGAAGACGCCCTTTGGTTGTTAGAAAATTAGCGAATAACTTTCGAGCCAATTTGTTCTCTTCGGTTTTTTGTCTGATCTTCACCAGCAATCACCAACGCGCCGTAATGCAGTCAGATAAAATTTTTATTAAAATGAATCCTTCGACCCTACTCAGTACGGCAGCATTTTTCTAACGCTGTCGAGATTTGCCTTTTCAACCAGGGCGCCTCTTCTGAGATTCTTAATCTTCTTGGCGTTCTTGCAGGTAAGGAGATGACTCCTGTATGCCTTGCTTCTCTTTATCTTTCCTGTTCCGGTTTTTTTAAACCTCTTTGCTGCGCCTCTATGTGTCTTTATTTTAGGCATTTACATCTTCCTCCCAAGAAATAGTATTGTTTATTTTGGTGCAAGCACCATCGTCATCCTGCGGCCTTCTATTTTAAATGTCTGCTCTATATTTGATATATTTGAAAACTCTTCGGTAATTCTGGTGAACAGATTTTTTGCATTAGCAGTATGAACAATCTCTCTGCCCCTGAAGAGCATGGTTACTTTTGCCTTATTGCCCTGCTCAAGAAACTTCTGTATGCTCTTCATTTTAAATTGCAGGTCATGTTCATTAATCTGCGGCCTTACCCTCACCTCTTTAAGAACGATCGTTTTCTGTTTTGTATGTTTCTTGCTCTGCTGGTAGCGGTACTTCCCGTAGTCCATTATTTTACATACCGGCGGGGTAGTATTTGGCGCTACTTCAACCAAATCAAGATCTTGCTCAGATGCCAACCGAATGGCATCTCTTGTGAGTAAAACGCCTAACTGCTCTCCATTGCTTCCTATTACGCTAACCTCTTTTGCCCTGATCCACCTGTTTATTTTCTGTTCGGTACTTATATGCTACCTCCGTTCCTTATCCTCATCTTTGAGGAGTGTAATAAAGTTGTCCAAAGACATCTCTCCTAAAGTCTCTCCATTGCGTTTTCTGATATTCACAGTAAAGTCCGATATTTCTTTTTCACCTATTATACACAGGTAAGGCGTTTTTAGCATAGCCGCCCTTCTTATCTTGTAGCCGATCTTTTCGTTATCAGTATCGATATCAGCTCTCAGCCCTTCCCTCAACAATGATTCAAAAACGTCCCTGCCGTATTTTACATGCTTTTCAGAAATTGTCAACACAGAGACCTGCGATGGAGAAAGCCACAAAGGAAACGCGCCGGCATAATGTTCAATAAGCACACCCATGAATCTTTCAAGAGATCCCATAAGAGCGCGGTGAATCATTATAGGTCTCCGGTCTTTGCTGTCAGCCCCCCTGTAATTTATATCAAGCCTTTCCGGAATGTTGAAATCAACCTGTATCGTACTGCACTGCCATGACCTGCCGAGAGAGTCTTTTACTTTAATATCAATCTTGGGCCCATAGAACACGCCCTCCCCAGGATCCACCTCATACTTGAGTCCCTTATTCCCAAGAGCAGTCTTTAATGCTATTGTAGACTTTTCCCAGGCTGCATCTGAACCGACATATTTTTCCGGTCTTGTAGAAAGGTATATATCGTAATCATCAAATCCAAATGTCTTTAAGATGAAGATAGTAAAATCAAGCACTCTCCGAACTTCATCTTCTATCTGCTCCTCTGTGCAGAAAATATGCGCGTCATCCTGAGTAAATCCTCTGACTCTTAAAAGGCCGTGGAGAACGCCTGAACGCTCGTATCTGTAAACTGTGCCGAGCTCGGCAAAGCGCAAAGGCAGATCTCTGTAACTCCTGAGACGGCTCTTGAATACGGATACGTGAAAAGGGCAATTCATCGGTTTAATCTCATACTCAATCTCATCAATCTGCATCGGTGAATACATATTCTCTTTGTAAAAATCGAGATGCCCTGTCTTTTTCCAAAGATCCAGTTTCGCCATGTGAGGCGTATAAAGTATCTGGTAATTTGTCTTGGAATGTTCATTCAGCCAGAAGTTCTCAATTATTCTTCTTATCGCAGCGCCGCGCGGATGCCACAAAACAAGTCCGGCTCCGATATCATCATTCATGCTGAAGAGGTCGAGCTCTTTTCCAATGCGGCGATGATCTCTCTTCTTGACCTCTTCAAGAAAATCAAGATGTTTCAGAAGCTCCTCTTTTGTGGAAAATGCAGTCCCGTAAATCCGTTGGAGCATTTTATTCTTTTCATTGCCGCGCCAGTAAGCTCCGGCAACAGAGAGGAGTTTGAAGGCCTTTATGCTTTTAGTGTACTTCACATGCGGGCCCCTGCACAGATCCATAAAGCCGCCTTCCTCATAAAGTGTCACTGTTTCGTCAGGAAGATCATTTATGAGTTCAATCTTGTATGATTCTCCGAGTTCTTTGAAGAGTTTTAACGCATCTTCTCTTGGAACTTCTCTCCTTACAAATGGAGCGTTGGTTTTTATAATCTCCTTCATCTTCTTTTCGATTAGCGGCAGGTCTTCGTCTGTTAAGGTATGCCCGCAATCGAAATCATAATAAAAACCATCTGATATAGCAGGACCTATTGCGAGTTTTGTGTCAGGGAAGAGCTCTTTTACCGCGTGAGCCATTAAGTGTGAAGCGCTGTGGCGGCATATTTCAAGAGCCTCTTTGTCGTTACTCTGAGTTTCTATTGTTTGAAACCTCCTTGTAAAAATGCATGATTATGATTTCGGATTTTAAAAATCTGTAACCCCCATTCTAAAATCTGCATTAAAATGGTAGGCACGGGCGGTATCGAACCGCCGACCTCTTCCGTGTCAGGGAAGCGCTCTCCCCCTGAGCTACGCGCCTTCTCAGTTGTTATTGGTATCGGAAATAGTAATGAAAACCACACTTCTTTGTCAAGAAATTGCATACTCTGTCACGCCAAAATCAGAATGTTAGAGAGTGTTATTGCCGTCTTGACGCTCATTTCTATATGAACGATTTTGAACAATTAGAGCATAATTCTATCTCGTTTTGTTTGCCGCACTTATGCAGACTTCTTATTCTTCTGTAGTCGTTATTTTTCCAAATAGACATGATAGAATTATTGCTAACCCCTATGCGTCCCAAGATTATCTGACCGTCATAATCAAGACAACATAATGAAACATCACCGTTAGCAAGCACAGTAAACGTCTGCCAAACACGCGAACATGGTTTTCTTATAGATGTCTTATCTGTCCCATATTTTTCAGTCCCCCAGTTGTGAACTTTTCCAAAACTAAATCCGTCCACTATTGATTCAAGCATCTGCATTGTTCTTGTCTTGTCTAATGTGCTGCAACAAGCAACATGGACTTTCGTCTTTTTCCCTAATGCGTTTCTAAGTTTCACCAAGCCCGCTATATTTTCCACAACCTCGTCAAATTTGAGCGGTCGTCGTATTTCTTCAAACTCTTCCTTTGAAGCTCCGTCAAAACTTATTTTTATTTCGTCCAATCCCGCTTCTAATATTCCTCTTGCCCGATCACCGGTAATTATTGATCCATTGGAGAATACTTTCACTTTTTCAATACCTTTTTCTTTGGAATAGGCCACAAAACGCTCAAGCCTCTTATCAAGAAATGGCTCGCCGAAATTGTGTAGATGAACTTCTTTACATCTATTTTCTGCGCATTCATCAATTATATTGAAAAACAATGATTCTTCCATGATCTTTGTGGGGCGTATCATTTTATGATGAGGGCAAATAGTGCATTGCGAATTACAGGCATTTGTAGTTTCAATTCTTACTGTCTTCGGAAAACTTTGGAGGCAAATATCGTATACAAATCCAATAATTCTACAGGTAATTGCAGACAGAATAGTTTTGTTCTGTTCTGTTCTGTTAATCATTATTTGCCCCATGTTAATTTTACCCCTACATTCAACCTCGAAGTGCAACAAAAGAAGAAGCGACTTCTATTGGAGTTTTAAACCCCAGACATTGTTTGAGGCGATTCGTTAGATGATGTTATTTTTTGTAGCGAAGCAGTACAATCTGCTATATTTTTTTCTTAATTCAAACTCCTGCTCTATATCGAAACCTCCATACATATTATATATTCTCCTGAACCCCCCATAATAAAGTGACTTTACAAGGGAATCAAAGCTAAGCCAAAATGATTTGGGATTAGATACTGCGGCCCACTCATTATCTGAACCATTTGCTTCTTTTGAATACTCATCATACCATCTGCCCTCGTAGGAAATATTATTATATTTTAGTTCAAGAAAATGAGATAAGTCGTTCTTAAATATGCAACTATCCAAATCCATATCCGATGGAGCTATATGAGTATCTAAAAATAAAATACTATCATCGTGCGTAATATCATCCAAAATGTCAATAAAACTCATTGGATTATCTAAGTGGTACAAAAGACCACAACAAAGTACAATATCGAATACTCCATGCTCATTTTTGCTTAATTTTTTAACATCGGAGCAGATGAAATTCAGGTTACTCAAATCTGAATAATAATTCTTTAGCAAAACGCATTTTTCATAATTCAGAACACGACCTTCAACGCCAACCACATTTATGCCCTCACATGCCATCTCAAATGACAATCCTCCTTCCAAGCATCCTAAATCAATCAATTTCAATCCAGATAATTCACCCTTTTTTAAAAAACGTAAAGTATTTTTTATAATTTGCATTCTGCGATCATTTCCAATTAACGGTACCGCATCTCCCATAGTGGAAATTGTCCGCGTTAGCGGTATATTATGAGATGTCCAGTTTTTCTTCTTAAATTCAGCCAATAGAAGCTCATTTGGGTTATCCCAAATCCCTAAAACAATATCCTTCATTTTGTTGTCCATATTTCTCCTCTATCTAACCAGTTATTATCTAAACGGCTAAGTGAAAGTAGCATAAATTTAAATGTGTGGTCAATAAAAAAATGGCCGAGTTTTCAGCAGTCTGTCAGACCGAAAGGATATAAATCCCAATGCCAGTCAATGCCAATGCCGTAACTATTAAAACTCCCTCAAATATTTTTTGCAGTGCTCTGGAATGCACATATTCTATCATGATCCCTAACAAGCCGTTGAAGCCGTGATAAATTGCGGAGAGAAGAAATATGAAGTTGAACGCTCTCCAGTAAGGTCCTGTCTGCGCCGGACCATTGTAATGCATTGTATAAAAATGGAGTGTTAACCCGGCAAGAAGAATTACCCCGGTGATCCTCAGAAAGAACCATTCAAAAACCTCTTTTCTCAAAGTATGCCTCCCAGAATAGGCCATGAGCCGATAAAGAAGATAATACCGCCTGTCAGCGCAGCGATAAAAAACAATGTCTTCTGCATTCGCGTCGGGACCCCCATGTCAAGCAGTATAAGCCTGATACCATTGAAAGAGTGAGCTATAACTAAAAGCAGGAGCCCTGCCTCGCCGAATTTAACAAAAGGATCATCAAGCAGCTTCCTTAGTAATTCAAATTTTACGGGATCTCTGAGGCTGCTGAGGTAGTAAAGGTGGAAAAAAATATATATGGTCAGGGCAACACCGCTGATCCTCTGTATCATCCAAGCAAATGATCCCGCCCGTAATCTGTAACGCATCACTTATTCCTCTTGAAGAAATTTTTAACGGCAAGGCGTTTCAGTTCTGTTATATGTCCAGTGATATCGATCTCTTTCGGACATGCCTCCACACAGTTATATATGGAATGGCAGCGCCATAGACCCTGCGCATGGATTATCCGTCCGAGACGCTCGTCAAAAGCCCTGTCGCGGGAGTCGAATATAAACCTGTAGGCCTTTAAGAGCGCTGCCGGACCAAGATATTCCTTATCCGACCAGTAGGTCGGACATGAGGATGTACATGAGCCGCACATTATGCATGTTATTGATTCAAGTATTTTCTGCTGTTCATCCTTGCTCTGCAGCCTCTCACGTTCAGGAGGCGTCTCGGCATTGATCAGATAAGGCAATACCTCTTCGCTCTTCATGAAGAATTGCGTCATGTCAACAACCAAATCTTTAATGACCGGATACGCGGCAAGCGGCTCGATCGTTATCCTTTCCGGCATATTTTTTATCAAGGTCTGGCACGCGAGTCCGTTCTTTCCGTTTATCTTCATTGCGCAGGAACCGCATATCCCATGAGCGCATGACCGCCGAAAGGTGAGCGTGCCGTCGGAATTATCTTTGATCTTAATCAGGCCATCTAAAAGCCTCTCCATAGGATCCATCTGAACGCTGAACTCCTGCCATTGAGGAGAGCTCTCTTCGGAGGGGTTAAATCGCTTAATCTTGAAATTGTAAGTCTTCATGCGTCAGTACTTCCTCTCCTCCGGCTGAAACTTTGTTATCTTCACAGGCTTGTGCTTAAATTCAACCACCCTCTCCTTCTTGAACGCAAATGTATGTTTGAGCCAATCAGCATCATCCCTTTGAGGAAAGTCATCTCTGAAATGCGCCCCCCTCGATTCTTCTCTCTGCAACGCTGAAGAAGCTATGACCTTTGACAGGTTGATCAGATGGCCAAATTCTATGGCATCCAAAAGCTCCGTATTGAATATCTTACTCTTGTCTTTTAACGTGATATGTTCCGCCTTATCTTCTATGATGCTAATCTTAGAGACAAGTTCCTTAAGTCCTTGCTCGTTTCTAAAGACAGAGCATAAATCCATCATATCAGTTTGCAGTTCACTCCTTACATCGCCTATCCTTTGATCTCCTTTGCGCTTTATTGTTAAATCTATTAAAGACGCGGCGTTGTCAATCGCATCCCTATGAATATTTCCTCTCTCCGCATTCTTATTTTCGCCTGCCATAGCAATGCCTGCCCTTCTTCCAAAAACAACGGTATCCAGAAGCGAATTACAGCCGAGCCTGTTAGCACCATGCACAGAAACACAAGCACATTCACCGGCAGCATACAGTCCTTTTATAACTCCGGCCTTCTCGTCATTCAATACTCTTCCGTCCGCATCAGTCGGGATCCCTCCCATTGCATAGTGAGCTGTCGGCAGGACAGGTATCGGCTTCTCAGACGGATCAATCCCCATATATATTTTGCAGAACGTGGTTATCTCCGGGAATCTCTCACTGAGTACCTGATTTGGTATGCGAGTCAGGTCAAGGTGAACATAATCTTTCCCGTCGATCCCCCTTCCCTCTTTTATCTCGGTCATTATAGCCCTTGATGCCATATCCCTCGGCGCAAGGTCTTTTATTGCAGGGGCATATCTCTCCATGAACCGTTCGGACTGTACATTGATCAGAACCCCGCCCTCACCCCTTACGCCTTCGGTAATTAAGATGCCCAGCCCGTACAGCCCTGTTGGATGAAACTGGAAAAATTCCATGTCCTCAAGAGGCAACCCCGCATTAAAGAGAATGCTCAGGCAGTCGCCGGTGCTGGCAAAGGCATTAGACGTTGTCTTAAAAACCTTTCCGTAGCCGCCCGAAGCAACGAGCGTGCTCTTTGCATTAAACACATGGATCTCTCCGTTCTCGATCTGAAGAGCTATGACGCCATGGCACTTGTTGTTTTCAATTACAATATCAAGGACATGAAATTCCGAGAAGAAATTTATCCCCAAAGGTTTGCACTGCTCATAAAGCGCGGAGAGCACTGCATGCCCTGTCCTGTCAGCAGAATAACATGCGCGCCTGACAGGCGCTTCACCAAAATTTCTAGTATGTCCCCCAAAACGTCTCTGGGCGATCTTTCCTTCTGTTGTCCGTGAGAACGGCACTCCGAGATGCTCAAGCTCGACAATTGTACGGATTGCGTCTTCGCACATTATCTCTATGGCATCCTGATCGCCAAGATAATCGCTGCCTTTCACTGTGTCGTAGAGGTGCCATTCGGGAGAGTCCGGCTCCTCATTGCCGAGAGCCGCGCCGATTCCTCCCTGAGCCGATGTTGAGTGAGACCTTGTCGGGAAGAGCTTGGTCAGCACAGCGACAGAGCCGTATTTTGCCGCTTCTATGGCTGCCCTTAAACCTGCAAGCCCTGAGCCGATAATCACAGTGTCGAACTGATGTATCATCACAATAATTATAAGTAAAACAAAAATATTAGTGAATCCAAAAAATACATTAGAGAAATGCGGATGTTGTGAAAGCAGATAATTTTCGATACCTTAGTCTCAATATTAACCAACATAGGCAAGGGCTCTTTTATTCAAAGCCTTCTGTATATTATTTCAATAAATTCATCGAGTTAATTATCTGATTGAACAATGTCTGCATTTTTTGATGAATAGCTCTACAGCCCAAGATATGCTTTTTTGACATCATTATTGGAGAGGAGATTCTGCGCGGTATCGGAAAGTACAATGGAGCCGTTCTCCATGACATAACCCCTGTCAGCGGCCTGAAGCGCAAGGTTTGCATTCTGCTCAACGAGAAAAATGGTTGTTTTATGCTCTGCGTTGATCTTCCTGATTATCTCAAATATCTGCTTGATGATCTTCGGTGCAAGACCGAGAGACGGTTCATCCAGCAAAAGCAATCGCGGCCTTGCCATAAGCGCCCTTGATATGGCAAGCATCTGCTGCTCCCCTCCGCTCAATGTCCCTCCTGTTTGATGACGCCGGCTCGGCAGGATCGGGAAGAGCTCAAAGATATATTCCAGATCCTTTTTTATCCTGTCCGTGTCTCGTCGCAGGAACGCTCCCATATGGAGGTTCTCCATTACGGTAAGATGCGGAAAGATGCGTCGCCCCTCAGGCACCTGCGATATGCCGAGCGACACGATCTTATCAGGACTCATCTTATGAATGGGCTTGCCGAGAAATAGTATCTCTCCCGATTTTGGAGGGACAAGCCCGGAGATAGACATCAGGGTTGTGGTCTTTCCCGCTCCGTTCGCGCCGATGAGGGTTATGATCTCTCCTTCTGAGATCTCCATATTAACGCCCCTGAGAGCCTGAATATTCCCGTAATAGGTTTTGACATCAGCAAGTTTAAGCAGCGAACTCCTCCCCGAGATATGCCTTTATCACAACCGGATCATTCCTCACCTCATCCGGAGCGCCTTCAGCTATCTTCTTTCCATAGTCCATGACAACAATGCGGTCGGATATGCTCATCACAAGCTTCATATCATGTTCAATAAGAAGTATGGATATATTTTCCCTGTCGCATATCCCCCTTATAAGATCATCAAGCTCCCGAGTCTCCTGCGGGTTCATGCCGGCTGCAGGCTCATCAAGCATCAGGATAAACGGTTCTGTTGCAAGCGCGCGCGCTATCTCAAGGCGTCTCTGCGCACCGTAAGGAAGGTTTTTGGCAAACTCATTAACGTATTCAGAGAGCCCTATCTGCTCAAGGATTTCGCGGCTCTTCCTCACCACCTCTTTCTCCTCCTGAACAGTTGACCTTCCCCTGAAGATCGCGCCTATGATCCGTGAATGAGTGCGGCAGTGGCGTCCTATCATGACATTCTCAAGCACCGTCATATTAGGGAAGAGGCGTATGTTCTGAAAAGTCCTTGCAATGCCTTTTTTTGTAATGATATTCGGCAATAATCCATTGATCCTTTCCATTCCTCCTCCGGCATTAGAGATGTATATATCTCCTCCTGACGGTTCATATATCCCTGTTATGCAGTTAAATAATGTTGTCTTGCCAGCGCCGTTCGGTCCGATGACCGCGAGCACCTCACCCTCTCTTATCTCCAGATCAAGAGAATCCAGCGCGCGGAGCCCGCCGAAATCCATGCTCAGTTTGCTCACCTTAAGAAGAGGGTTCATTTATCAATCCCCCTTCCCTCTTTTACATTCTCAAATCTGTATATGCGCCGTGTCATGCTTATCATACCCTGCGGCCTGAATACCATCATGATTATCAGCACCGCCCCGAAAATCAGCATCCTGTATTCCGAGAAGACACGGAGATGCTCCGGCAGAAGTATAAGTATGAACGCGCCCGCGATAACGCCGGGTATAGAGCCCATGCCTCCGAGCACAACTATAGAGAGGATTATTGCCGACTCTATAAATGTAAAGCTTGCGGGATTGATAAATGTCGTCCTTGCCGCAAAGACAACACCCATCATACCTGCCCATGTCGCGCCCAATGCAAACGCGGATAATTTTGTCCTTGTCTTGTCTATTCCCATGGCCTGGCACGCGATCTCATCTTCCCTTAAGGCTTCCCACGCCCTTCCTATCCTTGAGTTCTGAAGCCTACTGACAACAAAGACCGTAAAGAGCGCGAGCGCTATCATGAGAAAATAGATATAGATAGTAGCTCCCTTCAGAGGAAACTGCATGCCGAAGAAGGAAGGCCTTGCAATATTTGCGATGCCGCTCGGGCCAAAGGAGAATTCATTCCAGTTCTCAAGGATGAGCCTGATTATCTCACCGAAACCGAGAGTAACAATAGCGAGATAATCGCCCCGCAGACGGAGTACCGGAAATCCGAGGAGTATGCCGAAGAGAGCGCCCAGCAAAGCACCGACGGGAAGGACTGTCCAGAAGCCGAGGCCGAAGTGATGATTGAGCAAGGCATAAGAGTAAGCACCGACTGCATAGAAGGCAACGTATCCGAGATCAAGCAGACCCGCAAGTCCCACAACTATATTAAGCCCCAGGCCGAGTACCGCGTACATTAGCGCGGTCGTCATGATGTTGACCTGATAAGAGGAGAATAAAAAAGGGAATGAGAGAGAAATGACCGTAAGCGCAGAGAGAGCGGGTTTATACAGGCGCGGCTCGTTCATGAACCTTTGGAGAAACGGTGCTGTATCGCTTTCACATGCTCCCGCATCTTTAAAGCATCTCTCCTTTTTCTTAATAAGGTAATGCCAGAGAAGTGAGAGGAGAAAGCTTCCTGCACCGACAAGGAACATATTATGCCATCTCCACTCAACCGCCTTCTCAACAGGGTTGATATGGATCACCATGATTGGGAATGTCAGGAACATGAACCAGATAGCGGTGAGAAGAGACTTCTTTATTTTAGAGAAATTTAACATTCAATTTATATTTCCCCTCTTTAGCAAAGAGGGGTCAGGGGAGATTTTGCAATCCTAAATTCTCCATTATCTTTTGAATTAAGCCCTCCATATTTTTTAAAGCTTCCATGTCAGAAAATCTTAAAACCCGCAAACCCATACTTCTCAGGCAGTCGTCTCTCCGGATGTCCTTTGCTTTTCCATCATCTGTATAATGTTGTCCTCCGTCAAGTTCAATAACCAGACTAGCCTTCGGGCAATAGAAATCAACAATGAATTCTCCAATAGGTTTTTGTCTGTTAAATTGATAACCGTTCAACTGCTTTCTCCTTATCTTTAACCAGAGTAATTTTTCTGCATCGGTCATTTCCTTCCTAAGCCGTCTGGAAAATCCCTTCAGAGTCTTGTTGTAACCGAGCATGTTTTAAAAATCCCCCCTCGCCCCCCTTTGCAAAAGTGGGGAATAGGCCAACAGCAATAGCCTCAAACCTTATTCGCTTTTGACTTGCCGAGTAATCCTTCTGGCTTAAAGATCAGGATAAGCACAAGGAGCGCAAAGGCGAATACATCTTCATAATCGCTTGAGACGTATCCGGTTGCAAAGCTCTCTGTCCATCCAAGAATAAAACCGCCCAGCACCGCGCCCGGTATGCTCCCGATGCCTCCGAGCACCGCTGCTGTGAATGCCTTTATGCCCGCTATAAATCCGATAGAAAAATTAATCTGGCCTATATGGGACGCGATAAGTATCCCGCCAATGGCCGCAAGCGACGATCCGATAATAAAGGTCATTGATATTATCCTGTTAACGTCAACACCTGAAAGAACGGCCATATCCCTGTCCTGCGCAGTCGCGCGCATCGCTATCCCGATCTTTGTGAATTTGATAACAAGCGTCAGAATTATCATGACAACAGCCGTGGTCAATAAGATCATCAATTCCGTTGAACTGAAGATATGTTCATACTTCTTCATGAATTGAAATTCAGGTATCAGGTTCGGAAAGGGAAGGAAATCAGATGTCTGCGCAAGACGCACATAGTTCTGAAGAAAGATAGACATGCCTATGGCGCTTATAAGAGGAGAAAGCCGGGGCGCCTGACGAAGCGGTTTGTACGCTATCTTCTCGATGGTAAAACCATACGCGGATGAATATATGACAGCAACCAACGCCGCCAGAATAAGTATAGCGATCTTGCTGAATCCGTAGATGGTGAGGACGCTTGCGATGATAAGCGCAGTGAACGCGCCGATCATGTATATCTCGCCATGGGCAAAATTTATTAGCCCGATAATGCCGTAGACCATGGTGTAGCCGAGAGCGATAAGCGCGTAAATACTTCCTCTCGTCAGCCCGCCAAGCAAAAGCCCGAAGAAATACTCCATAACCACATGCCTCTAAAAATTAATTTTCAGTATTATATCACGATATAAACGGGTAAGGCTGAAGTTTCGACGCTGGTATTTGGTTTACCGTCTTTTTTTGGCTGGTGTATAATGAGATATTAAAGGGACTGCTGTCGTAAATGTTATGCGCATCCGTACTTAATTGGAACATACATCAATATTGATGTTGACATGGATATGGATTTTACGGTAGAATTTTATGAGACGAGTATAGGAGTATCTCCCGTTCGTGATTTTCTGGACGAGTTGAAGGCCAGTGATCCTGACGATTTTGCATCGGTAGTCGCAGGTCTTGCAAAACTGCGAAACAGGCAGTATCACCGTGAACCCTTATGCAAGGCGCTTGGCGATGGACTCTTTGAACTGCGTCACGTGGGCAAGCTCAATACCCGCGTGCTCTGGTTTTTTGTAAAAAATTGCCGGATCATCGCTGTGCATGGCATCCGAAACAAAGGCCGGACTATTTCTGCACGAGACATTAAAACGGCAACAGACCGGATACTCGATTGGCGGAAAAGATTTGAACGATGAAAAAAACAAATTTTGACAGATACCTTGAAGATCAGATGAAGGACCCGGAATTTACCGTCCGCTTTAAGCACGCAGGCGAGGCATGGGATGTTGCGCTGCAGATCGCGGCACTCCGTGAGCAGGCAGGGCTTTCACAGAAAGACCTCGCAAAGATACTCAAGACCTCTCAACAGCAGGTCAGCCGGCTGGAGTCCCCAAACTACGAAGGACACTCCCTCAGCGCCCTGCGCCGTGTCGCCGAAGCCCTTCATGCCAAAGTCCGCGTCATATTCGAGCCGGAGAAAAAAAGGGCCGGGATGCGCGTAGCTGAATCTGGCGTAACATACTATCCTAAACGCTCCAAAGCCAAACAGACATAAAGGCTGACTTCTATGAGCTGTCGTTCCCTTTATGCAGATTTTACGCATATAAATTGCCGAATTGTCCAACCTCTGAGCGGCCCGCATAATCATGCAGTTTAGCTATTACCACCCTTCCCGTCTTTTTTTTAGCCGGGGTATAATAGAATAAATCGTTAATGGACAAACTGACGCAAGAACAAAGACGCAAGAACATGCAAGCTGTGAAGAGTACTGGCTCTAAGATTGAGACGGCTCTGGCAAAAGCATTATTTGCTCGTGGACACAGATACAGGAAAAATGACAAGACTGTTTTTGGTAAACCTGATCTGACTTTCAAAAAATATAAAATTGCGGTATTCGTTGATAGTGAGTTTTGGCACGGCAAGGATTGGGAGACACGAAAACACGAACACAAGAGCAATAAAGAATTCTGGTACAATAACATTAAGAGGAAAATGAGTATTCAGAAGTGAGCGGAACGAAAAATTAATATGCCGATCGATAAATGGACGCGAGAGCAGACAATAGTCGTATTTAATCTTTATTGTAAAATTCCATTTAATAGAGTTAGTTCTACTCATCCTGATATAGTGCGCTTTGCAAAAATTATTGGAAGAAGTGCCAACTCAGTAAAAATGAAAATTGGCAACTTCGGAAGTTTTGATCCTGAATTAAAAAAGCGAGGAATTGTTGGGTTAGGAAATACAAGCAAGTTGGATGAAGATATTTGGAATGAGTTCAATAAAAACTGGGAAAAACTTGCTTATGAAAGCGAACTGCTGATCGCTAAATTCAGTAATAAGACAATTGAAGAAACTACACATATTGAAGCAACCGAATTACCAAAAGGAAAAGAACGAGAAGCAATCATCAAAGCAAGAGTAAATCAATATTTTTTCAGAAGTTCCATTCTGTCATCATATAATCAAAAATGTTGCATCACGGGATTAAGTATTTCTGATCTTTTGGTAGCAAGTCATATTATTCCTTGGTCCAAAGATAAAATAAACAGATTAAACCCTCATAATGGTTTATGCTTAAGTTCAATTCACGATAAAGCATTTGATAGAGGATTTTTAACTGTAACGCCAGAATACAAAATTAGATTATCAAAATACCTTGATGATTTCAAAAAAGATGATGCAGTAACAGATTTATTTTTTAAATACAATAATCAATCTATCATTTTACCTGATAAATTTTTACCATCAGAAGAATTCTTAGATTATCATTATAACGAAATCTTTATAAAATAAAATGAACCGCGTTGAACAAATTGAAGCGAGTTATCTACGTTCAAACAGAACAATAGAAACAATTTTATTAACTGACTTAAACGATGGTTCTCGACAAAGGATTGTTTATGTTTATAACTACGAAGGCTATCATTATAGGATTTTTGATGACTTAATTGAACTCACAAAGTTTTTTAATAATAATGAATTTGAGACTCCTGAAAAAGTCATTTAGAGATTTTCAGTTTTTCCATGCCGGATTTTTTTAAATCCGTCTTCTGTTTTTATAAGTCTATCGTTATTTCCTGTTTTTACTTAAACTTTCTTGCCTTGTTACGATTTTTTGGAGTTCTTTCCGCCTATTTCTCTCATGTAACTGCCCATTCAGACGTTTCTCTGCCTCTCAG
>JACRPZ010000041.1 GCA_016222905.1 Nitrospirota bacterium
ATGGCCTCAAGATACTCCCTCTTGGATCGTGAACTCATAATGCTCTCCTTTTATCTGCATGTTTTTTCGGTAACATGCATTATGAGTCAACGATAGGTCTTTACTTCTGCCTACGGTAACATTTATTGTGAGTCAATTCGATTCATGACTTTTCCACCATCTTTTTATTATTCTGCTTTATAATAATAAGTTAATATGCTAATTCACAGATCAATATTTAAAGAGCTCTCCATAAATTTCATGACCGTCATCCTCTCCCTGTCGGTCATACTTTTCATGGAGAGGTTCGTGAGGCTGACAAGGGTCTTTATGGGAAAAGGCACGGAGGTCATAGATATAGCCAAGGTCTTCATATATCTTCAGCCTTCCATACTGCTGCTTTCAATACCAATGGCAACACTCATAGCCATCTTCCTTACTTATGGAAGAATGGCCGCTGACAGTGAAATAATCGTGCTTAAAGGAAGCGGGATGAGTTTTTCGCAAATATCCGGAGCAGCCCTTATGCTTTCATCGGCTGGTTTTTGTGTCATCCTTTTTATCAGCCTCTACCTTTCGCCGCTCAGCATGCAGTACTTTAAGCGCACACTTCACGAAACAATTACCAAGAAGGCTTCTATGATAATGGAAGAAGAGACATTTATGGAGGTCTTCAAAAACACTGTTATTTATTTTAAAAATATTGCTTCCAAGAACAGGTTCAAAGGAATTTTTATCTACAGGGATTCAGGCGCATCCCTGAAAAATCCGGTTGTAATTGTTGCTGAGGACGGCGCATTAATTTCAAACCCGAAGGAAGGGATGATAAAACTGCTCCTGAATAACGGCGTAATCCATACAACCAGCCAAAAAAGCTCATCGGAAATTTCATTCTCCAAATATGACTTTGTGCTTACAACAGGAATAGAACGGTCAGAAGATGCAAGATCGGATGAGATAGCGCTCTTTGACCTGTGGAAAGAGCGCAAAGATAAGGTGTTATGGAATATTGAATTAAACAGGAGATTTGCAATTCCTTTTGCCTGCCTGATCTTTGGCATTCTTGGTCCGGCGCTCTCCAGCAGAATGGGAAAGATGGGTCGTCTCGGCGGTTTTTCATTCAGCCTCTCTCTCCTTATCCTATACTATGTAATGCTTATCATAGCGGAAGGGCTGGCAAAGGCAGGTAAGGTACCTCCGTTCTGGGGCATCTGGACTCCAAATATGATTTTTGGCGTCATCGCTCTTTTATTCTTTCGGCGCTCTCATCAGGACAGTCCGGCTAAAAGAATTTAAACCGGGGGGAGAAGTCTATAACTTATGAAGATACTTACAAGATACTTTTTAAAAGAATTTTTCAAGTTCTTTTTCATAGTGCTTTTAGGCTTAACCGCCATCTCTCTGGTTTCGGAATTTTTTGATAAGGTTGATGAATTTTACTCAAAGGAACCGCCGGTGTATCTGATACTCGAATACCTGCTGTTTCAATCGCCAAAATTCATACTGTACGCATCACCGATGGCGTCACTGCTTGCCATACTCATCACTATCGGAAGGGCCTCAAAATGGAAAGAGACAATTGCGGTAAGGGCATCCGGAGGAAGCATAAAAAAACTCTTTTCATCATTTCTTCTGCTGGGAATTTTTATAAGTCTGTCGGCATTATTTGCCGGCGAGGTGATAGCTCCGGCATCTGTCAGAAAAGCGGCATGGGTAAGAAATGTAAAGATACTGAAGCAGCAGCCTAAAATTATGTACAGAGAAAAAGCGATCTGGCTTAAAGGGCTTGACGGAAGCCTGATCCGGGTCAGGGATTTTATTGATGATCAAAACAAGATTTTGGATCCCGGCATATATATATTTAATAATTCCTTCGGTCTGGAGAAAAGGATAGAGGCAAAAGAGGGCGAGTGGAGAGGCAGCGCATGGGAACTTAAGAAGGTTACAATTATTGATTTCAAGGAGAATACGACCTCAAGGCTTGAGTCCTTCACCACCACGGCACTGGAAGAGCCTAAGATCTTCAGGGAGGAGATGAAGCAGCCTGAAGAGATGAGCTTTGCAGAGCTTTACAGTTACCACAACAGACTGGAGAACGCGGGTTTTAAGAACCTCAAGTATACGATGCGTCTTTATGAGAAGCTCGCCTATCCTACCGTCAACTTTATCATGATCCTTTTCGGTATAGCCATCTCGTTAAATACGAGACTTGGCGGCGGTATAAAGGCTGCGAGTCTTGGGATCGGCATCAGTGTCCTTTACTGGCTTGTCTATTCGATAAGTATCTCTCTCGGCAATACAAGCGCAATCCCTCCATGGTTCGCTCCATTAATAGCGCCTCTTCTCTTTTGTATAGCCGGATCTGTTATGTTCCTTAAAGTAAAGGAATAACCACGCGCTGACCCTGATAATTTCTTTCATAATGCTGACTCCGGAACTTGTCCCCATCTTGTGGCGCCTGCTTCAATAAAATTCATTACATCTTTTAATCTCTATTCCAGCTGAGGCCTTAATCCATATATTCCCGTCGGTTTTATCTATCCTTTCCCCGCATATACTCTCTGACTTTTGTCCTGTATGCTTTGTGAATAACCTTTGTTATGTCTCCTCCGCTGACATTGAACATCGCGTTATCAACCTCCTTAACAGGCATAACCTCCATTGTTGTGTTTGAAATAAAGACCTCATCAGCTTCATATATCTCATCCGGCCTGAACCTTCCCTCCTTAACCTTAACGCCCATCTCCTTTGCGACATCAAGGATTATCCTTCTCGTTATCCCGTCCAGAATTCCAACTTCAACCGACGGAGTGCAAAGGACTTTATCTTTTACAAAGAAGATATTGCTGATCGTGCCCTCGGCAACATACCCTCTGTAATTAAGCATTACTGCTTCATACGCGCCCCGGTTTATCGCCTCTGTCTTTGCCAGCACGTTGTTCAAAAAGTTCAGGGATTTTATCTGCGGGTCAATGGCCCTCTTAAAATTTCGCCTTGTCTTAACAATCGCAACCTTCACGCCCTTCTTGTAATATGAAGGCGGATAGTCTTTAAATGGATTGGCGATTATAACGAGTGTCGGCTGCGGGCAGAGACGCGGATCAAGGCCAATCGGCCCCGCTCCTCTTGAGACTGTTATCCTCACGTAAGCCTCTTTAAGCCTGTTTGCCTGAAGCGTCTCGTAAGCCGCTTTCCTTATCTCTTCCCGTGTTTTCGGGAGCTTCAGTTTAATGAGTGATGCGGAATTGAAGAGCCTCTCAATATGCTCATTGAGCTTAAAGAGAACACCGTCATACGCCCTGAGCGTCTCGTAAACGCCGTCGCCGTATAGAAAGCCGTGGTCAAAGACAGAGACTACGGCTTTGTTATCAGGGACAAGCATGTTATTCAGATAGATCATGGAATCAGTTTATCACGGCAAACGCCTATTTTCCACTTTAATTTCATCTGTTAATCGTAGCTCTTTTTTTATTCCGTCTCTTGTATGGTAAAATTTAGGGGAATTTTATGAAGTGGATTAATAAACGATTAATATTAGAATTTGTAAAGAGAGACTTTGAGGAGAGGTTTGCCGGCTCAATGCTCGGCAGTCTCTGGTCTTTTATCGGCCCTCTTGTCAACATATTAATCTATACAATAATATTTTCTAACATCATGAGCGCCAGACTATCCGGTGTTGAAGGAAAATTTTCCTACAGTATCTATCTTATCTCGGCATTGATTCCGTGGACAGCCTTTTCCGCAACCATATCAAGATGCACAACAGTTCTGATAGACAAAAAACATCTGATATCAAAGATAAACATAGCTTTCCCTTCCATGCCGCTTTATATAAATCTTTCCGAGACGGTGACGTTATTAATATCTGTCGCGATCTTCTCCGTCTTCCTTATAGCCTCCGGGCACAGTTTTTCAGAATACTCCTTACTGCTTCCGTTCATATTCATGCTTCAGCAGATTCTGGCTTATGCCATTGGGATGACCCTCGCTCTCCTGACAGTCTTTATAAGAGATCTGAAGGAGATAGTGGGGATAGTTTTACAGGTATGGTTCTGGTTTACACCGATAGTTTATGTTAAAGAGATCCTTCCTGAATTTGTAAAAAAGATCATCATCTTTAATCCTGTCTTTATTCTTTCCGACAGCTACCAGAGCATCTTTCTATGGAACAGACTGCCTGATATACCGCATCTCATAATTCTTACAGCGGTCACCTTCATGCTCTTGACCTGCTCATATCTCATATATGTAAAGCTTGAGTCTGATGTGAAGGATTTCCTATGAGCTATCTCCTGATAAGCATTGCGGCCATATTATTTCTATATCTCCTTTTAATATTTCTAATTATGAAGAGGGCTATATCATGGGGGTACAAGTCTCTGATCTACGGGCTTCTCACATTTGTCATGCTCGTCAGCATATTCCTGACATTCGCCTTTTATGAAAAGAACTGGAAAGAAGGCAATCGCCTGAATAAAGAACCATCGGCATGGGGTTTTACATATGATAAAGGTTGATAATCTGCGCAAGGTCTTCAGGCTGTATCATGACCCAAAAGACCGGCTTAAGGAGATATTCCTGAGAAGGGTCTATTCAAGGGAGATCACAGCCCTGAAAGATCTGACATTTCAAGTTCAGGAAGGCGAGACTCTCGGCATCATCGGTGAAAACGGGGCCGGCAAATCAACGCTTCTTAAGATACTTACAGGCATTCTCCTGCCTACAAGCGGCAGGGTCCAGGTTGACGGCAATATAACGGGTCTCCTTGAGCTTGGAACAGGATTCAATCATGAATTTACCGGCCTGAAAAATATCTATATGAACGGGCTTCTCATCGGAATGAGCAAGGAAGAGATAGATGGAAAACTCGAAAGCATAATTGAATTTACAGAACTCGGAGAGTTTATTAAAGAGCCGATAAAGACATACTCCTCAGGTATGCTCATGAGGCTCGCCTTCTCCATTGCCATACATGCGGAGCCAAGCGCGTTTGTCATTGATGAGGCGCTCTCAGTGGGGGATGCTTATTTTCAGCAAAAGTGCATGAAAAGAATAAATGGCTTCAGAAAAGCCGGCGGCTCCATTATATTTGTCTCTCATGATATGAATTCCGTAAAGATCCTTTGTGACAGGGCGTTGCTTTTAAGCCATGGAGAGGCTGTCGAGGAAGGGGAGCCGGACAAGGTCATCAATACATATAATTTTCTCCTTGCGAAAAAGAGCAAGGGGGAGGAGATAAGATTCGATGATGCCGTCGGCAAGTCGTCTTACGGTAATTTTAAGGTAAAGATTCTCAGTATCGAATTCCTTAATGAAGAAGGAGTAAACACAACAGTCTTCAACTCCGGCGAAAAAGTTCGGATCAAAGTTCATATTAAAGCAAATGAAGATGTTGACAGTGTCGTTGCAGGCATTCTGATAAGGGACAGGTTCGGCCAGGATATCTTTGGCACGAATACGCATCATTTGAAGAAGATTATCTCAATGAAGGCCGGGACAGCGGTTTCATATGAATTTGATTTTAATCTGAATATAGGCGCAGGGAAGTATACGCTGACATCCGCCGTACACAGAGACGATACGCATGTCAATGAAAGCTACCACTGGTATGATAATATATTGAGGTTTGAGGTGTTAGGCGCGAAAGAAAATATGTTTATCGGCCTCTCAAAGCTCGATGTCGGACTTCATATCAGCACCACCAAAACTCAGTAAGCACACCCCGCGTTTATGACCTCCGTCACTCTTCCCTGAAACTCAGTTGAGTCTACAAAAAGCTGCAGCATCTCCGGTCTTGTAGTACCTCCGTTAAGCGCTCCAAGCCAGTACTGGTAACCGGCAAGCTCCGCCCCCCTTCTAAGTATCCCGTTATACAAGTCCTCTATATACTCGCTGTTGCTTGTATTCCTGTCCGCGTACTCCTGACTGTTAAGGAATAATAACGCCATCTGTGATGTGAGGTCTCTTATTGCCTGCGGATCTCCGTTGCACTGGGCTGTCTGCATCTGCGCAAGCCAATAGTTGAATCCAGCATCATCAGGCAGCCTGCTCAGGAATCCCCTGTACAGGTCATTCACAAGGTTATACTCAGGCCTTACTGTTGTATCTCCGAATAGTCCGTCCATGTACGACTTGAACTCTTCGCTGAATACAAAGTAGTTCATAAGCAGGTTCCTTGTTAATCCGCCTGAAAGCTCCCCTGCCCAGTAGTCCACTTCCCCTTGTGACGGGGTCCTTCCAAGGAATGTCTCATACTGGTCTGTTATGTATTGATTGTCCGTTGAGTTCATGTTCAAATACTCTGCCGAGTTGAAGAATAGCTTGCCGAGGGCTATGAAGCCTTCTTTTATGTCTATGCCGAGTGAGACAATTCGTTGTATCTCTGTTGTCCACCCCTCTGCTCCTCCGGGCTCAGGCACCCTGTTCAGGATGCTATTGTAATACCAGGTTACGAGAGTCATGAGGTCAGATTGTGCACATGTATAAATCTGCACGTCATCAAGCCACCAGCCCCAGTCATAAACAGTGCTGTTAAGACCCATGCGCCAGCGGAAGCGAACATTTTGTCCTGACAGCGAAGCCAGACTCAGCCGACTTGAGATATAGCCGTGACTGTCCGCTAAAAAAGCAGACCGTCCTGCCAGCGGATTAGCGCCCGCAGCGATAGCGCCGTCGTAGCCGTTATAGTCAAACAGGCTTCCGGCATCAAACCATGAGACGCCGCCATTAGTGCTATATTCAAGCACCCCTCCGTCATTGTTAATGCCTTCAAATCCATAGGCATGGGCAAAGCGCAGATAAGCATTAGCCGGAAGGAGAACGCTCGCGTTCATTGCAGCATATGAATCAGAGACTTCGTCTGGATAGTCATCAGCGTAAAGAAAATGGAGACCTGAATAAGCAAAACGTCCGTACGGAGAGTCATATCCCCATCTGCTGCTTCCGTTGAGCGCGCCGAATGTCCAGTTGCCGGAGCCTCCCTCAAGGTCGTCAAAAAAGAGGTTGAGAGGAGTTTGACCGGTGGGACATAGCGGAGCCTCTGGGTTATAACCTGCAACAGGCTCCTGATTCATCTCTACGGCAAGTGCAGCCTCGCGCACCTCCTGACAATCGCTTATGCTTATCCCTGATACGCCGATAACGTTCTTGCAGCCCTGATACAGAGCCTCATACAGGTCAGCATAGTCTGAGCCTGAGGTGAGGAGATTCGTCTGCACTTCATAGTAGATCTTGGCCACTTTGGTGATGTCCAGTCCGGTGACCGTCTGACCGTTGAATGTGCCGCCGTCAGTCATTAAATAGACCGCTTTGTTATTCACGCCGCTGTTTATGTGCACCCCGCCGTTGTCACAATTGCTGGTAGAGTTGCCGCAAGTAACAGTGTAATAATATGGGCTGGTCATCTTGTCAGGGTCGCTGAAGGCCGGCGGGTTTTGCATGTTGCGAAGCGCTCCCAAACCGGATACATCTTCGCCCATCTGCCAGCGCACGCCAGGGGCGTCATTTCCGCTGCCGTTGATGAGGTCAACAAATTCGCCCCATACATCTGAAAGCGACTCATTGATCGCCCCGGACTGGTAATAGTAGAATAGTCCTGATTCATATTGTGTGACGCCGTGCGTTAACTCATGACCAACAACGTCGTCGGCCAGAGGATAACCATAGGCATCTCCGTAAACCATCTGGCTGCCGTTCCAGAAAGCATTGTTATAGCCAGACCCGTAATGCACGGTTGACCTGAGGGTCATGCCTGCATTATTGATGCTGTCCCTGCCGTGATAGTTGAAATAGAAATTGTAGGTGTCACCGGCATACGTGTGTGCCGCCACAGCGTGGCTGTCTCCGCCTGTGCAACTTGGATTAGATTCGTTGCAGACCAGGGTGCCGGGCAGTGTGGTGCCGTTTAGAGCCGTATAGGTTTCACGGTTTTTTGCAGTATCAATCTGGTTAAAGCTCAGAGCCACGTTGCCACGCTGAGCATCAATCAGGACCAATTCACGTATGGGACTCAGTTCCCTGTAGGTGATGTCCATACGCCAGACAAGCGAGGTGAATCCGCCCCCATGCTGGATTAAAATGGGGTTATATATCCAGAGTTCCGGCTGGGTCGTCTTCAAATCACTTACGCCAAATCCATATTTTTTAGCCATGTGTTGCAAGGCCATGTCCTTTGCCGAAGCAGCGTCAATCATGGGGCTTGTTTCTACTGAAATATCAGGCAGAATCTCACCGTTGACAGAGATAATATCATTTACATCAGATACCTGCACATTGAGTTCACCGGCAATGACCGGTATGCCCTGATATACCTGCTGAAACCGCACCAGGGAGCGTCTTTCATCTATAACTTTTTGGCGCTTTACTGCAAGTTCTGCCGCATGGTCTTTTAAACCAAAGAGAGAACCGCACACGGATAAGTATCCCCTTGCAGCATCTTTGAAAGAGGCAGAGGCCGGCAATTTAGCCGGCTGAGGGATAGGATATCCTGTGTCAGTTCCGACAAAGCGAAGATTGCCGGTCTGAGAATGGTAAGCGCTTTTCGCAGCAGCATGGCCATTATTGAGACATTGAGATCTTAGCATCTCCATTGAGAGAGCCGAGCCTTTAGCAGTCTCTATATATCCGCCCAATGACCAGAATAATGCGGCAGCGCTGATCACTATAAATGCCCTGCGCGCAGCCTGTCTCATCCTCTTAAAATAGAACCGGAATTCTTTCATTATGATCCTCCGTTTTGAAATTATTAGTTTTGATCTCCTGCCAGCGCCCTTTTTTGCAGGTTGAATAAGATACTTAACAGCGGCTCAATCCCGGACCCCGGCAAAGAGAGGTCATTGAGCTGAATAGAGAACTGCTGACCATTCATACGCACTATAAGATTATATTGAAGACAATCCCGGCAGTTCATGAGGCGGCCGGACGGCTGAAGAGACTTGACATTCTCTGCAAGCAAAGCGATCTCCGCCAATTCCTTCTCCGGTATTTGTCTCACAATCTGTTTAGCTGATTTTTGCTCTATGACGGTCATACGTCCTGTGTCTGTTAACTCAATGGTGCGGCGAAGACCGGAAAATCCTCCTGACAATTCAAGAAAAATCCGCCAATTCTCCGACATTGCGCCCGCTCTCTCCGCGCTTAAATATGGAGCGGAGAGAGTTGACCCGTGCTGCAGACATCCTGCAAGGCCGCCCACGAAAACGAGAGAAAGGGCCAAGTTCTGAAATATTAATCTCCCTATCTTCACCTTCCCCCCTTAATAATATTATAGCAAACTGTACAATCATATAAATATCGTACTCTTTTACCTAAAACAAACATAGTTCCTGCCCGCGGAATGTCAGTAAAACATACATTTCATTGCTGCTCTTTCGATTTCTACCCGTCTCTATCACTTCTCATAAATGATATGCTTTCCTTTCGTTTATGAATGAGCATATAATAGTTTTTGGTAATATACAAAACCGTTCAAAACAGGGGAGATAAAGTGACGGATAATCTTAGAGGGACAAACTATCCTGAAATTGATATAGACAAGATCATGGAGAGGATCAGGGCCGAGGTGTCCCGCAGGCGCGGATATGCCGGCGGCAGCGCTGGGATATCGGACACACAAGATCAAAAGATGGATACGGCAGCCATTGACACCTCAATGATAAAGGCGATAATTTCATCTGCCGAAGCCAGCGCGGACATTGCAAGAGTACCCTCTATGCTGAGGTTCCGGGGAATGACCCGAAAATTAGCGGTTTTTGTTGCAGGGAAAATATCATACTTATCCGGTTTTATCACGAACAAACAGAGAAATTACAATGTCACCACCATACATGCATTAAAAACATTGACTGACAATCTTGAAAGATTTACAGCAGGATTGCAGGATGAAATAGCGGCGCTGAAGAGCGCGGATGCAGGGGCAATAAAGACAATCAAGGAGCTTAAAGATCATTTAAGCCAAACCAAAGCCGCTATGGGGTCCGGCCTGGCAGAGCAAACAGAATCAAGTGCAGCCTTAATGAGGGACATTAATGAGAAAGCCGCCAAGATAGAAGAGCTTGTACATGCTGTCTCCTACCTTAAGTATACAATTACAAAGCAGGAGAGGGAGCTATCCATATTCTTAGAGGAGGCGAGTAAACGCTTGCCTGAACATTTCTCTGTTGAAGAGATCAGGGATCTTGCAGGGGGAAAGGAGCATCTGCTTGATGCTCTGTATGTTTTTTTTGAAGACCGGTTTCGCGGGACAAGAGGGGATATTAAGGAAGGCGTCAAGGTTTATCTTCCATATATAAAAGCAGTCAACGCCGGCACATACGATTCGCCCTTGCTGGACATCGGATGCGGAAGGGGTGAATGGCTTGAGCTGCTGAAGGAGAATGGTTTGGAGGCAAAGGGCGTGGATATAAACAGTGTTTTGGTAAATGAATGCAGGGGGCGGAACCTTGAGGTCATTGAGAATGATGTGATCCCTTATCTCAGAAGCCTTCCTGATGCAAGCCTCGGGGCGTTAACAGGATTACATATCATCGAACATCTGCCGTTTAAGATGCTGATTTGTCTGCTGGATGAGACTGTAAGAGTGCTCAAACCGGGCGGTATCGCAATATTTGAAACACCTAATCCTGAAAATGTTCTTGTAGGGAGTTGTAATTTCTATCTGGACCCAACCCACAGGAAGCCTTTGCCGAGTTCCATGATTAAGTTCATGGCAGAGGCACGCGGCTTATCTAAGGTCGAGATATTGAATCTTCATCCCGTCTCTGAAGCAAAGAGGCTGTCCGGCTCGGATGTGGCAGACCGGTTCAATGAATACTTCTATGGTCCTCAGGACTATGCCGTTATCGGATATAAAAAAATAGAGAATGATTAAGCGGATAAGAAAATGCACACCATTTATCATCGGGGATATAAGAAGTATTATATCCGGTATTATTAATTTTGCAAGATACTCTCTTTCCGATGAGAATGTCCCGGTCAGCCTCTCTCTCTTCTCCTCTGCTTCTTATAAGACGGAAACAGGCAGAGCATGCCGTTATGATGTATCAATCGCAAACAACACGCCTCAAGGCTTATGGATAAATTTCTTGATAGATATTTACCAAAAAAATAACCCGGCACATCCTGAAGGGCACTACGCTTATTACGAAAAGAGGGTTTACCTGCAGACGCAGGCATCTCAGAAGATAAAGATAATATATGACTGGGAAAAGCCCCCGCTCTTTGATATAGACGGAACAGTATTCAGCCCTGACAATTCATGGCGGGGCAGCCTGAAGGAAAAGGGTAAATATCTGTTGCATGCCATTTTAAAGGCAGAAGACGGTAACTTTATTGAACAGCTAACGCTTATACAGGAGGTCTCCGGATGAGGATAGTGAATATCATTCAGAGATACCCTCCCGCAGTCGGCGGCTCTGAGACCTGGTGCCGGGAAGTAAGCAGGCATTTAGCCGGCAAGGGGCATAATGTAAGGGTCTTGACTCTTAGTATAAATATGGAAGAAGAGTACTGGAGAGACCCGCCTGATGAAGAGAGGACAATCGCTCTGGGGCGTCTTGATCTTGACGGAGATGTGATTGTACGGAGATATAAAAGGTCTCTGCCGGTTCATTCCGTTTATCATCTGGGTTTTAAACTGCTTCTTGACAAGCTGCTGAAGATCTACTTCTACGGGCCTCATTCATGTGAAATGTACGGAAAGATGTGGCAGGAGATAAAGAATTCTGACATTGTCTTTCTGCATACCATCCCCTATCCTCACAATTACATAGCGTTTGCCATAGCCCGCCTGCTTAAGAAGAAGACGGTTATTGTCCCTCATTTTCATCCGGGGCATCCGTTCCATGAACGGAGATCACATTACTGGCTGCTCAGAAACTGCGATTGCGTTATAACAGTAACAAATTTTGAGAAAGAGTACCTGGAGGCTAAAGGCATAGCCGGGAAAAAGCTCTTTGTTACAGGCAACGCGATCCATCCGGAGCATTACCTGCCGGCTGATCTTGATTCATTCAGGACCGGCATGGAGGAAAAGTATAACATCAGAAGGGAGGATAAGGTCATCCTCTTTATAGGAAGAAAGATGGAGGAGAAAGGCGTGGGGCACCTTATAGACGCGGTAAGGACGCTCTCTTCTGAAAGACCCGTTAAGCTCCTGTTAGCCGGACCGTCCTGCGAGTGGTTTGACGACATCTACTCGAATCTTACCGTTGAAGAGAAGAAATATATAGCAGATATGGGAGTCGTTTCACATGAGGAGAAGGTGAACCTCCTCCATATTGCCGACCTTCTGGCGCTTCCTTCAAAGTACGAGGCGTTTGGTATCGTATTCCTTGAGGCATGGATATGCGGAACACCTGTAATCGGATCAAGTGAGAGCGCAATGCCGAGCGTGATCGGCGATGAGGGCTTTTTATGCATCTTCGGCGACAGGGAAGATATCAAGTCAAAGATAAGGACTGCGCTCAATAATACTGAAGAATCAAGAGAGAAGAGTAAAAGAGGCAAGGCAAAGGTTCTCAGAAATTTTACATGGGATGTAATAGGAGGGAAGGTTGAAAAAGCGATTACAGAGACGGCTGGAAAGAAGAAGGTCATCTTCTGCTGCAATGCTTATCCTCCGCATTTTATCGGCGGGGCAGAACTTATAGCGCATCAGCAGGCAAAGGCATTGAAAGAGCTCGGCTGTGATGTTCTTGTCTTTGCGGGGGAGCTCAACAACGCGGGGAAGAGACACTCCATAAGAAATGATTCGTTTGAAGGACTGCCTGTTTCCCGCGTATGTCTGCATGCCGAGGATTACAGTTCCGACTTCTTCAATTTCACCCATAGGGATATCGAGAAATTATTTGATGATATGCTTGAGGCTCACTCACCCGATGTTGTTCACTTCCATAATATAGTCGGACTCTCAGCAGGGCTTATTCAGACAGCAAAGCGGAGGAGGCTGAAGACAGTGTTGACGCTTCATGACTACTGGGGAATATGCCACAGGAATATCATGGTTAAAGAAGAGGGGAGAGTCTGTGAAGATGTCTCAGGGTGCGGGGAATGCCGTTTCTTTATCTCGACCGGCAGATGGCAGAACGTCCCCTCCCTCATGAGAAGGGATTTTATCAGTTATCAGTTGAATATGGGCGATGCTTACATATCTCCGAGCAAGTACCTTGCGGAAAAGTATATCCGTTCAGGCTTGGACGCAAAGAAGATGAATGTAATACCTTATGGTATTGATATTGAGCGTTTTTCAAAAGTTACAAAGGACAAGGCTCCTAAAAAAGTCAGGTTCAGTTTCATAGGTTATATCGGAAGACATAAAGGAGTTATAACCATAATAGAGGCCCTTGCATATATTAAAGATAGAGAGAATATACAGGTAAATTTCATAGGAGACGGGGAGTTAAAGGCCGAGCTCCAGAATATGGTCGCTGAAAGGGAGCTGAACGAAACGGTCAGGTTCTCCGGCAAAAAAGAGAATAGCAGTATTGAGGACGTTTTTAGCGCTACAGATGTTATGATCCTGCCGTCCATATGGCCTGACAACCATCCTGTTAGCATATATGAGGCCATGGCATCTTCGACGCCCGTAATCGCCTCCCGTATGGGCGGTATCCCTGAATTGGTTGAGGATGGCAAGACAGGCTGCCTGTTTGAAGCTGGAAACGCAAAGGAGCTTGCGCAAAAGATGTCGGAATTTATTTCTGACAAGTCCAGGATCAAAGAGTTTGGAGAGAATGGCTTCAAGAAGATATCATCGTTTGCTCTTAAAAAACAGGTAAATGAGATTTCAAATCTCTATAAATACGGTCAATTTCAAACTGATGAGTCCCTTAAAGAAAATGCGCTTATACTCTGTATCGGGAAAAAGATGCAGCCTGAGTGTTCCGAAGCAATTGACATCTTTTTAAAAGGGCGGAAAGAGGATTGTAAGTTCTTAATGGCTGACTGGCTGAATGAAGGAGATATAAAAAAAGCAAAACTATTATGGGTGGTTGACAGAGAGGTGTCTTTGAAGGAGATAAACAAGCGGCTCGTTAACAGACTGCCGCTTCTTGTTCCTTATTATAATGAAGAACTGAAAAAGCTCTGCATTAATGAAAAATGCGGGCTTTATTATAAGGATGAGATTGAGGCATCAGTATGCCTGGAGTTTTTGATGGATAGTATTGAAATTCTTTCCGCAATGCGTCAAAATGCCTTTAAGGCTTTTTACAAAAAAATAACTTAACAAGAACATGTCTCAGCTAAATATAAATAAACCGGTTAGCGCCAAAGATATACTGGATCACTTTAAGGATTGGAATCTTGACGAAGAGTCAAAGGGATACGTCAAGTTTCATTGTAAGCGATATGAGTTTCTTATAAAAGAAACTATTAAGTGGATCGATAAAATCCGAATCACACCACCTGAACGAACGTTAAAAATTCTTGATATAGGTAAAGCTTATCAAACTGAGATTATACGTAACGTATTGCCGGAAACTATTGTGAACACACTTGGTTTTGAAGATTCAAGGTTTAAGGCCCGGGGCAGAGACAGGCATTTTCTTTTTAACCTTAATGATGCTCAATATCCGGAAAAATGGCCAAAAACAGAAAAACATGATCTGATTATCATGGCTGAGGTAATAGAACATTTGTATACTTCTCCTCTGCTCGTTCTCAAGTGTGTCGCCGGATTCCTTAGAAATGGGGGGTATCTGATCATGCAGACGCCAAATGCATGCTCATTTAATAAAAGGGTTGAAATGTTAATGGGCAAAAATCCATTTGAACAGATTCGTCTTTCAAACACTAACCCTGGGCACTTTCGTGAGTACACGATAGAGGAACTTCTTGATATTGGAATACAATCAGGGTTTATGCCGGTGGAATATAGCATCTCGAACTACTTTAATTGCCACGGCAAAGAAAAATTTATCAATAAACTGACCAGTACTCTTTCAAGCAGATTGCGGGACGGGATCACCATATGTTTTGAAAAAGTTGAAACGCCTGAACTGCCTGAACTACCCGAAGTGATAGTACCGCTTAATGACAATGCAATTTTTTCCAGTGGTTGGTACGATATTGAAAAGGACAATAACGGGGTTTTTCGCTGGGGAAACAGTAATTGTCTTATTCAGTTGCCGGAACTGAAGAGAGACCTGCAACTGAAGATATTCAGCTCCTTCCCCGATATAATTGAAAGGCATGTCAGCGTAATTTTTGTAAATGAAAGCACAAAAGAGATATTAGGGAAGGTTGAACTTCAAAGTAAAAACGAACACCCCGTGATACTTAAAACCAGCCATCTGGCTAAACTGGATCTCAGCATCTCTGTTAATACAACGTGGAGCCCTAATCTATATGATTCAAAATCAGATGATTCGAGGATCCTGGGCATTGGTATAAGATATCTTAAATTTCTCTAATTGGCTTAATTTCTGGTTATTTAAGCGAATGAACTTTTATTGCTATGTATAAAAGAGCTGGTATAACCGACATTAAAAAGTTCTACGAGGAGAAGTTTGCGACAGATGCCAGATTCGATGTCTCCGGCATTCCTTTATGGAACTACAATATAAATTTTGCAAAATATTTCTGGATCTACCGTAACGTAAAACCGAATTCAAGAGTCCTTGATTTCGGGTGCGGTTCAGGCACTCTCGCCGTCCTGAAGAGCAAGGGCTGCAAGATAACCGGTATTGATTATTCAAAGAAGGCGTTAGAGATCGCAAAAAAAGTCAATAATTACGACTCTGTCTTCTGCGGAAGCATATTTGAATTTGACCAGCCTCCGAAATACTTTGATTATATTGTCAGTCTCGATGTATTCGGCCATATTCCTTTTGAAGAGAAGGACGCCGTAATTCAGGAATTGAAGAAGTATTTAAAAGACGAAGGTGTCATGCTGCACGGGATCGAATGCGGCAATGTAAATTATGATGAAATGACCGGGGATGAGCTTAAGGCATTTGTAGAGGTTGACGGGCATGTAGGGATAGAGAATAAAGCAAGGAATATAAACCGCTTTAAGAAATTTTTTCAGCACACAGATGGAGAGGTGAGGTTTAATATTGAAAACTCGGCGGATGAATATATCAAGCAGTCGGAGGAATATAAATCCCGGATTGACCCGAATCTTACCAATTATTTAAAGTCATTGAGCGCGGGGGAAAAGATCGCGTTCGATATTGCAAACGGCCTTGTTCAGATAAAGATGGAAGAGCTGAAACACCCCTCTCCCGACTCTTCAGCCGGGTCTCTGGGTTTTATGTATTTAAGGGCATCGGGCCTGCCTCTGCGTGAACCGGTCTACAGATGCACGGACAAGCAATTGCCAGAACCTCTGACCCCGCTTCATGATCCCAGGCTCTTTTGCCGGGGATGGCACGCTATTGAAAAAGCTGATAACAGTTATTTCCGCTGGGGAGCCAACGATTCTTTAATCCGGTTGACAAAGCTTAATAAGGATCTGCGATTGAAGATATTCAGTGCTTTCCCTGACATAAAAAAAGAACATGTAACGGTATTTTTTATAAATGAAGATACAGGGCGTCTTATATATAAAACTGTGTTGAAGAGTAACAATGAGTATGCTATCTTTCTTAAAACATCCAATCTGGAAAAACTGAATCTCAGCATCTTTGTTGATACGACCTGGAAGCCGGCCCTATACAATCCGGAGACAGGGGACTGGAGGACATTGGGGATAGGGATAAGAGAGATCAGCCTTCTCTGATATGCGGGATTTATTGTTCTGCTTGAATAGTAATTGACGCGACATCAATGCCAAGCCTTCTTGTGTCATTATTTATTCCTTGTTCCTTTGGGACAAAGGTCGATGACATAATTTGAATTTCGTTGATTTGTTTAATATTTTTATCAAGAACAAAGAAAAATGAGTTTTCATCTTTATGGCTGAATTTTAAGCTGCTGCCATTTGTGACTATCTTAAGTCCCAGTTTATTAAGATCATCTCTTAAGGGGTTCCAGCCAAAGGTCTTTAATACCAGGAAATTATCTCCCGGTTTCACGTCATATCTTATATCAGAAACCATGCTGTTCCCTTTTGTCCAGATAAAATCATCATAAAAATTCGTTAATCTTGAGTCAATCTCCCTGGGAATTACTTTTCTGGTTTCATTAAAGTCATGAATCTTCTCTAAATAACCACCGATATGTTTGTAGATATAATCAGCTATAACCATATGACCTTTTGCGTTTGGGTGCCATGGATCATACCATGTTTCGCTATGCGTTCTTACCTCATCCATATTGTAAGGCTTAAAAGCATTTAATAAATCAACAGCTATAAGCCCTGATTCAGACGCGGCGTCATATAATTTCTTATGCACCGAAGTTAATGTATAAGTATCAAAACTTCTATCCTTCTCAAAGATAGGGTGTACAAGGAAGAGCACGGGAATATTTTTGCTTTTTAATATGCCGCCAATCTGGTAAATTTGCGACTTGACCTGATCCCAGTATGCGCAGTGAAGCAATTTATGGAACTCTTTCCCGCAGTTCTTGCTTTTGCTCTCTTCCTTAAGTTCAAAGATTTTCTTCCGGACGAAATTTACGAAATGAAGTTTAGGCTTAAAGTAATATCGTCCCAGTTCCCCGTTTGCATTATGATAGACCGGATGGGCAGGATCATTTAACATATAACTCCAGATAATTAAATCCGGCTGATAATTAAAGGCTTCATTTTTCAAAAGGATTAACTCCTGTGCAGTAGAATATCCTGTGCGCGCCAGCACGATCACTTCAAATTTTCTATTATTAACTGATTGATTTAATTTAGTTTCTAAAACCTTGCAGAAAGATTCTCGCAGCTCTACCCCCTGCCCTTGCGCAACAGAGTCTCCAATGACTACTATTCTGAAAGCTCCGGGATCTTTTTTATAACGATATTCATAATCCCGGTAACCATGCGAGTTGCTTCCGCATTTATTAGGAATAAACGTGTAAATAAGCCCCGGTTCAGCAGAAGATGCGGTGCATAACTCCCTTCCTTTATATTTAGAAATTAGAATATCATGCTCTTTTTTATACTGATATCTTAAGTATACTTCTCCGCTAATTAAGATGAACAACAGTGTTAAAAATAATGTAATAATATTGGCTCTTCGCACAGGAGCGTTGGTCATTTATCTTTCTTCGCCTCTATTGTCATTGGCGAATAATTGTAGTCTATAGTCCGAAGAAGTACTTCAGAAGATACAACTGTTATGAATAAAGCTGCAATAAGAAGTGCAAGTTTTTTGAACAATGCCCGTCTCCTGATGATGGTATTTTTACAAATAACTACGCGCTCATAACGCAGGTACTTTGAAAAAGTTTAACAGCATTTTTGATAAAATTCTACAACCATTAATTTACAAGGTGCTCAGAGAGACCGCACAAAGAAGTTCATTGATTGAAAAGAGAAGAGTGTGACCGTACAACTATACAGGCAGATATTGTAACTGGAAGTAGATAGATGGACATATGGTATAAGTCATGGCCCATATACTCCTTGTGTAATCTTCTCAATTAACGCCTATGGCTGTTTAATGAGGACTGCTAAGGGCTGCACCCTGCGTTTATGACCTCCGTCACCCTGCCCTGAAATTCAGTTGAGTCTACAAAAAGCTGCAGCATCTCCGCTCTTGTATACGTGCCTCCGTTAAGTTCTCCAAGCCAGTACAGATACCCCGCAAGATCTGCACCTCTTCTCATTATGCCGTTATACAAGTCTTCTATATACTCGCTGTTGCTCGTATTTCTGTCCGCGTACTCCTGACTATTAAGGAATAGTAACGCTATCTGTGATGTAAGGTCTCTTATGGCCTGCGGATCTCCGTTGCACTGGGCTGTCTGCATCTCTCCAAGCCAGTAGTTGAATCCTCCGTCGTCAGGCAGTCTGCTCAGAAATCCCCTGTACAGGTCATTCACAAGGTTATACTCAGGCCTTACTGATGTATCCCCAAATAGTCCGTCCATGTACGACTTGAACTCCGCGCTGAATATGAAGTAGTTTAATAAGAGGTTCCTTGTCAATCCCCCTGAAAGCTCTCCTGCCCAGTAGTCTGCTTCTCCCTGTGTCGGTGTCCTGCCGAGGAAGGTCTCATACAGGTCTGTTACATATGCATTATTCGTTGTGTTCATGCTCAGATACTCTCCTGAGTTGAAGAAGAGCTTGCCAAGGGCTATGTAGCCCTCTTTTATGTCTATGCCGAGAGAGGCAATGCGTTCTATCTCGCTTGTCCAGCCCTCTGCGCCTCCGGGCTCAGGCGCCCTGTTAAGGATGCTGTTGTAATACCAGATGACGAGTGTCATGGGGTTGGTAATGACGGTCATACTCACAGGAATGGTTAGGGTTCCGTATGGAGAATTGTTGCTTACTCTAATTTGTGCATTGTAAGTGCCGACAGCCATGCCTGTTGCATCGAAAGAGACAACTATATTCTGACTGCTGCCTGCCGCTATTGCGCCTGTTGAGGGGGCCTCGCTAAGCCACGGAACATCAGAGATATTGTTGCAGGTTTGCGCATCGTCGAGGTATTGATTGACATCATAAAATGTAGTCCCGCCTGCGCTTATTCCACCTGCTGCATAGATACGATTGTTTACGCAGTCATAAGCAGCGCTGACTACAGGCGTTGGAACCGTCTCACTGTGAGTAGTCCATGTGCCGGCCGGCCATGCTGATGTGTCAAGAATAAGGGTATCATTAAATGCTGTCCATATACTGCCGCCAAGTCCTCCGCCGCTTGAGGCATAGAGATAATTGCCGTACCAGACCAAAATCGGATTCATTCTCAGAGCAGGCAAGGCAGGCCCTGTTGCATCCCATGTATTTGCCGCAGGGTTGTAGCGTTGCACATCATTTGTGGCGGCTCCGCCAACAACTAAAATATAGTCACCGACTGTTGTTGCTCCTCCATAAGATGCTGCTGTAGGCATGGAGGCTAAAGGCCCTGTCCACGTGGCTGTTGCCGGATCATATACCCACGTCTCTGCGCTTGGGCCGGGGTTGCCGCCGAAGGCGTAAAGATTCCCGTTCCATGCCGCTGTCATAGGGGTCCGCGTATTTGGCCATGTGGATGCAGTCCATGTATCGCCTGATGTATCGTAAATCAGGAAATTGTTGGTGTGTGCAGCGCCTGTATATCCGCCCACAAGATATATGATGCCGTTAATACAAGTTGCTTCCATGCTCATTAACGCATACGGCATATTTGCCATCTGAGTCCATGAATTACCTGCTGGATCATATTTCCATGTTTCATTTAGAACTGTGCTTGTTCCGGTTTGCCCGCCGAAGATATAATAGGCTGCCCCGTCACACGACGCGCCAGCAGAACGATACCTTGATCCTGTAGGAATAGCAGAGCCAGCCCCCCATGAGTTAGGAAGCGTGGATTTGACTTGCGCAGGCGCGGTCTCTGTAATATCCCAATAAGTTTTCTGTTTCCTCTTATAGGGAAGTATCTTCCCCTCATTAATCGGAGCATTTCCAGATATCTCTGTTATATCAAACGTTGCATTTGCCCCGCCTGTATTGCTTATCAACAGATTGCGTGAAGTAGCCGGACTGGTTGTGTATACCGTAACACTAAGGCTTGTCGGATTAGCGCTTAATTGAACTGCCGGCAGATTGAAGTCTTGCTGCACTATATTATCTGAAACAACAGTTACTACATTTACGTCATTGCTATAACCACTTTTTGAAGCAGTGAGGGTGCGTGAGCCGGGAGCAGAAGCAAAGTAATAATATCCGCTGCTGTCAGTGGTTGTTGAATTGCTCAGATCATCAGCAACAGTTGCGCCGCTTATCGGGCTGCCTGTATTTGCATCATAAACATTGCCTGTGACAAAGCCGGTGCTGATTGCCTGACATAAGCCTGCCCTAACATTATCTACCTGCCACCACCATTCCCAATTGGCGTTGTAGTAGTGAAACTGAATTTTGACATTTGATTGATTTCCTGCAATTCCCGATATGTCAACTGTCTCATGATGAGGGCCGCGGTAACTGGCTGTCTTTCGCCATACATTTGTAAAGGTTGAGCCGCCGTCATTGCTTACATCAACGTCTGCCACCTCGCTTAAACCGCCGCTGTAATAATAAAAATCTGTATCAAATTCAAGATTTACGGTAGCTTGTCCTGTAAAGTCAATAACCGGTGTAATCAGCGACGTATTCATATCAACAGTATCTGCATTATCACTGTCCGCTATTGCAAACCCTCCTGTTCCGCCTGTGAGATTTGTCCGTTCACCGGGGTTGTTGAATTCCCAGACAGCGCCTGTTCCCGCATTGTCAACAACAGTCCAGCCGGTTGGCGTTGTCCCGCTTTCGAACTGCTCATTAACTCCAAGCATTTGATAACCGGGGGCTGTGCAGGATGGGTCAACCGATAAGGCAAAATCCTCCGTGTTTATGCCTGCAGAAGGAGTTACCGAACGTGTCTCAGAATTATAGCCTGTTGCGCTAACATCAAATGTATAGTTTTCGCCTTCAAGCAGGTTAACGCTGTACTGCCCCGTAACATCTGTATAAATTGTATTGGAATAGCCCGGTGCTGTTATATCTATCTGTGCAAAAAGCGGCCAGCCATGGCCTGAGCCGTCTGTGACCGTGCCCTGTACCGTTGCTGCTGAAAGCGGCGTGAGAGCAAAGTCCTGAATTGTAGTGCCTCCGTCTGTAATAACCACTCCTGTTTCTGTTGATGATTGATAGCCATAAACAGAGGCTGTAACATCATAAGTTCCGACAGGCATAGATGCAAACTGATAAAAGCCGGAACCATCGGTTATTGTTGAATATCCGCCTGTTGTTGTAATTGTTGCGCCGCTTATAGGATTAGTCGTAGATGAATCAGTGACAGTACCCTGTAATGTTCCTGTTGGGCCTGTTGTGCATCCGGAAAATTTAAATGAGCCTATTCTTGTTTTCCAGTTCCAATCTGCAATGGTTGCATAATATTCCTGTGTATACCAGAAAGTGCAGCTATCAGAAGGATCAACTGACATAGAGCTGTAATCGCCCCACCTGTTAACCCCGTTCTGATAACTTGTTCCATCTATAAGCGAGGCCTCAGCCTGGGGCAATGTGCCCGCAGGGTCGCCTGCAAGCCTTCCCGCATACCTTATGGAAGGATAAAGAGTACTGCTCGAAATACTGTAACCGAGGGCAATATTTCCCTGAACATCCATTGCAATGCTTCCCATCCATCGGTTATTAGAGTCTGGAGCATATGTACCCTGCTGGTAGATTGACCAATCCCCTGTCGTCTTTCTGAGTTCATACCAGCGTATTCCAGCGTGGTCAGTGCCATCAGCGTCAACTGTATGATTGGTAACCATTGCCTGATATGAGCCGAAATTTCTGTATTGCAGCCTGTACATTAGCCTGTCAGAAATGGCATCTACTTTCTGCGTTGTCCCCAGCTGAGATATACAGTCACGGCTGAAGCCGCACATGTCAGGGTCAAAGGCCGCTGTTGTAAGGATTAAGTCAGGATCCCCGGAAAGTCCGAATGTTGAATTTGCTGGCGTTGTCCAGTCAACATGGAACTCCCATATTTTGAGATTGTCGTTTATGCTTCCGCATCCCCACGAGCCATCGTCAAAAGATGAAAAGTAATTCGGAGTTCCTGCCGGCGGGGCTGTGCCGTCGAGGTCAGAAGGCAACAAACCGCCATAACACGAATCAACAGATTCCAGATCAAAATATTGCATTGCTGCAGCAGCACCTGTGAGCATCTTGCTTCGTTCGAAGACAAAGACGCCTGCCCCGCCCCAGCTTATTCCGCCTGTGAACTGGTTAGCTGACATGTAATAACCGTCAGGCCATACTCCGAACTTGGGATAATCGTTCATCTTTGTAGCGCTTGCCTGAAATGCATAACGATACCATGCCCCTGTAGGGTCTGCTGTTTGAGAAATAGCTATGCACTGATAGTACGGAGCAGAAGATACGGAAAACTGGCTTATGAGCCAGCGGTCAGCGAGATGGTCGTATAAAACAATGGGGTCTCCGTCATTGTCTGTTTCGCACCTTCCGCCAAAACTTGTCCATATAGTATTTGTGTTAGCAGGCCCGTAAAGCGATGTGCCGCTCTTGTTCCATATCTGAAAACCGAGGTTGACTGTCTGAATATAATGATTAGGCCCAACATCACCGTTTGTGTCCGGCGGAGCAACTCCGTAAATATTGTTAATGCCTTCAAAATTCTGCGCCGTAGCAGGCATGTTCGTATCCCCATGCCAGAAGTTAAGTGCGCCGTCGCCTTCTATTACATGGGAGCTTTGAGATTGTTCAGTCTTCGGCAATTTTCTCATGGGTATTTCACGTACTGTATCAGCAGGCGCAGGCGGTATGGGTTTGATGGTGCGGAGAGGAGGAGATACGTCATACTTTTCGGACTGCATTACAACTGGAGCAAAATCAGAAGATGTGTTGGAAGACTCAACGTTCATAGCAACTAATAAGGTCGTACAAACCACAAACAAACACAGCATCAGAGACTTCTTCATTTTAATTCTCCTTCTCTATATTTTTTTACCTTCATAATATCCCGAAAATTCAATAAGCGCACCCGGCGTTTATGACCTCCGTCACCCTGCCCTGAAATTCAGTTGAGTCTACATAAAGCTGCAGCATCTCCGCTCTTGTATACGTACCTCCGTCAAGCTCTCCAAGCCAGTATAGATACCCCGCAAGATCCGCGCCTCTTCTCAGTATACCGTTATAATAGTCCTCTATGCACTCACTGTTGCTCGTATTCCTGTCCGCATATTCCTGACTCTGTAAGAAATTTAATGCTATCTGGCTGGTTAGGTCTCTTATTGCCTGAGGGTCTCCGTTGCACTGGGCCGTCTGCATCTGCGCAAGCCAGTAGTTGAATCCTGCGTCATCAGGCAGTCTGCTCAGAAATCCCCTGAAGAGGTCATTTACAAGATTATACTCAGGCCTTACTGTTGTGTCGCCGAAATAATCTGTCATGTACTGCATGAACTCCTGACTGAATATGAAGTAGTTCATCAGGAGGTTCCTTGTCAATCCTCCCGCAAGCTCTCCTGCCCAGTAGTCTGCTTCCCCTTGTGTAGGCGTCCTTCCAAGGAATGTCTCATACAGGTCTATTACATATTCATTATCTGTTGTGCCCATATTCAGATACTCATCTGAGTTGAAGAAGAGCTTGCCAAGCGCTATAAATCCCTCTTTTATGTCTATGCCAACTGAGTCAATTCGTTCTATCTCCCCTGCCCAGTACTCTGCCCCTCCGGGTTCAGGCGCCCTGAACAGAATGCTGCTGTAATACCATGTTACTAATTCGCATGTCGGGTTAGAGCCTGCGCCTGCCGGACATTTATCCGTTCCATTCGGTATCCCGTCACCGTCAGTATCCGGATCACATAAATCACCTATCCCGTCTCCGTCCATGTCAGCCTGGTCAGGGTTGTAAACAGTTGGACAGTTGTCCGTTGTATCCGGAATACCGTCACTATCCGTATCTGGATCAAGCGGGGCCGGGGCAAGGGCCAAATCTATGCCAGAGGTATCTACCGGTATGCCAATACCTGGATTCACATATACATTTGTCGCCTCCCACCAGTTGAAGGTGTTGTCGTAATACTCGCATAGGTATCCCGTGAAGCAGGCTTGTACGATATAATTTCCGTTGTTAAGGCCAGTTATAGAATAGTTGCCCAAGGCATCCGTGTACGTGTCTCCCCAAGAAGGTCCCCATCCCGCTGCCACCCATGCCCCTTCAATCCCAAGCCCTGTGATTTCATCTACAACCGTACCTGAGATTGAGCCGGGCAGGTCGCATACATCGCCCAGTCCGTCTCCGTCACTGTCAAGCTGGTCAAGGTTTGAAACTGTCGGACAGTTGTCCATATAATCAAACACTCCGTCTCCATCTGTATCTATCGCAGTGGCAGTAAAGTCCTGACCAATCACATTAGCACCGCTTACTGTCATCAGGATATTGGATGGTGTAAGCGTATAGAATGTCTTTGATGGCGTAACGGTATAACTTCCATCCTCTATCCATGTGAACTGATAATTGCCGTTTGCATCTGTTACTCTTGTGGCGGCAAGAGAACCCGTGAGCCCTACTGTCACACCGCTGAGGCCAACACCTCCGAAAAGTATCTGCCCGCTTATGGTATAGGTTGCTCCAGCCAGATAATATTCATCCGCTCCCATATCAGCGGTAATTCCAAGAATTCTGTCATCTCCTTCAAAGTCAGTTGACGGCAATGAAGGAGCAGAGTTGTTTCCTGAGTCTGTGCATTGTGAACCGGCCGATAAATGGTAGTCTCCATTAACCGCATCCACAAACAACGGGTCTGCATTGATATTATTGCCTTCATTCGTGAATGTCCCTGATACCTTTAATGGATCAAAGTCGTTGTTGTAGGCATTAACTGTGCCACCTGCCCAGTTTTCTATAGAGATATCTCCTCCAGAGGTTGCCGTATTTCCCCAGATGATATTGTTGAAGATATTTATTGAACCCGAAGAAGCGGTAATTCTTAAGCCGACACCGCTCCCGCTGCCTCCTTCATAAGTCACAGAATTACCCGTAACCGTATTGTTGATAATATCTGTTTCCCCTTGGAACGAATCAGCATAAACCCCGCCACCATAATTATCTGCTGTATTGCCTGTAATAATATTGTTGGTCAGGATAATGTTTCCATAATTCGAATAAGTGAAAGCTCCGGCATAATAAGAAGCTGCATTATTCTTTATAAGGTTGCCTGTGATGGTTATAATACCGTTATTCGTGGATACATACAGACCTCCTCCATAATACGATTTTCCATTCTGTATTGTTATTCCTTCCACTGTAAGTTTTGTATAATCCCCACCTAAGAGGTATAAAACGCCTGCATCAATTCCCTGGTCTATCCCTTCCCCGTCAAGGATGGTATTTGCCGGATTAAGCTCACGGGTGCTACATCCCAATGTGTAACCGCCACGTATAATGAGACTATACTGATCGCTTGAACCGAAATAGAAATGGCTGTTATTGTTGCCAGATATCCCATATGTCCCTTGCACAAGCTGAATTACGTTGTTCATCCCGTTCGATTGGGCTCCGGTCAGTGCATCCTGAAGCCCTGCGCTGTTCGTCACACAATGATTAACAGTACATGCATCTCCATAGCCGTCTCCATCTGCATCTGCCTGATCAGGATTTGCAACCGTAACGCAATTGTCCGTCTCATTCAGAACTCCGTCACCATCTATGTCAGGATCACATGCATCCCCTATCCCGTCTCCGTCTATATCAGACTGGTCAGAGTTTGCAACTGTTGGGCAGTTGTCTGTCGTGTCAGTCACCCCGTCATTATCCACATCCGATGCAAGGGCAAAGTTTATATTAGGAGTATCAACAGGTATGCCAATCCCTGGATTCACATATACATTCGTTGCTTCTCCCCAGTTGTAGGTGTTGTCGTAAAGCTCACATAGGTATCCAGTGACGCAGGCTTGCACAATATAATTCCCATGCTCAAGACCTGTTATAGTGTAATTTCCTGATACATCCGTGGAAGCGCTTCCCCCTGAAGGACCGTATGCCTGCACCCATGCCCCTTCAATCCCAAGCCCAGTATTCTCATCAATAATCCTTCCTGAGATGGAACCGGGCAGGTCACATACATCACCCAACCCGTCTCCGTCTATGTCGGACTGGTCGGGGTTAGCAACCGTCGGACAGTTGTCCATATAATCAAACACTCCGTCTCGATCCGTATCTATCGCAGAGGCAGTAAAGTCCTGGTCCACTGCATCAGAACCACTTATTGTTACATCTCTGGAGACGGGATTAAACGTAAAAAAGGTCTTTGTCGGGGTTACTGTATAACTGCCATCCGGTATCCATGTGAAATGATAATTGCCGTTTGTATCCGTTACCCTTGTGGCGGCAAGAAAGCCCGTGAGCCCTACTGACACGCCGCTGAGGCCAACCCCTCCAAAAAGTATCTGACCACTTATAAAATAGGTTGGGCCAGCCACATAATACTCATCTGCTCCCATGTCAGCGGCAATTCCAAGAATTCTGTCGTCTCCTTCAAAGTCAGTTGACGGCAATGAAGGAGCAGAGTTGTTTCCTGAGTCTATACATTGTGAACCAGCCGATAAATGATAGTCTCCATTCACCGCATCCACAAACAAGGGGTCTGCATTGATGTTATTGCCTTCATTCGTGAATGTCCCTGATACCTTTAATGGATCAAAGTCATTGTTGTAGGCATTAACTGTACAGCTTGGCCAGTTGTCTATATATATGTCCCCGCCAGTCATCGCTGTATTGCCCCGTATAATGTTGTTGTAAAGGTTTGCTATGGCCGAATTGCTGTTTATTTGAAGGCTGATGCCCCCTCCAGAACCCCAATCAGCAGAAGCCGAGTTATTAGCGATTGTATTGTTAATGATGTCTATTATTCCCTGGTACGTATAGGCATAAAGCCCACCTCCATAGCTAGCTGCTGTATTGCCTGTAATGATATTGTTAGTCAGGATAATGTTTCCATAATTCGAATAAGTGTAAACTCCGGCATAATAATCTGCGGTGTTGTCATTGATGACATTGTTCGAGAGTGTTACGTTGCTTCTGTCTGAATAGGCGTATAGACCTCCTCCATAATACGATTTCCCATTCTGAATTGTTACTCCTTCAACTGTAAGTTTTGCATAAGATGATGACCCCCCGTTCTCAAGATACAATACGCCAGCCCATGAGCCTGTATCTATCCCCTCTCCATCGAGAATTGTATTTGTAGGATTTACTTCCCTTGAGGAGCATCCTGCTGTATATCCGCCCTTTATGACAAGACTATAAGATTCACTTGAACCATAATAGAAATAACTGTTCCCATTTCCTGATATCCCATACGCCCCCTGTACAAGTTGAATCACGTCATTCATCCCGTTCCACTGTGCCTCATTCAGCGCAGACTGTAACTCTGCGCTGCTCGTCACACAATGATTAACAGTACAGGCATCTCCATAGCCGTCGCCATCTGCATCTAATTGGTCCTGATTCGCCACTGTCGGACAGTTATCCGTTTCAGTCGCGATACCGTCACCATCTATGTCAGGATCACACGCATCCCCTATCCCGTCTCCGTCTATGTCGGACTGGTCGGGGTTGTAGACAGTTAGGCAGTTGTCCGTTGTATCCGCTATGCCATCATTGTCTGTGTCACGTGCAAGTGCCAAGTTTATATCAGGGGTATCTACCGGTATGCCGATGCCGGGATTCACATATACATTCGTCGCTGAAGACCAGTTATAAGTATTGTCATAATATTCACATAAATACCCTGTCACACATGCTTGAACTTTGTAATTCCCGTGATCAAGGTTGGTTATGGCATAGTATCCTAAGGCATCAGTGGATGATCCGCCCCAAGAAGGTCCCGACACCGTTGCCACCCATGCCCCTTCAATCCCAAGCCCAGTATTCTCATCAATAATCCTTCCTGAGATGGAACCGGGCAGGTCACATACATCACCCAACCCGTCTCCGTCTGTGTCGGTCTGGTCAGAGTTAGCAACCGTCGGACAGTTGTCCATATAATCAAACACTCCGTCTCCATCCGTATCTATCGCAGAGGCAGTAAAGTCCTGATCCACTGCATCAGAACCACTTATAGTTACCTCTCTGGAGGCTGGATCAAATGTGTAGAATGTCTTTGACGGGGTTACTGTATAACTGCCATCCGGTATCCATGTGAACATGTAATTACCATTTGAGTCCGTTACCCTTGTGGCGGCAAGAGAGCCCGTGAGCCCTACTGACACGCCGCTGAGGCCAACGCCTCCAAAAAGTATCTGACCGCTTATCGTATAAGTTGGGCCTGCCACATAATACTCATCCGCTCCCATGTCAGCGGTAACCCCAAGAATTCTATCATCTCCTTCAAAGTCAGTTGACAGCAATGAAGGGGCAGAGTTGTTTCCTGAGTCTATGCATTGCGAACCAGCCGCTAAATGAAAGTCTCCATTCACCGCATCAACAAACAATGGGTCTGCATTAATGTTATTGCCTTCATTCGTGAATGACCCTGATAACTTTGATGGATCAAAATCATTGTTGTAGGCATTAACTGTACCGCCTGCCCAGTTGTCCACAAATATATCTTCACCATAAGATGCAGTGTTGCCCCAAACAATGTTGTTGTAAAGATTTGACTGTGCAGCATTATTACCCATGTTCAGATAAAAGCCCCCTGCAAAACCCCAATAAACAGTAGCAGAGTTGCCGGTTATCGTGTTGTTGATTACATCTATCTTCCCTTGATATGAATATGCATAAACCCCGCCGCCATAATTATCGGCTGTATTTCCTGTAATAATATTGTTGGTCAGGATTATGTTTCCATAATTCGAAGCAGTGTAAGCTCCGGCATAATAAGAAGCTGCATTATTCTTTATTAGGTTGCTTGTGAGGGTTATAATGCCGTTATTCGTAGATGTATACAGCCCTCCCCCATAAGACTTCCCATTCTGGATTGTCACTCCTTCAACTATGAGTTCTGTAAAAGGAGATGAAGACTCGGCATAGAGATACAACACTCCCGCTCCATTCCAGCCCTGATCTATCCCCTCACCATCAAGAATGGTGTTTGATGGATTGAGTTCCCTTGAGGAACATCCCTCAGTATATCCGCCTTTGATGACCAAACTGTAGGGCTGCCATGAATAATAGTAGAACATATTATTGCCGTTCCCGGATATTCCATACGTTCCCTGCACAAGCTTAATCACGTTGTTCATGCTGTTATTCATTGCAGTGTTCAATGCGTTCTGAAGCTCTGAGCTATTTGTCACGCAATGATTAACAGTACATGCATCTCCGAGGCCGTCTCCATCTGCATCTGCCTGATCTGGATTTGCCACTGTCGGACAGTTATCTGTTTCATTCGGTATCCCGTCTCCATCTGCATCAGGATCACACGCATCACCGATGCCATCACTATCCATATCTGCCTGATCCCAGTTGTAGACAGTTGGGCAGTTGTCTGTTGAATCAGGAATGCCGTCGCGATCCGAGTCCGCATAAACGGTAATGTAAGCAGTTTTTGTTTCCGTACCGGTGGCGCCATGAATATCCGTCACTGTCAAACTAACAGAATACGTCCCTGCTGAATTATAAGTATAAATTGGGCTTTGCTGATCAGAATCAATAACACCGTCATTGTCAAAATCCCATGACCAGGACGTGATAACATCGCGATCAGGGTCAATTGACGTATCAATAAAATTCACAGTTAAAGGTGTCAAGCCTTCGGTCTTGTCAGTTACGAATGAAGCAACCGGCGGAGCATTGCCCGTTGTGAAACTCCAGACAGGGCTCGAAGTGTCTGAATTGTGGCTGTCCCTTGTAACCACTTTCCAGTAATAAGTGGTGTAGGATTTTAATTGTGATGGAATGAAACTTGTCTGCCAACCGCTTGAAACCAATAAGAGATTATCAGGAGATGTTCCTAACAAAAGATAATAAACCACTTCATCGCCTGTATCAGGATCACCACCGCCCGTCCAGCTTAATGTCGGGGTTGTAGAAACTTCTGTTACGCCATTTGAGGGGTTCGGATTCGTTCCTGCATTCGGCGGATTGTTAACAGGCGCACCGGAAAGAGTCGTGGCTTTCTGCAGCCGATTCCCGAGGTTGTCATAGACATATTCGACAGCAGTTCCATCGCCATATTCCGCCTTAGTAACGCGGAGCATGTTGTCATAGGTGTAATTTATAGTCTCGGCAAAAGAGACACCGAAGCAAATAAGGATGCATACAAGAGAAGCAATCCAGCAAAAGAATTTACTACTTATCGACATGTCTTGATCCTCCTCTTACGGTCGGCAACAACCTGCTCGGACGTAAAGACATCTTTTGCCAATTTCAAGTCTGCTTCAACGATCATACCGTAAAGTAACCTTTCAAAAAAAACACTCCAAAAACCTTAAGCCTTGAAAGCTATGGTCTCATACTTAAATACTACGTTGTCAGCAAATAGAACTGACCTATTTACTGCAATACTCTCATCTGATCAAACTACGCATATAGGTAAAGTCAACAGGGATTTATGGTGGTAAAGGCCCATTAATATTTATGTCACGTTTTTCTTTGGCAGTTTTTAAAAGCTTACGCGCCTGCATTTTGCAAGTACCACGACGCCCATAAAAACCACGTTCCTCGTTTTCCATTTTATCAAATTCGCTCTTAATGAACTCGTCTAAGTCGTCATTTCCTTCATGCCACATTCCAATTCCTTTCTCAATAGCAGCTTGAGCGCCATTAACATCTTGCCAGTAATTATGATGCCAAGAACCGCCTTTTTGGTCTGTCCAACTGTAAGTATCTGTTACAACCCCGTTGCTATCAGTAATGGCAATAAAACTATGCGACAAAAATGAATTGGTTGGCATGTAATTTCCAAAAAGAGAGGGAATGTTATTATTAATATAGTACGTATCAAGTCCTAACGAATCGACTACATTCATAGAATTATTTTCCACAAACCCATACAAATTCATCCCACCTGATTCTCCAAGCGGGTCTCTGTTTATCCATCTACCCAGCGCAGGCGAATAAAACCGATAGCCGTAATAAGACAGCCCTGTTTTTTCATCATAGGACTTTGTTGAGAATTGCATCGGCTGATTTAAAGTACCAGTCTTGGACATGAGATTCCCAAAAGTGTCATATGTGTAAGCAGCGACAACAGCCTGTGTTCCATCAAGCAATGCAACGACATTTCCCTTGCCATCATAAAGATAGGAATAATCCTGTCCGCTCTGCTTAAGATTAAGAAGCCCACCGATGCCTCCACCCATATTCAATCCCCAAGCATATTCCCTAATAATATTATTATTTGCATCACGTTCTTGCAGAGCAAGTGAACCATCACGGACATAGCGCGTATCGCTTATTAAAGCGGCGTTGTCATACTTCTTCATCTCTGCAAGGAAACTATCACCGCCATAGAGATATTCGGTCTTATGGACGACACCGCCGTTATCGGTATATTGCAGAGACATGAGGCGGTTTTCGGCATCGTAGGCGGCTGTAAATACATAACCTTCCGGCGTATAACCCTGCGTCATATTCCCGTCATCGTCATAGGCAAACGTCTTATTAGGATTTGTTGAACTCAAGAGCTGGTTCACCTTGTTATAGTCATACGTTATTAATTCATTAGTAAAGGATGTTATCGGATTGCCATTTGTGATCGTCTCGCTTGAGCGGACATCTTGTTGGTTATAGTCATAGACATATTGGTTAATGATCGCCGCCGCTGAAGTCTTATTGGCTATTCCCGTCAGGCGATCCAGTGAATCATATTGATAAGCCGTATTGCTTCCATTAGGCCGGGTTAGGGTCTGAACCAGTGGGTTTGCATTTGAATAACTATAAGAATAAGTATTTGCGCCGGACTGTATGCCCGTCAATCTCGACAGATTGTCATAAGCATAGGATATGGCCTGACCACCTTGAGGTACAAGCCCTATTCTTCTGCCGAGGGCGTCATATGAATAGGTCAGCGAATCATCCGCCCATGGATCGTCAATGCCCGTAACACGCGAGTTGGCATCATAACTGAATTGATACGTGCCCGTGGCGTCCTGTCTCTGCGTTGCACGATTGTAGTTGTCATATTGGTAAGTGACACCTGGCGTGCTGCCGTCCGAATAATCAAGGGAAAGAAGATTATGGTTCTGGTCGTAGGTGTAGCTTGTGCTTATTCCCCGTGCGTTAGTGAGTGTGGTAAGAAGCCCTGCAGTGTCGTAAGCAAAGGAGGTATATTTCCCGTCTGCAAACGTCTTTTTGATAAGACGATTCTCCGTGTTATATGAAAAGGTTGTTATATTGCCGTTGGGATCAATAAGCTTTAAAAGGTTTCCATTTGCGTCATAGACATTCTTTGTAACTCCACCTTCGGGGGTGACGATATCCGTTACGCGCTTAAGGGCGTCATAAAAATATGCAGTCGTACGGCCCGAGCGATCTGTCATGCTGTCAATCAAGCGCGGGCAGCAGCTTGAATAGGCGTAGCTGGTAAACTTGCCGTCGGGATAGGTTGTTTTGGTGATATTGTTCAGATTGTTGTAATCATATGCAAGATTAAGCCCCGTGGCATCGGTATGTGTTTTTATCCTGCCTACTGAATCATAGGTAAAGCTGTCAAGTGTTTTCCCGTCTTTTGTCACCTGCTGGAGAAGGTGACTCCCATTATATGTGTAATTAGTTGCTATACTCACCGCATTTGTCTGCGAAGCTATCTGTCCAAAACTGTTATAGGTAAAAGCTGTTGTATTATTCAGCCTGTCGGTAATTGATGTGACATCATGCGTGGTGTTGTACGCCATAGTCACCGTTCCGAGACCATTAACGATTTGCACCAGATCAACTCCGTTTGTGTCATATGCCATATTGGTGACATTGCCCATAGCGTCCGTCATGGATGTCACCCTGCCGAGATCGTTGTACGTGTAATTTGTGGTATGCCCGTGAGAATCAGTGACGCTTGTTCTGTTGCCATAAGAGTCATAACCGAAAGAACTATTCCCACCCCCTGGATAAGATATACTGCTAATTTCTCCCATTGTCCCTATACTTGCATAAGAATAAATAATTTTGGGGGGATTTGGCGACGCATAATCATTGGGATTCACATACCATGCGTACCCTGTTCCTGAATAATAGTATTCTTCTTTGGTATTTAATGGACTTGTAACAGTAATTCGATATCGTTCCCACATCGCACCACTACCGGAAGGTTCAATATTAAATTCCCATTTACCTCTGCTATCTTCAATGCCGGTGACATATACATCATCATCGTAACTCAGGCTTGACCAGTACCCCCCCATGTCGGTAATCTTTGTCAAATTACGATTTAAATCATATTCGAATTGAGCTGAGCGTCCAAACGGGTCGGCAATTGCTGTCACAAGACCGTCAGCATTGTAGGTAAGGGTGGTTACTTTTGCCGATGCGTCAGTAATAGTGGATAATTGGATATCGGCGTTATAGCCGATCGAAAGTTTCTGTCCATACGAGTCCCGGATCTCCACAAGAAACGGCTGAAGGGACGTAGTGCCTAAGGGGATGTTATAGACATAGACCGTATCATCAGGGAACTTCAGTTCAAAGTGGTTTTCTGCTATTTTTGTGAGCGTATTGAACACCTGATAAGGACGGTAATATCCACCCGCTCCATCCGGCGAAAAAACGTCACGGCTACCGCCGGGCATGAATATCGTGACCTGGCCGCCTGTGTCCGCAACCAGATAACTGGCATAATTAAACTGCCACTTATTTCCAAAGGGTTCGTTATAAGCTATGGCTGATTGTGAATTATAGCTCAGGGATATCTCCACAGAAGGTCCTATCGGAGGACTGTACCATAATGGGGTATCAGTTACAAAAAGATTAAAATTAACCATATTCACAGACCATGCCGGAGAACCATAAGAATTTGTCATAGTCATAATTGACGGAAATCCTCCGCAACATGCTCCTCCTGAACTTCTTGGGCCTGCATTACCACCGGGACATCCCTGCTTCTCTTCAGGCCTCGGAACCCCGCAGCACCCGCCGAAAACTCGTCCCATTTCACTCTCAGCTAATTTAGTCCCCGGCAGATTTCCTTTATCCGAAAAAACAAGGGCATTGCCACTCCATTCTTTTGAAAACTCATCAATGTTTTGCTGAAATCTTCGTCCTGCCTGGGGGTCAAACAATCCTAAACTGTCTCCTTCTACCTTATCCAGAATCCAGTAATGCCCACTGTCGCCCTGATTCTTGCTATTTACATGCATGATTGCAGGCAGCGGTAAATCTTTAACCTGTGAATTGTTAAGTTTCAGAGCAGTTAAATGATATCCATATGTAGAGGCTATATCAGAAAGCGCCTTAATGCTATGCCCTTGAATGGTATCGGGCAATAGTTCAAATACCTTGCGCGCTTCTTCTTTTTTACCATCTTTCTCAAGCAGATACGCAAGCGCCTGTGTTCCGCAATTCATCATTGCGAGCTCATTTGTGGTGTATCTGGAAAGCCTCTGGATCCAATGGGAAGCGTATGTGCGGTCACGCCAATCAGCGCTCTCCTGTATCAATTCACGGAATAGTACCTTTGCTCCTTCAAAATTGTTTTGATAAACCTTCAGATTTCCAAGACGAAGCTTTGCTTTGTTTATAAGGATCTTTGCGCCCTCATGGTCTTTCCCCTTATTCGTCTCTATTATCCATTTAAAACTTTCTTCTGCCTCGGTATATCGGCCGCTATAAGAAGCATCACATCCCATGTGCAGAACAGCCTCTGATGCCCACGGGCTGTCAGGGTATTCTTCAATATGCTTCTTGAAAAGTTTGACCGCTTTTTTATATTCGTGCTTGTTCCATTCTTGAATCGCTTCACCGAATGATTGATTTGTCTTCTTCTCTTTCTCTTTGTCTTTAATTTCGTGTGTAGGATAAAGCTGTCCACCAAGCTGTCCGGCTGCCATAATATCTTCGTTAGTTGGTGGTTTTGAAAGATCTAAAGCTGAGAGAGAGGGTCTGATCTTTGGTAATTTGGCAGTAACAGCATATGCTTCGTATCCTGTAATAACAACGAGAAATATCAAAATAATCACAGTGCATTTTCTGATCATTCTATCCTCCGCTCTGCCGCCTTTTTATATATCGGCAGACGCTAATACTGCCCTCCTGAAAAAACAAAAAAGGCATGGGGCTCTTTTTAGACCCCATGCCTCTATAATAGAGAAATATTTCTTTATGCTAAGGCAAACAATTGACTGAATGCAAAAAGTTGATACCATCTGATTATTCCGTGCCGTTATTATTAAAATTTTGCAGCTACGAAGAAATAGTATTAGCAGGATAATATAGCTGTAGTGTCTATTTTGTCAAGAAAAAAGGCCGTTTTCAAAAGGCTGTTTTTAGGCAAGAGGAGTAAGGACGTTGCTCGACCTCATTTATACTTTCCTTCCTCTATATTGCGAAGCGCCTCCTGAATAGGCACAGGGTCTATCTTGCGTATCAGGGCGCCTATGTACTGAAGCTGTCTTTTAAGCGCGCTGCGGCTTTTTATGTTTTTTGCGAATTTGACAGCAGAATAAATCTCTTCAGGCAGGTCTATCTTTGCGATCTGGGTCTCGGGAAGTTTGAAAAGCCTCTTGCCAAGCTCCTGAAGCAGCAGGGCGTCTTTCTTCTTTTCTGTTTTGCTCTTGATATCCAAAAAACTGTCCTGATTAATCATACATGAGTATGACAAATTCCAACTAAAATGTCCTTAAGCCTGCAATCATTTCTGCTTCATGACTGAAAGATGTATAATGTCTGAAGCTTAAATGTATGGAGGATTTGGTGAAGCCGCAAACCGTGCCGGCAGATCTTACAACAGGAAACACGTGGAAGAACATATGGCATATGTCATGGCCTATGCTTCTTGTGATGTTCTTTAATTTCCTGGTCGGCCTGACCGAGATATATGTCGCCGGTCTGCTCGGTCCTGAGATACAAGCTGTTGCTGGATTTGTAGGACAGCTCTATTTTTTTATCATCATCATCGCAAATGCTATAAGCATCGGCACGGTTGCGATACTCTCAAGGGCTGTAGGCTCAGGCAGGCTTGATGATGCCGTCTCTTCGGCAAGAGAGGCACTCATATTCGGCGGCGTATGCGCCCTGCTTCTAACAATCCCCGGTTTTTTTCTTAAAGACCAGATCCTATCGCTTGCCGGATTTTCAGGGAACATCAGAGAGGCAGCGGCTGATTTTTTTATAATCTACGTATTTGCCCTTGCGCCAAGCTATATGGTGATACTCTCAAACGCCGTCTTCCGAGCGGGCGGAGATGTGCGCCTTACAATGACTGCGATGTTTCTTGTAAGCCTGCTGAATATTGTTCTGGATTTTCTTCTCGTTTTTGGTTTTCTTTCCTTTGACGGTTTTGGTTACAGAGGCATAGCATTGGCTGCCGCGATCTCAATGTCAGCGGGAACAATCATATGCTTTATGCTCTTAAGAAAGAGCAGGTGGAAGGAAATATTCTCCGGCACATGGCATGTTTCATCCGGACTTATCAAAAGGATAGCTGTTTTAAGCTGGCCTGCGGCAATTATACAAATATCGTGGAGCGCTGCCAATATCATTATCTATAACATCCTCAGCCGTCTCCATGATGTTAGCATCACCGCAATGGCTGCTCTTACCAACGGTCTCAGGATAGAGGCGATAATCTATCTGCCGGTATTCGCGCTCAATATGGCGGCGTCAGTGCTTGCAGGGCAGAACCTCGGCGCGGGCGCGCCTGAGAGGGCTGAAAGGATAGGCTGGAAAATATCACTTTCAGGCGCGGCTGTCATCACCCTCATGGCGGTCCCGGTCTTCATATGGGCGCGTGAGATATCATCACTAATTACAAATGACCAGAGTGTTCTTGACGAGACTGTCAAGTACCTCAGGATAACGATGCTTTCAGAGCCGTTTATGGCCCTTGGCGTTATTCTTGCCGGAAGTCTCACAGGTGCGGGAGATACAAGAGGCGCAATGTTTGCCATTGTGAGCACACATTTAATTGTACGTCTGCCTCTTGCTTATATCCTCGCTGTCCCGGCAGGGTTAGGCGCAACGGGGGTATGGATAGCAATGGCCATGTCAATATTCTTTCAGGGGATCGGGATGACCCTCCGTTTCAGAAGCGGGAGATGGAAAAAGATAACGCCGTAAAGCAAAACCCTGTTGCCTCACATAAGAATCGATACAAAATGATATACGTTGCCTCATGTAAAAATCTATACAAAAGGTATAGTTCATCAGGCAGCCTTTTTCTTCTTTGGAGATCGTTTTTGAGCGTTCAATCTGTATAACTCTTGC
>JACRPZ010000022.1 GCA_016222905.1 Nitrospirota bacterium
AAATGTTATCTTGAACATTATCAGTGGCTCGTATCCCGGCCTTCCAAAGTCCTCGCAATATAAAGCTTCGCATGTCTCATTTACATAGCCAAAGTCCACCGCCTCTTGAAGTCTCTTTAAAAAATGGTCTTTCGGTATTATCGCGTCGTATATATAGCTGTAGAAACTGACCTGCCCGTAATCCTTCTTTATCATCGTCCCTCCTGACTTTATGTTTGCTTTATTTATGCAAACTTAATGCCAGTCTTTTTCAGCAGTCTCAAATTACATGTTCAGGCATCCGTGGGAATTCATACTTCCTCTTTATCCAGGTGTTATCCTCGCGTCTGCCATTACCTCTTATCCGCTGAGAGAACTGATGCTCGCCAATCTGCCTTATGCGCTCTGTCTTTTGATCGGAGGGACTTTATGGGGATTGAGAGGTATCGGGATGCAGAGAGAAGGCTTCAAGAAAATATCAGGAGCCGGGCTTAGGAGTTTTATCCCTCTTGCCGCAATCCTTATCATGGTAATAGCTTTTCATCTCAATTTATCAATCTGCATCGGTGCGGTGATCATCGGCCTGTTTGTTGTGTTCCGGTATTCCTTCAAGAATATTTTCCTGAGTGTGAAAGAGGGGTTTTCATGGGAGATAATATTGATAATACTCGGCGCCATGACCTTCAAGACGGTGCTCAATGATTCAGGCGCGGTAGCGAATATCAGCATGTTTTTCACGGAAGAGAATATCCCTATCCTGCCCGCGCTGTTTTTCCTGCCGTTTATTTACGGGCTTCTCACAGGCCTTACCGTTGGTTTTGTCGGAAGTACGTTCCCGATTCTCTTAGGGCTTGAGAATGCGAATCACATCGGGGCCATTTCATTCGCCTTTGCCTCCGGCTATGTCGGGGTGCTTCTGTCTCCTGTTCATCTCTGCCTCGTATTGACAAGGGAGTATTTCGGGGCGTCAATGGGCGGAATTTACAGAAAGACCATAAAAGTATGTCTGCTGATCATGGTCGTTGCCCTGATAGAGTATTTTATATCCAGCCGTTATATGCGCTGAGATGCAAAAGTACGCGAGGAGTTAATCGCCTCATCTTATCTTTGCTTCTTTTTCTATCACAAGACTTAATATCTCTTTTAAATCTATGTTGTTGGAACAGGCGGTTGTGCATCTGCCGCATCCAACACAAAACGGCTGCCCGATGCTTTTCATAGTGCGGCAGAATTTATCCATCAGTCTTCGCTGTAATCTCTGATAGCCTTTAGGAGCAGAAGCAAGTCCTCCGGACAATATAATATTAAGTATGCAGGGATCAAAATTTTTTGCCTCATCACCGATCTCTTCGCAGACCATCTCAATCACATCTTCAATCACAAAACAGCAATGGCATGTTGGGCATATAGCGGTACATAAGGCGCAATTGCTGCATTGCATGCCTAACATTTCCCATGTACCGTTTGATTCAAAAATCTTATCCGCTCTTTCAAGTATGCCGGGAATACCGTCAATATTAAAGCTGCTGCCAATCACGTTGATTGACTTTGCGGCAATCTCTTCTTTTCTGAGCAAATCTTTGTTCCCGGCGCAATCAAGATCTGAAAGATATTCCGTTCCCCTGCCGCTTATATCTTCGGCTATGAAGTTATCGCCTGCATCGGTTATGAAAATATCAGCACCTGAAGATGAAAAAGGGCTGCCGTTTACCAAAGTGCAGAAACAGGTTTTTAGCGGGTCATTACAGCCCTCGACAATTATAAATATGTTCTCTCTTTTCTCAGTGTAGAATTCATTATCTTTAACAGCCTTATCCAGCAAAACTAAACTCTGGGCATCACAAGGGCGCACACCATATAATGCTTTCTTCCCGGGTTGCAGCCATGCATCTTCCCATGGGGAATTAATATAATTTTTCAGGTTAGGCGGAAAAAGAAATCCTTTTGCCGGCGGAATATAATAATTGGAATATGAAACCCTTAAGAAGTTACTTTTATTGAATTCTTCGAAAGTTACAAACCCATCCTTGTTTGCCGGGACAAATACAGAATATTCCCTCGATATACTATGCAATAATTCTTTCACCCCTTCTTTTTTTAACAACTTCGGATGGCTGGCCATATTTTAACCTTCCCTGAGAAATCCCCTTGCTTAATGATTAACATTATAATATGAATCACTAAATAATTAGAACTTTCGGCATATATGACACTGGCACGTTTAAGATATGAAGAAAATTTGGAAGTTATTTAAGTGGACAATTCTAATTGCCTTTGAATTAATATTCTGACATAAAAAGCAGCTAAATATTCTCCGTCATCTCCCATATACCGCAGGGACATGTGCCCGCGCAGAAGCCGCAGCCTATGCAGAGGTCTTCATCGATAACATACTCATATGATCCGCCGGGGAGATCTTTTCTGCTGATGGCGCCGTAGTAGCAGGTGACCTCACACATATGACAGTCGCGGCATGTGGCGCATGACATGCACCGCGATGCCTCAGAGGACGGCGTGACAGATGGCTGCTCGCCTCTGCAAGTATCGTAATAGGCGGTCTTTATCCGATCATAAGGCACCACCATTTTTCGGTACGGCCTGTTATATGAAATGCCTGAAAGAAATGCGTGTACAGCTTCGGCAGCCCTTCTTCCATGACCTATCGCATGTGTGACAAGCCCTAAACTCGTTACATCTCCTATCGCAAATACCTTTGGGTCTGATGTGTGCCCGGCTTCATCAGCCTCTATCCATCCCGCCTTATGCGTATGCACGCTTGCCGGGAGAAATCCGGTTTCGGGCATGTCGCTTATTGATACGATGACAAGGTCTGCCTCAAGGCTGGTGCCGTCTTTAAAATATATCTTTCTCTCTTTTTTAACATACTTTTCGGTAAACTTGGGCCAGACTATCTCTGTGCCGAGGGTCTTTGCTATCTCAAGCTCCACTCCAAATGCAGCGGGTTTCTGGACATCAACAGCGGTCACGCCTTTTGCTCCGCAGCTAAACGCCTGCGCGGCTACATCCATCGCGACATTTCCAGCTCCGACTATGACAACTTTTTGTTCCTTAAGGTCAGGGATTTTGCCGAGGTTTATCCCCTTAAGAAAATCATAAGCGGCTACTGTATCATTTACCCCGGGCACATTGAGGCTTCTTGGATTGTGAGCGCCGCATGCCACTATTACAGCATCATGCTCTTTGTATATCTCCTGAAATTTCTTCTTATCAACAGTTACGCCAAGGTTGGATCTAATGCCTGTCTCGGTCACTCTTTCAAGCTCTTTGTTCAGTACCTCTTGCGGCAATCTTTCTCTCGGTATGCAGTATTCGAGCTTCCCGCCGAGCTTGTTCTCTGCCTCAAATATCTCAACGTCATGGCCTTTGAGTCTTAACTGCCATGCCGCTGAAATTCCGCCGGGTCCCCCGCCGATGACCGCCACTTTTTTACCGGTTTCACGCGCAGGCTTTGGAGCTTTAGCCTTTATGCTCGCCTTCCCAAGCTCTTTAATATTTATAGGTTTATCAAGCGTTGACCTTGTGCATGTTCCCATGCAGAGGTTAGGGCATATCTCGCCGCAGACAGTTGCCGGAAGCGGGCTGTACTCCATTACAAGTTCAATCGCCTCGTTCAATTTTCCTTCTCTGATTAGATGAGTGCGCCTGTGTGTGGGGATGGATGTGGGACAGTTATACTCGCAAGGCGGCGCATACTTCATATTGTTCCATAAAGGCTTGTAACGCCTTTCCGCGCCTGTTGTGATATATGGCAGAATTGTTAGCGGGTGCGTCAAATACTCGGCAAATATGCCACCTTTGCCTACACCTTCATCCCAAACATTTTTACGGAATTCCTCCACAGATATTTTGAGGGCTTTCTTCTTTGCCCTCTCCTGCGCTGTGTATGGTATCAGTTTTTTCCAATCATTGATGGATCGGGTAAGCTCCTTTAAGTAATCGCTCCTGTTTATGGCCTTAAGGTACGGCTTCATATTATCCGAAAGCCACTGCCAGTCCTGCTCCGTAAGATCAACGAGCTTTACATCGCCTTTGCTGTAGTTGTCATCTATCGGCCCGCGGAAGTATATAATGCCGCCGACCATGCCAACGCCCGGCCTGTACCCGAGTATATTCTTCGGGTTTCTCGGATTGACACCGCACACTACTGCTATGCCGCCTGCCTTGAATTCAGCAAATGTATCGCCTACGTCCCTGAAATACCACGACTCAGGCGGGGCGAACTTGGGGTTATGCTTGGTCATTGTGTCGCAGCGCGCGCCGCCTCCGCCCTGCACATAGAGTTTCCCCTGCGCGGCCGCGTTATGCGCCCCGTTTGTGACATTGCCGAGCACTGTTATGTTTGCGCCGCAGTTTATCCAGCCTATATCATCAGAGGCGCTGCCTTTTACAGTGATCTCAGTCCCGAACATGCCCATGCTGCCGAGCCTCTGCCCGACAGGGCCTTCAACGGTTATCTTTACAGTCTCGCCCCTCGGCCAGACGCGGCCTCCGATCCCATGCTGTCCATTGGCAATTATATGGAGATTTCTCGCCCCATGCTCAACAGCCTCCTGAATCTCCTGTTCGAGGATCTTTGAGGGAGTGCGCTTGCCGCTGATGTTGCCTTTTAAAATTATCTTTTTCATCTTTTTATATTAATCAGCACGCATAACTTATCTTTAATCTTTCCGCTATAGCCGGATCATCCGCGCTCAGCCCGTCGGACATGCCTATAGGCAATTCCGTGCTTCTTCCCATAGGAGCAAAAATCTTCTTCAATTCCACATCCACTGATTTGAAGACCTCAACAACCCTCTCGGCAACCTTGTCCGGGTCAAGCCTCCTGTACAGCTTCGGGTCTTGTGTTGTGATGCCTCTTGGACATTTGCCGAGGTTGCATACATTGCAGCGGTTATATTCGTCACCGAGGCATTCTGCCGCAGCCTGCATAATATATTTTCCGATGGATACTGCTGAAGCGCCTAACATTATTAAAGAGGCTGCATTTGCAGCAAGATTCCCCTTCTTCCCTACGCCTCCTGAGGCTATCAGGGGCAGTTCATTCTGCTTTCCCTGCATGACAAGGTCTAAATAGCACTCCCTCAGGTTTGACGCGATCGGATGACCCATGCTGTTCATCGATACATCATAGGCCGCTCCAGTGCCGCCGTCCTCTCCGTCAATGGAAAGCCCTGCGGCGTAAGGGTTTCGCACAAGATTGTTGAGAACAGCCTTAGTTGTTTTGGTGGCGGATATTTTTGGATATACAGGCACTCTGAAGCCCCATGCCATTGACATGGACTGTATCATCTTTGCGACCGCTTCCTCAATAGAATATTTGGTCTGGTGAGTAGGCGGTGACGGGAGGTCAACACCCATCGGAACACCTCTGATCTCTGATATAAGTTTCAAAACCTTGTGCGCCATGAGGAGCCCGCCGTCACCCGGCTTTGCCCCTTGGCCGTACTTTATCTCTATTGCGCATGGGTCTTCTATCATGTGAGGGATTGTCCTTACTATCTCGTCCCATCCAAAATATCCTGATGCTATCTGAGGTATGAAATATTTAAGGAATCTTGATCTCAGGAGACTTGAAGGCATACCGCCTTCGCCGGAGCACATGACAACAGGCATTCCCTCAACTTCATTAAGGTATGTGATGCCCATCGCGAGCCCTTCCCACATGTTTGGAGAGAGAGCGCCGATTGACATACTGCCTATCATTATCGGGTATATCTCCCTTACAGGAGGAATAAATGTCCCGGATTTTTTATCAAGCTCAAGGCTGCCCCTGACCAGCTTTATTGGCAGTTCATCTGCAGGGAGTATTCTCCCGAGATATGTCCTTATCCTGAACTCATGCCTTCCGGCATCAAGCGCAGGGTCTGTCAGCATTGATATCCTCGTGAACTTGAGCCTGTCCAGAGTTGATATCTGCGGATCGTTCCTCCTGCCGCCCCTTCTGTAAGGCTGCCCTCCCCTGTTTTTGTGAAATAGAAACTTATGCTGGGGGTTATATTCCGGCATTATCGCGTCATTAGGGCATACAAGCGAACACATTGCGCATCCTGTGCAGTATTTGCCGATGTCGTTCACCTGCTTAACGACTGAAACGACCTGCCTTGTTGTCGTGGGTTCTGGATTAACGCCCTCAGAGCGTACCCTTCTCCGTACTACAACAGCAGGCTCTATCGAGAACATCGGGCATACAGCAGTGCATTTTCCGCATCTGGTGCATCTCTCGTCACTCCAGTTTATGACGTAAGGGAAGTCCTTTAATGTTAACTGGTGGTTGCGGTCCAACCTTGCAGCTGGTTCCATACCTTTACCTCCCTTGCTTCCGGTTCTATGATCACCATATCGTATTTCATAGGGAATATATCCTTGGACTTGTCCCTTTTTGCAACCGCGCTGTCAAGGCCGCACTCCTCTGACATAAGTGCGAATTTCCCTTTAACGCCTCCGACAACTCCGGGCCTTAACTTCTTGGCATCCTGCGCCATGAATGTAGTGCCGTCAGGCGTAAAGCCCATAACGCAGTTCGGCCCGTCAATGCAGAGCGGCCTCAGAGACATTTTTAACAGTCTGGCAGCCTGACTGTCCTTTCTTGTTTCTATCTCCGATGCCTTAAGCGGCGTAATTATATCTTTATAATAAGTGAGCGGGTATTTGAGATGCCTGCATGAATAGTGAAGGATGTGGGCGAATACCTCGCTGTCGCTGTTGTAGCCTATATATCCCGGCAGTCCCCTGCCCATGAGATATTCTTTTATAGGTATGAATGCTGTATTTTCTCCATTGACCATTGCGCCGTAACCCTGAATGAAGAATGGATGGCAGGCATACAGATTGATTGCGTAATTCGTGTTCTGCCTGCCCTGCGCAAAGATTATCTTGGCCTTCAGATCGGATTTATCGAGGCTGAAGAACTCGCCAAGCTGAAGAGGGTCTCCTACCTCTTTTAAGGTGAGAACATCAGGATAAAAAGAGAAGACCGTGACAGACCCTTCTCTCTCGCCGGTTTTCCTGAGTTCAACTCTGGTTTTCAGGAGGAGTTGTTCTTTCTCCTCAAAAGATCTTCCTTTGTATTTATCAGGATAATCATAAACCCTTGCAAAATAATTGTCATGCCTTTCAATTCCCTTAACAGGTCTGATCTTCGGCGACCATGAATGCTTCAGTTTAAAACCGGCACTGTCCATATGATCATTTATCGTATCAATGCCGGTGTTTGAAGATATGCCTGACAAAACGGGATATTCCTTTAAATCCTTAAACTCACCGCCGAGGTTCTTGAGGATAAGCCCCATGCCTGAGCCGTCATGGCCTTCCTTCATTGTTTCAAGCGCTGTTATGTTCTCCATTGGGGAGAAATATTTTTCAGATGTAATGGCGGCCAGTCTGCACATACATTTACCTCTTCCTTAATTGAACTCCAAGACCTAAATCTGCGTCACAGATAGGGCTAATAAGATAATATTTTTCTCTGATTTCTGTCAAATATTCAACCCCTTGCTCTCTTGGCTTGTGCTTCTTAAAGACGGCATGATTGATAAGGATGAGGTTAGAGGGTAGAATTCAACAACTAAGTTCACTTCGGCGCATCCTGAAGAATTGTGAATATGGCGCAGCACCACAATACCAGAGCTATAACAATGCTGACAAATACTGCGGCACTGCCAAGATCTTTCGCACGCTTCGCAAGGTCATGATATTCCGGAGAGACCATATCCACAACCGACTCAATTGCCGAATTCAACAGCTCGACAACAAGAAGTGAAGCGGTTGCAAAAAAGAGCAGCCCCTTCCATGCGAAAGATAGCGGAAGAAACAGCAAGGCTATCGAAGCAATGACAACGATAAATACTTCTTGCCGAAATGCTGCTTCGTTTAAAATGGCATGACGTAACCCGTCAAGAGAATAGAAGAAGGCCGCCCATATTCTGGCGATACCGGTTTTTACTGGTGGTTTGCGATCCATTTATTAATTTTTCAGAATAACCTACTCGCCACTTTTGACACGATTGTGTTGAATGCGTTGTTATGTGGGTGGCGACCAATTTGGCTCACAATAGATATTGTATTTCTTTGGGTCTAGATTGAGCCGTACCCAAGCCAAGAAAGCCTGAACAAAATCTTTGTTTCGCCCCGCTATGATAACGTAGTTTGCCAGGGCTTTCGAGATAGCGCCCAAAGCACACTCATCTACATCTATGTCGATGTATCCATCCTCACCCTCATCCATATGCTTGAGGTGATTAATAAATAGAGTGTCATTAATGTCTTTGCCATGAGATTCTTTTGTTCCAATTGGTGCACCTTTTGATTTTTCATTCTGTAAAGAAAATTCGGTAAAATTTTCCTTGCCGAGATTTAAAACAAGTCGGCATAGAATCACATCCGCTGCGCCAGCCAAAGAGATTACGGAAAACTTATCACCGCCGCTTACGAAGAGACCGATGGCGATTTTCAACTGATTTTCCGCCAACTCTATCCTTTTGTAAGTCCACAGGCTCATTTTGGCCTCAATTTGTCAGGAACCTTCTTAAACTTTTCCGTGAGCGATTGACCATCTGTGTTCTCCCAAGCCCAGTTGTAGAAAGCCCTAACAAAAGGTTCTTCTTGACTATTAACGGTTTCATAGTCCGCAAGAGCTCGGACGAGGGCATCAAAAGCCATTTGCTCAAGGTCTAGCTCTACTGTTTCAGAGTCTTCTTTCGATAGGTGCTTATGTGCAATTATTCCGAGCTTCTTATCGATATGGTGAGAATACGATCTCCGCTTAGGCGTGTGTCCGACGAGCACACGATGGACCCTGCATGCATAATCAACGAACGGCTCTTTTCCGGCATTTCTAACTAGCCTGTCTAGGATGCCACTTGCTGCACCAGCGAGCGTGATAACCGACGAGCGATCCTTTCCGTTCAAAAAAATCCGCACTGCTGTTTCTAGCTGACATTTCGCAATATAGCTTTTATGAACTCTTTCTTTAGCCATAACGCAACCGCATAACACTTGTATCGACGCTTCTTCTATCTTCTGAGAACGTATAACCGCAATGAGACAAACAATCAACGCAAATTACAAAAAAATACTCAGTTTATTTATCCCTGTTTCTTCAGCAGATACCCCTTAATGAACCTGTCAATGTCTCCATTCAAGACAGCATCGACATTCCCGACCTCAATACCCGTCCGGTGATCTTTTATAAGCCGGTAAGGCTGTAAGGTATAAGACCTTATCTGGCTTCCCCACGCGATATCCTTCTTCTCACCTGCATACCCCTCCATCCTCTCTTCCTGCTCTTTCTTCTTTATCGCATAGAGACGCGCCCTCAGCACCTTCATTGCCGTCTCCTTATTATTATGCTGTGACCTTTCATTCTGGCAGCTTACTATAATCCCGGAAGGAATGTGCGTTAACCTCACGGCCGAGTTGGTCTTGTTTACGTGCTGCCCTCCTGCGCCTGATGCGCGGAAGGTGTCCATCTTTATATCATCGTCCCTTAACTCAACCTCAACATCTTCGGTTATCTCCGGAAAGACGAGAATGGCGGCAAATGAGGTGTGGCGTCTCTTGTTGGCGTCAAAGGGCGAGATCCTCACGAGTCTGTGAACACCTGCCTCACCCTTAAGATAGCCGAAGGCATAACTTCCTGAGATTGTCATTGTCGCGCTCTTTATGCCTCCTTCCTCACCGGCAAGGATATCAACTATCTGGACCTTAAAGCCTTTATTCTCTGCCCAGCGTATATACATCCTCATCAGCATCTGCGCCCAATCCTGGCTTTCTACGCCGCCTGCCCCTGGATTGATGGTCATGATCGCATTATTGATGTCCATTTCAGCGGAGAGCATGCTCTTCATCTCAAGATCGTCAATGCCTGTTCTGAGGGAGTTGATGCTCTCCTGAATATCTTCAGAGAATACTTCGCCCTCCTCCTCTGATGAAAGCTCTATGAGGATGTTGATATCCTCAAGATTTTTCATCAAAGAGTTCAGAGGCTGGAGGGTACTCTCTAATTTTGATTTTTCTTTGAGGAGTTCCTGGGATTTTGCGGGGTTCTCCCAGGCATCTTCGGACTGGAGTTCTTTTTGGATTGTCTCTAAGCGGCTCTCAAGGGAAGGGACATCAAAGATACCCCCTGATGGCGTCCATCCTTGTCTCTATCTCTTTCAGGTCTTCTCTTAATCTTTCATCAACTATCATTCTGATTTCCTTTGTTTGGAGTTTGCTTTATTTAAAACATATTATATCAGCTTCGACAGATACTGCGCTACTTCTATGGGACCCTCTTCTCATGGAAGAAATTATTGCCTATCAATAAGACAGAGCTTATAATGCATAAATAGGCGAAGAGATCTCCGTACTTTGCGTAAAAACTCTTTCCAAAGGCGCCGATTGTAACATTTTCACTCAGCACATCCTCAACAAATATGTCGCTCTTTCTCTTTATCCTGCCCTTCGAGTCTATAAATCCGGATATGCCGGTGTTCGCCGCCCTTACTACAGGGACCCTGTTCTCAACAGCCCTGAAGACAGCCATTGAAAAGTGCTGATAAGGAGCGGATGTTCTCCCGAACCAGGCGTCATTCGTGATGGTCACCAAAAGATCAGCTCCCTGATTAACGAACTTTCTGACCAGCCCCGGAAATATTATTTCATAGCATATAAGATTGCCGATATTGGCAAAGGAGGCCTTCATTACAACAGGCTCTTTGCCGGGGACAAAATCGCCTATACCTGCGGTAAGTTTATTAATAAACGGGAAGAGCTTCTTTAGAGGGATATATTCGCCGTAAGGGACGAGGTGTATCTTGTCATAAGTTGATAACAGCTTGCCTTCACGGGAGAGGAGGACTGCGCTGTTCGAGAGCAGGGTATTGCCTGCTTTATCGTTTTTCGCAGTGACGCTTCCAAAGAGAAGGCTGGCGTGCAGATTTTTTTGAAATTCTTGAAGCTCGGCTGTAGGTTTCTCATCATAGCCGTAAATAAAAGGGAAGGATGATTCAGGCCAGACTATAATATCCGGCGCTCCTGCCGAAGCCCTGATGGAGAGCTTTTTATATGTATTAAGGATGTTCTCGCTATGCTGCTTATCCCATTTTATCCCCTGATCAATATTTCCCTGAATTACTGAAGCCCTGATAGTTCTGCCCTTCATGCCGGTATTCAGCCTCAAAAATCCGTAACCAAGCGTCAGCAATATAATAATGATGCAGGCAATAATGCTTGCGGTTATCGGCCTTTCCGGGAATAAGGGCATCTTATTGACCCTTCTGGGACGGTGAAAAGCAGCATCAAAGATTACGCCGTTTGTTGCGGCAACAAGAAAAGATACACCGTAAATTCCGGTTATATCCGATATCTGGATAATGGGTAAAAACTTGTACTGAGTATAGCCCAGTAAAGACCATGGAAATCCGGTAAAGGCATATGTGCGTATGACCTCAAGTGTGATCCATAAGACAGGCACTGTGACGATGGAGGGGAACCTGGAGCGGTTGGAAAGGGAATTGAAGATCACCGCAAAGAGGCCGATATAAGCTCCAAGATAAACGCAGAGTATTATCAGTATCAATGCGGATAAAGTAGCTGGGACATGTCCGAAGTTGAACATGGAATTAAAGACCCAGTAAATTGTTCCAAGAAAAAATATAAAACCTGTCAGACCGCCAAGCATAAAGGATGCCCTGGCTTCTTTTTCCCAGAGGGAGATAAGAAGAGGTACAAGGGCGACCCATGCAAGCGGATAAAGGTCAAAAGGAGGGAATCCCGCAATAAGCAGAATACCAGAGAATATTGAGAGAATTATATCTTTCTTATTAATTTGCATTATTTGTACCGAAAATCCTTTTAGACTGTCATTCCGGTCCCGACACTTCTGGATAAGCCGGAATCCAGTTTATTAAAAAAAAGATTCCGGATTCCCGCTCAACAAACTGCGGGAATGACGGGCAAGAGTTATTTTCCTGCCCCCTTTTTGAGTCAAATGCTCAATAAAACGCGGGTTCAGCTTGACAATAGAAAAAAATTTGAGTTATAGTGTCCCTCACGGGCAGTTAGCTCAGCCGGTAGAGCAGAGGCCTGAAAAGCCTCGTGTCCGCAGTTCGATTCTGCGACTGCCCACCATTTTTTCCCGCCTCAAATCCCTATGAAACTTCAGGCTGACTGCTTCCTCGCCACTTCTGCCACGTGTCTTCCCTGAAAACGGGCTATCTTTAGCTCATTCTCTGACGGCTGACGGCTTCCGTCCAAACCGGCAAGGGTGCTCGCTCCATAAGGCGATCCGCCTGTGATCTCACTCATATTCATTATCTCCTTACAGGAGTAGGGCACACCGACAATGATCATTCCTTGATGCAGTAGCGTGGTATGAAACGATATGATCGTTGTTTCCTGCCCTCCATGCTGAGTGGCTGTTGATGTGAAGACACTGCCCACTTTTCCGATCAAGCTCCCGTTTGCCCACAGCTTGCCGGTCTGGTCAAGAAAGTTCCGCATCTGCGCGCACATATTCCCGAAGCGTGTGGGCGATCCAAATATGATCGCGTCATATTGGGACAGTTCGTCAACCGAGGCTATCGGCGCCGCCTGATCCAGCTTGACCCCGGACTGCCTGGCAAGTTCTTCAGGCATTAACTCCGGTACCCGCTTTATGACGACTTCAACCCCTTCAACGCCCCCAGCGCCTTCGGCAACCGCCTTTGCCAATGATTCAATATGGCCGTACATGCTGTAGTAAAGCACAAGCACTTTTGTCATGACTTGCCTCCTTTTCTCCCTTGATTCTCACTCAACTAATACAACGTTAATAATATTTGATATAATATCACACTTAAAAACAGTTATACATTGATGTTAACTACTCAGGTGGATAGTCTGTAGGTGTTTAGTCCTAACAGACTACAGTCTAAACAACCTGAGTAGTTAACATTGCTATTTTAATGAACCTCCCGGAGAACGAAGATGTTTAAAATACTGCACAAGGATGCTGCCGCCCCTCAGGTCACCTCTCTGATCATAGAGGCTCCCTATATTGCAAGTCACCATCAGGCAGGAAATTTTGTTGTCCTGCGCATTCATGAAAAAGGTGAGCGCATACCCCTCACCATCGCCGACTCTGACAGCGATAAAGGCACGATCACCCTGCTCTTTCAAAAAATAGGCAAGACAACTGAAGAACTCGCTATGCTGAAAGCCGGAGATGAAATAAGGGATATTGCAGGGCCTCTTGGACATGCCTCTCCTATTAAAAAATACGGCCGTTGCGTTCTGGTCGGGGGCGGCATAGGATCCGCAACATTATTTCCAATATTAAAGGCATTAAAGAGAGAGCCGAATAAAGTCATTGTAATCCTGGGCGCTCGTGCAAAAGAACTCCTGGTATGGCCGGATAAATTCAGTGAATACGCTGATGAGACCCTGCTGACCACTGATGACGGAAGCTCCGGCAGAAAAGGGTTTGTCACAGAGACGCTCAAAGAGGTTATTGAAGAGAGCAAGGTTGATATAGTTATCGCGGTAGGCCCTGTGCGTATGATGCAGGCTGTATCTGAGATGACAAAACCCTATCGGGTTAAAACCATTGTAAGCCTCAACCCTGTAATGGTTGAAGGCACAGGCATGTGCGGCGCATGCAGAGTGACTGTGTCAAACAAGACAAGATTTGCCTGCATCGAGGGGCCTGAATTTGACGGGCATGAAGTGGATTTCCACGAACTTGTAAACAGGCTTGGATTTTACAGGGCTGAAGAAGCTGAGGCGCTGGCAAAATTTAAAAGCAAGTGCAAAGGGAAGTGCAAAAAATAATATGAGAGCAAGAGACCCTCAAAAAAGAAGCCGTGATTTTAAAGAAGTGGCATTGGGACTGACGAAGGCGCAGGCCGTAAAAGAGGCAAAGCGCTGCCTTCAGTGCAAAAAGCCCCGCTGCGTGGAAGGATGCCCTGTTGAAATAGAGATACCAAGATTCATCGCCGCAATAAAAGATAATGATTTCTCCGGCGGACTTGCGGTTATAAGAGAATACAACATGCTTCCGGCAATATGCGGAAGGGTCTGCCCGCAGGAAAACCAGTGTCAGGGCGGCTGCATATTGGGTAAAAAATCAAAACCAATAGCGATAGGCGCGCTCGAGCGGTTTGTCGCTGACTACGAGACTGCAACGGAACAAAGCGAGTCGCCTGTTTGTATAGACGGCAACGGGCATAAAGTAGCGATTGTAGGCTCAGGCCCTGCCGGACTTACAGCAGCGGCAGACCTTGCAAGGCTCGGCTACGACATCACTATTTTTGAAGCCCTTCACGAACCCGGCGGTGTTCTCACGTACGGGATACCGGAATTCAGACTGCCGAAAAAGATCATTCACAGAGAGATAGAGCGCATAAAAAACCTCGGCGTGAAAATATTGCTCAACTGGGTGATTGGAAGGACACAAACAGTTGATGAACTTTTTCAGGAAGGATTCAAGGCTATATTCATAGGTGTCGGCGCAGGCTCTCCAAAGTATATGAATATCCCCGGAGAGAATTTGAATAATGTATATTTTGCGTCTGAATTTCTCACGCGAGTAAATCTGATGAAGGCAAATCAGTTCCCTGCTTATGACACCCCGGTTAAAAAATCAAAAAGAGTTGCCGTAATAGGCGGCGGGAATGTTGCAATGGATTCTGCGCGGACAGCAATGCGCCTCGGCGCGGAAAAGGTGTATATCGTTTACAGAAGGACGGAAGACGAGATGCCGTGCAGGCTTGAAGAGGTGGAGCATGCAAAGGAAGAAGCGATAGAACTGCTTCTGCTGGTAAACCCTAAAGAGATAATAGGAGACGAGAGGGGCTATGTAAAAGCCATCAGATGTGACAAGATGGTGCTTTGCGAAACAGATGAATCCGGACGAAGAAAGCCAAATTGTTCGGGTGAAGAGTTCACGATTGAGGTTGATCAGGTCATTATGGCGATAGGGCAGACTTCAAACCCGGTGCTGGTCAAATCAGTGAAAGGACTGGATCTGTGGGGAGCAGGGTATATCACTACAGACTGCGACGGAAGAACAAACATCCCCGGAATATTTGCGGGCGGAGATATTTCAACCGGGGCCGCAACCATTATAAGCGCAATGGGCGCAGGCAAACGCGCCGCGCGGGCGATTGATGCTTATATAAAAGAAACGGCTTCTCTTACCTCTCAATTCTAACAGCGCATGCCTTGTACTCAGGCGTGCCTGTTATAGGGTCTCTGTGTTCTGATGTAAGTATATTCGTAAGGGCTTTGTCAAAGTGGAATGTCATGAAGACATTGCCCTTCTGCGAGCGGTTTGTAACCTTTGCCTTTGCCCTGACTGAGCCTCTCTTTGATGATACTGTTACCATGTCGCCGCTCTTTATTTTAAGTTTCTCAGCATCTTCAGGGTTTATCTCAACAAGCTCTTCAGGCACAAGCTCCATAATGCCCGGCGACCTTCTTGTCATTGAGCCGTTGTTGTAATGCTCGCGGACTCTTCCTGTTATCAGCACAAACGGGTATTGTTTGTCAGGCACTTCACCTGAACCCTTGTGGTCGAGCGACATAAAGAGCGCAAGTCCATTCGGCCTTGCGAAGAGGTCGGTGTACATCGTGGTTGTACCGGGATGGTCTTTGGTAGGACAGGGCCACTGTAGGCTCTCCTTCTCAAGCCTCTCATAACTTATCCCGCCATAATGGGAAACTAGGCCTGCTATCTCATCCATTATCTCTGAAGGATTCCTGTAGCTCTGGCAATAACCCATCTTTGTCGCAAGTTCGGATATCACCTGCCACTCTGCCTTGCCCGCAAGCGGCTCAATCGCCTTTCTCACGCGCTGGACCCTCCTCTCACCGTTCGTGAAGGTGCCGTCCTTCTCAGCAAAGCTCGCGCCGGGAAGTATCACGTCAGCGTGCTTTGTCGTCTCTGTATGAAAAATATCCTGCACAACGAGAAACTCAACTGACTCAAGCGCTTTGTTCACGTGATTGAGATCAGGGTCTGTCTGAGCAGGGTCTTCGCCTAATATAAAGAGGCCTTTGAATTTTCCGGCCTTGCATTCATCAAGCATCTCAACTGACTTGAGGCCTATCTTTTCTGAAATGGGAACGCCCCATGCCTTCTCAAACTTCTCCCGCGCCTTCGGGTCTTTCACAGACTGGTATCCGGGAAGGGTTGCAGGCAATGGTCCGAGGTCTGAAGCGCCTTGAACATTATTCTGTCCCCTCAACGCCATGATGCCTGTTGAAGGCCTGCCCAAATGGCCGCAGACAAGCGCGAGATTGGCTATCGCCATTGCGTTTTCAGTCCCTGTCCTGTGTTCAGTCACACCGAGACCGTAGACTATCATCGCTTTATCAGCATGAGAATAAAGACGGGCTGCCTCGACTATATTCTCTTTTGATACACCCGTAAGTTTCTCAACACGGGCAAGGTCATACTCCTTGACCTTTGCCTTCAGTTCATCAAAACCTTCTGTCCTCTTTGCGATGAAATCCTTATTCTCCCAGCCTTTTTGCAGTATTACATTTACAAGGCCGTTCAGCATAGCTATGTTGCTTCCGGGTTTCAGATTCAGCCAGATATCAGCGCGCTTTGCCATCCATGTCTTGCGCGGGTCTCCCACGATAAGTTTAGCTCCTTTACGCAAAGCCTTTTTAAGCCATATGGAGACTATCGGGTGTGCCTCTGTCGGGTTTGAGCCGAAGAGGAAAAGGGTATCTATGTCCGGCATCTGCGCCAGAGAATTTGTCGCGGCTCCGGCTCCGAGGCTTGTTGCCAGACCGGCAACAGTTGGGGCGTGTCAGACACGCGCACAGTTATCCACGTTGTTGCTGCGGAAGACCGTGCGCACAAATTTTGAGAGGAGGAAGTTCTCCTCATTAGTGCATCTTGATGATGAAAACGCGCCGACTGACTCATTGCCGTGCTTCTTCATGAGCGATGAAAATTTTTCTGCTATAAGGTCCAGCGCCTCATCCCACGCTGCCTCAACAAACTTATCGCCTATTTTAATGAGCGGCGTCTTTATTCTGTCTTCACTATGGATGAAATCATAACCGTAGCGGCCTTTGATGCAGAGGTTCCCCTGATTAACAGGCGCATCGGTGTCAGAGGTGACCTTTACAACCTTGCCATCTCTTACATTGAGATAAAAATTACATCCGGTTCCGCAATATGAGCATGTGGTCTTGATCTTCTTTAGATCATATGAGCGTCCCTTGCCCCGTCCCTTCCTGTCTGTCAATGCGCCGGTCGGACAGGTGGATACGCACTGGCCGCAGAATTCACAGTTCTCCAGCGTGCGAGGTTTTTTGAAGGCTGTGTCAGGCATTGAGTTAAAGCCCCTTCCGGTAAGCTCTATCGTCCCTGCCATAACAACTTCATTGCATATCCTTGTGCATCTTCCGCAGAGGATGCATTTATTCGGTTCATATGAGATAAAGGGATTGTCCTCTCTTATCGGAAGATCCCATTTCTCACCCTCAAAACGGCTGCCGTCTACTCCGTATTCATAAGATAAATTCTGGAGCTTGCAGTCTCCGGTCCTTTCGCATCTCATACAGTCATTAGGATGGTTGGAGAGGAGAAGCTCGATAAGGTTCGCGCGCAGTTTTCTTATGGAATCGTTATCAGTAATTATTTCCATATTTTCTGTCGCTGGCGTTGTGCATGCCGGAAGGGGCCTCGGTACGCCCTTAACTTCAACGATACAGAGCCTGCATCCGCCGTAAGGCTCAAGCCTCTTGTCATTGCAGAGGTGCGGTATCTTGACGCCGATCTTCTTGGCAACTTTCAGGATCGTATCATCCCTGTCGCACAGGGTTTCAATGCCGTTTATGGTTATCTTTATCTTATTCTCTGACAAGGCTTCCTCCCAATATTCACTACAATATTGCATTAAACGGGCATGCTTCATAACATGCGCCGCATTTTATACATTTTCCTTTATCAATCTTCGCAGGCTGTTTCTTCTCCCACGCGATGGCGGCTGAAGGACATGCCTTAAAGCACTTGCCGCACATCTTGCAGAGTTCAACGCTGACTGTATATATGCGTAACGCTTTGCATACTGCCGCAGGACATATGCCGTCTCTAATATGCGCCTCATACTCATCCCTGAAGAACCTGATGGTTGAGAGCACCGGATTCGGCGCTGACATCCCAAGCCCGCATAATGAAGTGAGTTTTATGCTATTGCCGAGTTCAAGAAGGAGTTCGATGTCGCCTTCTCTTCCCTTGCCGTTGGTAATCCTTGTCAGTATCTCAAGCATCCTCTTTGTGCCTATCCTGCAGGGAGTGCATTTCCCGCAGGACTCGTTCTGCGTGAATGAGAGAAAGAATTTCGCCATGTCAACCATGCAGGTCGTATCATCCATGACCACCATTCCACCTGAGCCCATCATGGAGCCTATAGCCATAAGCGATTCATAATCCACAGGCATATCAATATGAGAAGCCGGGATACATCCGCCTGATGGTCCGCCTGTCTGGACCGCTTTGAGTGCGCAATTTTTCTCGCAGCCTCCGCCTATGTCATACACTATCTCCCTGAGAGACATCCCCATCGGCACCTCGATAAGGCCGGTATTCTTTATCTTTCCTGTTATTGCAAATACCTTTGTGCCTTTGCTCTTCTCAGTTCCGATTGATGAGAACCATTTTGCACCCTGTGTGATAATTGTAGGGAGGGTTGAGAGCGTCTCAACATTATTAATGACTGTCGGCTTGCCCCATAACCCCTTATGCGCAGGGAATGGCGGCTTTGCGCGCGGCATTCCGCGCTTGCCTTCAATTGAAGCGATGAGCGCGGTCTCTTCGCCGCAGATGAATGCGCCCGCGCCCTCTTTGATCTTTATGTCGAAATCGAATTTGGTCTTGAAGATATTCTCGCCGAGGAACCCTTTCTTCCGGGCATCGGATATAGCTATCTTCAGCCGTTGTATCGCAAGCGGATATTCCGCGCGGATATATACATAACCGTAATTAGCGCCGATAGCGTAACCGCCTATTACCATGCCTTCGATAACCGAGTGCGGGTTGCCTTCGATAACCGAACGGTCCATGAAGGCCCCGGGATCACCCTCATCCGCATTGCAAATTATATATTTTGGGCTTCCCTCTGCCTTGCTGCACAATTCCCATTTGAGGCCGGTCAAAAAACCTGCTCCGCCCCTGCCGCGCAGTCCCGACGCCCTTATTTCTTCGATCACTTCAGAAGGCTCAAGTGAAAATATCTTCCTTGCTCCCTCATATCCGCCTATTTTTATATATGCGTCTATGTCCTCAGGGTCGATATGCCCACATTGTTTCAGAAGTATTTTTGTCTGCTTGTCATGAAACGCGTGATACTCAGGACCAACAAGCCATTCTTTTACGGGACTGCCATTCACTATATGTTCTTCAACAATCCTGCTGACCATCTCAGGCGTGAGAAGCTGGTACGTTTCAGACTTATCATTGAGGATCACATCCGCAAGCACATCCTTTGCGCAGAAGCCGCGGCATCCAGTCTTATTGACGCATTTTTTTACGATCTCAGCCTTTATGCCATGAGACTTGAGCTGGCTGCCGAACTCGTCCATAACCTCCTGACTGCCCGCGGCAAGCCCTCCCGTGCCTACACAAACACGTATGACGAGATCTTTTATGTCCGCTTTCTTTGCTGTTTTCTTTGCAGGCATCTTATGCACCTTTGCCCTTATCTATACCCTTAAGCATTTCAGAGGCCTTCTCAATAGTCATCTTGCCAAAAACTTTTTTGTTCCCAATAAATACAGGGGCTATGCTGCAAGCGCCGACACATGCGACGCTCTCTACTGTAAACTTGCCGTCTTTGCTTGTTGTCTCTCCTTCCGGGAGTTTCAGTTCTTCGCGTATCTTATTAATAATCGGGCCTGACCCTTTGACGTGACAGGCTGTGCCGCAGCAGGCTGTTATGATATTTTTGCCTCGCGGCTTAAGATAAAACTGCGCGTAGAATGTCGCCACTCCGTAGAAGCTGCTCGCAGGGATGTTCAGCTCCCTTGAGAACCAGAACACTGTATCCTCAGGTATATACCCGAAGACCTCCTGTATATTCTGGAGAAGAGATATTATGTTCCCCTTTTCCTTTTGATGCTTCTCCAGAACTTCTTCACATCTCTTATCTGTCATTGATTCACCTTTTAAAACCGGCTGGGGCATCTTATATATACAGTATGTTTAAGGAAAGTTACGCGGACTATAGCTATAATAATGAGAATTCATTTTAAAAAAGAAGATTCCCGCATGTCAAAGCTAAAATATAAAAATAAAAAAATTTAATTGTTGCAAATTCCGGGAGGCTTTATGAAATATCAGACGGGCAGGCAGGGAAGGGTCATTGTTGTGAGGTTTGAGGACGGGGATGATGTTATAACCGGGCTTGCTGAGATCGCAAGAAAAGAGGGGATCAAAGCCGGGACCGTACAGATAGTAGGTGGGATGAGGGAAGGCGACATTGTTGTCGGGCCTGAGAGCGAAGAGATGCCGCCGAAACCTGTATGGAAAAGTCTCGGTGAAAGCCACGAGGTCTTCGGCTTCGGCACCATATTCTGGCAGGGAGACGAACCTAAAATACATTTTCACGGCGCATTCGGCAAGAAAGATATGGTGAAGGTGGGCTGCCTGAGAAAAAACTCTGAGACATTTCTTGTGCTTGAGGCAGTCATTATAGAGATAGAGGGCGTTGATGCTAAAAGAGAGCTTGACCCGGTTTCAGGAATGGCATTGCTGAAAATTTAAGCTGGGAACTGCAATTAACCACAGAGAACGCAGAGAGAAAATAAGAAGAGAACACAAAAAATTACTTGCAGTAATAAAGGTTTTTTAAAAGCACGAAGTCTCTGTGAACTCTGTGGTTTTATTTAAATGCATTTTAAGGCTTAACTTTTATAGCCAGCTTCTTTATCTTGCTTCTCAACGTATTGCGGTTTATGCCGAGGAGCTTTGATGTCTTTATCTGGTTCCCTTTTGTCTCTTTCATCACCATGAGTATAAGCGATCTCTCAACCTCAGGGATGACCATATCATAGAGATTAAACTTTTCAAGGCTCTTGATGTTGCGCATAAAACTCTTAAGCTTTGACTCGACAAACTTTCCGATAGACCTCGCCTGTCTCTGCTTAAGGTCGAAATCCTCTATCTGAAGGACGGGTTCGTCAGAAAGAATGCATGCCCTCTTTACAGCGGTTTCAAGCTCTTTTTCCCCGCCGGGCCAGTCATATGTTACAAGGTGCTCCTCTATCTCTTTTGTAAGCTCTTTAGGCGCGGTCCCGAGTTGCTCCTCTGACAATTTAATGAATTTTATTACAAGGGGAATAATTTCGCCCCTGCGTTCTTTTAACGGGAGAGCTGCCGTATTCTCAATTTTTTGTATAGCCGGAACTTTATCTGTCACTTTGTCCATTAGTTAACCCCAATAATGCATTAAGAAAAATGCAGGTGTTGTGAAAGCGGATAATTTTCGATACCTTAGCTGCAATATCAACTAACTTGAGCGTGCACTCTTTTATTTTAAGCCTTCTGCATATTATTTCAATAAATTATTCATCGATTTAATTATCTGATTGAGCAATATCTGCATTTTTCGGATTAAAGACTGCAAATATCTGCATTATTTGGGTCAATGATTAGATTATCAATCAATCTTGTCTTTCCTATCTTCACTGCAAGACATATTGCCACAGGGAGTTTAATTTTTTCCACTTCTTTAAGATTGGCAGTAACTATCTCGACATAATCTATGGCTGCAAGCGGTTCAGAGTGAATAAGTTTTCTCATCTCCTCTTTGATCAATACCGCATTAACAATACCATCGGATACAATAAGTTCCTCTCCGAGTTTTAAGGCCTTGAATAAAATCACGGCTGCTTTTCTTTCCCCGCTGTTTAAATAACTGTTCCTTGAACTCATTGCAAGCCCGTCAGATTCCCTGATTGTCGGGCAGACGACAATATCAACGCTGAAATTAAGATCTTTAACAAGTTTATTGATGATGACTGTCTGCTGAAAATCCTTCTGCCCGAAATATGCCCTGTCAGGCATGACAATATTAAAGAGTTTGGCGACCACCGCTGCCACGCCGTTGAAATGTCCAGGCCTTGACGCGCCGCAGAGGATTTCTCCTATTTTGCCGATATTGATCGAGGCGGAAAAACCTTCCGGATACATCTCTCTCTCGACAGGGATAAAAATAGTATCCACCCCCTGAGCTGAGAGCTTATCAACGTCCTTCTCAACCTCCCTCGGATACCTCAGGAAATCCTCATTTGGCCCAAATTGCGTGGGATTCACAAATATGCTGACAACCGTTGCGTCATTCTCAGCTTTTGAACGCCTGACAAGGCTCAGGTGCCCGTCATGAAGCGCGCCCATAGTCGGGACAAAGCCGATGGTCTTATCCTGAGACATAAGAGCCCTGCTTAAGTCATGCATATCTTTAATGGTGCCGATGATCTCCATATAGAAATTCTACCATTAACCCCAAAATATTCCTGTAGGGTCTTTGTTAATCTCGACAAGTAATTCGTCTATATTTTTGGTTGGATCAAAATCCAAATACTTATGCCATTTATCGTTTCTGTCCACGCAATAAAGAGTCCATTCGCCTGTCTTGTTATCATATCTCATCTGTGCAATCGGCATGGATGTCCATTCTTTCATATCAGGACGCCACGGAGCCCTGTTTTCGAATAAGGTAATACTGTTGCCGCGTATATTATATGAGATGTTAAGTTCACTTAAAACATCAGGCGGCACTTTATTCTTGCAATACTCTCCGACTTTTTTCTCAACCAGTGTTTTTACTAAAACCGGCAGCGGCATGTTTTATTCTCCTTATTTATTATAATTACGAGAAACGGCTGTGACAAAGCAATCTCCAGCTTGTTGATCACTATAGTAACAAGATTGCTTCGCTTTGCTCGCAATGACAGTGAAAATACTTTTTCAGCAGTCTGCTAAGCACTTATATTATAATGCGCTCTTCCCCCCTGATTTTCTTATCATTAACTTACTATTAACGCTCTCTTTTTTCCAGGCGTTGCTTCCATACTTCAATCAGCGGTTGCCAAATAAGTTTATCGCCTTCGGACAGAGCAAACAAGTAACTGTCTTTCTGTTTTTCGTTGGGTACCAATTCAACAGGCGGCAATTCCAGCCGGTAACATAAAGCGAACATGAGCATTCTCGCCACGCGCCCGTTGAAATCAAGAAACGGATGGATGCTCAGGAATCTCCCCTCTGCGAAGGCAAGCGCCTCAAGCAGAATGTTGGTAACCGGAGGAGCAGCCCCCAACACAGAGAGTCGCGCTTCAAGGTCTTTACAATATTGGTGTATCATTAGCGGAACTTCGTAATACGGCGGTGGTATATACCTGCCGACGGTAACGTTTCTATCCCTGTATTGGCCGGCCCATGCTGGGAAAAGTTCTTCAAAGGCATCCTTATGAAGCGTGCGGATAAATTCAGGCGTAATCAGCAGTTCAGCGGCGCTTTTGTTAAGGAATGAAGCCATGACGCGTTCAACCCCCTTTGCAAGATGTGGGGCAAGCTCTGAATATGATTTGATGCCGAGGCTGGATTCTATGAACCGTGTGGTAGAGGAGTATTCTTCAGACTCTTCAGATACTCTTTCAGCATCTTTAGGCTTACGGGTTCGCCTTCGAACGCCATTGAGGCGTGCACCTGTTCGGGAATGCTTTTCAGATACAGCTTTTTCCGCTCCTCCGGCGTCAACTCTGTCCGCCAGTGATCCACTATGTTTTTTTGCAGTTTTTTTCTTTTCATCTGATTCTCTCTGTAAGTTTGTCTTGCTTAACTTTACCATATAAATTTCATACAGGGCAATTGCTATTATTTCTTCCCCTTCACAATCGCTTCCAGTCTAAGGTTGTGTTAAAGATTATAGCATGACAGGTATTATCTCTTATTGTATTTGGTAGCGTTGTTTTTAGAGAGGTCGATGGGGTATTTCTTTTCATTGAGGGCGATCTTGGCGAGGACTTCTTGTTCGATATCGATGTTTAATTTATCGGCAAGGCGGACGAGGTAGATGAAGACATCGGCAATCTCTTCTTTCACTTCCGCAATGTCTTTTTCAGAGTTCACTATATCCTTTGACTGCTGCTCAGTGAGCCACTGGAAGATCTCAAGCAGTTCAGCCGCCTCGGCGGCAAGGGCCATTGAGAGGTTCTTGGGGCTGTGAAACTGGTCCCAGTTTCTGGCTTCAGCGAATTTGAGACTGCTGAAAAAGACTGGCATTAAGTTTGCATAAATAAAGCAAACATAAAGTCAGGAGGGACGATGATAAAGAAGGATTACGGGCAGGTCAGTTTCTACAGCTATATATACGACGCGGTAATACCGAAAGAC
>JACRPZ010000037.1 GCA_016222905.1 Nitrospirota bacterium
CGATTTCTCAACGGAGGAGACGAAAAACAGAAATTGTCTCTCGGAAGCTCCAAGACTGAAGTGAAGTCTCTTTGCTTCCTCCAGACAAGACTTATGGAGTGTGCACTTTATACTTGAAAAACTTTTTCATAGATGACGGCGGTGTTGTGACTGGTAATAATTCCGTTTATAAGTACGGTCAACGCAACTACTGACTATTGAAATTTAATCCCGCCTTGCCGAATTCTTGACATTATGCTGTATATACAGCATAATGTAATGCAGGAGGTGGAATATGCAGACAGACGCACACAGAACTCAGATATACCTGACAAAGGAGCAATATCAGTATCTCCGGCAGCAGGCGGAAAAGAAGCGTTCGAGCATCGCCGGGATCATCCGCGAATTGATAGACCAGCGGCTTCCCAGCGACAATGATTATAAGGATAACCCCTTGTTTTCTATTTCTGACGACAGCCTGCAAATGGGTAGAAAAAAAGGTTCACGCCAGCATGATGATTATATTTACGGACGGAAAAAGTGAAGGGAAGAGATATCTTTACTGATACAAGCGCTTTTGTTGCCTTGCGCGTTGCGGATGATGATAATCATGACGAGGCTCAGGACTTTCTCAAGGAAATACAGACAAAGAGGCTCAGGCTTCATACGACGAATTTTATCCTTGATGAAGTCTATACGTATTTCTGCAGGTTCCATGCTGTTGCTGTAGAGATGGCAGAGCTTATCAGGAATAACCCTCTTATTAGACTGCACAGAGTTAGCGCTGAAGATGAGGAAAAGGCATTTGAGATTCTAAAGCAGCACGGGGATAAAGGTTTTTCATTTACTGATGCAACGAGTTTTACAGTCATGGAGCGTCTTGGGCTAACCAACGCCTTTGCCTTTGATGAACATTTTTATCAGTACGGACGTTTTGCTGTACTTCCTGTCAGCAGAAAATGAAAGAGATCGTCCAACCCGATGCACTGTCAGCGTAAATCATTTAATCCCGCCTTACAATGCAAGATTTCTGTTTTTACTCTCTCTCTGTACCCGCAAGAAACGAGGATGAATGAAGTTTTTTGTTAAGCAGGTATTTCAGGTGCATGTCAATGACCGCTGAAAGTTCCGTGAGAGTATCTTTATGAGGTTTTAATCTTCGAGATGTAACTATAGGCCACTCAATGCTGTGCGTGTAAAAACCGAGCGTTCTGTCAGCGATCTTTAAGGGCGCTTCATTTAGCCTGACGTATTGAGAAGAGGCGCATTTACTGCAAAGTATGGCGCCGGAGTCAGGATAGAAGTTCTGGCTCTTCCTTCCGCATTTTCCGCATCCTTTAAGCCTCGGCGCGTATCCTGTAATTGCAAGCAGTCGTGCCTGCGCTATGATAAACAGGGCATCTTTCGGCTCTTCCTCTGAGGACTTAATGAGAGCAAGAATACTCAGAAAGAAGGAGAATATCTTTTTATTCGGAGCGGCTTCGGGCATCAATGCAATAAGGATTTCAGAAAGCTTAGACATATTGATAAAGTCGTGAAAGTTGTCTCTCAGCTCATGAAAAGAATTAATAATGTCGGACTGGGTGATCTTGGGCATTGACTGCTCTTTGCCCCATAGGGATATCTTCGCATGGGTAAGCGGCTCCAGACTGCTGCCGAATCTGCTGCGGGTCTTTCTCGGGCTTTTGGCAAATGCGCTGATGATTCCCTTGTCAGGTGTGAGGCAGGTTACTATCAGGTCTGCTTCGCTGTACTTTCGCGTCTTAAGTACAATGGATTCGGTCTTTGTTAACACGATAATCGCGGTCTTATCACAGCATCACATGACATTGCCGAAGTCTTCCGGCTTCAGGTTCTTCAGCCAATCTTCCAGCTCATCGTTATTTCTGATTGAAATAACATGTTCTTCTACAAAGATGGGGGCGTTTACCCTTATGGCTACGGCTATTGCGTCACTCGGCCTTGAATCAATAACGATTTCTTCTTCCCCCTGATCCACATATATCCCGGCATAATAGGTGTTTTCAATAATGTCGGTGATCACTATTTTTGTTATCTTCATCTTGAGTTCGCTGACCACATTTTTTATAAGGTCATGGGTCATGGGCCTGGGCGTGACGATCTTTCCCATGGCAAGAGCAATGGAATCTGCTTCGGGTTTACCAATCCATATAGGGAGCGTGTCGTGGCCGTTTATTTCCCTCAGGAGCAGTATATACATATTGCTTCTTGGATCGAACAGCAACCCGTCAATCTTCATTTGTTTACGCATGTTAATTAAAATGAAACAGAGGATAAATCCTAGTCAGCGGTTAGTCTAAAATTGCTGCATAAATCTATCATTTGGTTTTAGTATTATAAAACTTTTTGCGCTTCTTTAGCTACAGACTTTACTTTAATAGGAGATTGCTGTCTTTACTTTCCATTGAATTTCTAATAACATAATGTCATCATCAATCTAAAATGAGCGGAGGGAACAGCGGTATGACAAAACTCAGGTTTCTTACATCCGGTGAGTCGCATGGGAGGGCCTTGACCGGAATTATAGAAGGGCTTCCGTCAGGTTTCTCCATCTCTTCAAAAGATATTGACAGGGAACTTAAGCGGCGTCAGGGAGGATATGGAAGGGGAGGGCGGATGAAGATAGAGTCCGACCATGCCGAGATAATCTCAGGAGTGGTGATGGGAAAGACTATTGGTTCCCCTATCGGAATTCTTATAGAGAATAAAGACTGGCAGAATTGGCAGAATATTATGAGTGTTGAACTACCGGGTCTCAAATCCGAAATCCCGGATACCAAATTCAGCGTCACCCGTCCAAGGCCCGGCCACGCAGACCTTGCAGGGGCGCTTAAATATAACCTCAAAGATATACGCAATATCCTCGAACGCTCAAGCGCTCGTGAAACAGCGATGAGAACAGCTCTTGGGGCGATTGCAAAGAGTTTTCTCTCTGAGTTTAATATTATGACAGGGAGTTTTGTTGTCAGCATAGGTAGCGTGGCAAGCCGGAAAGCGGAAGGGGAGAATCTCTTAACGGCTTTCAAAGGTGCTGAAAAATCGCCTGTAAGATGTCCTGACACTGATGCATCAAAAAAGATGGTTAAACTGATAGACAAGGCAAAGAAGGCTGGGAATTCTCTCGGCGGTATCTTTGAAGTATTTGCAACAGGCCTTCCCGCAGGATTGGGGAGCCACATACAGTGGGACAGGAGGCTTGACGCAGAGATTGCAAGGGCCATGATGGGCATTCAGGCTGTCAAGGGCGTTGAGATCGGTGAAGGGTTTGAGACGGCATGCAATTTTGGCTCAGAGGTGCTCGATGAGATTTACTACACAAGTCCGGCAAGAGGCACAGGACTTGCAGGAGGTTTTTACAGAAAGACAAATCACGCGGGCGGCGTTGAAGGCGGAATGACGAATGGAATGCCCCTGATTGTAAGGGCTGCGATGAAGCCTATCCCTACGCAGGCACGTCCGCTCAGTTCAGTTGATATTATCAATAAAAGACCTTATAAGGCGGCATATGAACGCTCTGATATATGCGCTGTACCTGCTGCCGCGGTAGTCGGTGAGGCGATGCTGGCGCTTGTTATAGCGGACAGCCTTCTCTCAAAGTTCGGCGGTGACAGCATGGAAGAAGTTAAGAGAAACTATCAGGGGTATCTAAAGCAGATCAATCAATTCTAAGTCATGTTTCTAAGTCATGCTAATTCTAAATCTATGGGCTGAGTGGGTAAAGTCCCTCTCCCTTGAGGGGAGAGGGTAGGGAGAGGGTGATAAATCAATGGTAAAAGGGTTAAAGCACTATACTAGACATAACACCCTCCCCTTAATCCCCTCCCCTCAAGGGAGGGGAAGTAACTACCCACTTAAAATGAGAAAGAACCAAACATATAAATTATGAAGATAGTTCTTACAGGCTTTATGGGCACAGGCAAAACCTCTGTAGGCATGGCGCTCAGCAGAATGCTGTCATGGCCTTTCATAGATACTGATGTCCTTATCGAGGAACGTGAAGGCATTCCTATTGCCTCTATCTTCAAGGAGAAGGGCGAAGATTATTTCAGGGGGGTTGAGAGGTCTGTAGTTGAAGAGGTATCTAAAAAGAAGGATGTTGTAATAGCCACAGGCGGCGGTGTTATCAAGGATAAGAGGAATGTTGATAACCTCGGTAGGAGAGGGGTCATCATCTGGTTGAAAACCGATCCTGAGGTTATCCTCAGACGCATTATGGCTGAAGGGGGGAAGAGACCCCTGCTTAATGTCGAAGAACCTCTTAAAGAGATAAACAGGCTTCTTTCAGAGAGGCAGGCTCTTTACTCACAGGCGGATGAGACTGTTGATACCAGCTATATAACTCCTTTTGAGGCAGCAGAAGAGATAATGGAGATGCTTTCTCTTGATAAGGAGAGGGTAAAGGTTGCACTCGGCGATCGGAGTTATGACATTGCTATAGGCAGGGATATCCTTCCGAAACTGGGTCTGATGGTGAAGCATCTGAGGCCTTCAAAGACCGCGATTATCAGCAACAAGACAGTCTTCCCGCTTTATAAAGATAAGCTTTCCGCCTCGATGAAGAAGTATGGGATATCATATGAAGTGCTTCTTCTGCCTGATGGAGAGGAGTACAAAGATTTTCTATGGATATATAACCTTCTTGGGAAGCTGCTTGAGGCCAAGTTTGACAGGAACTCTCTGATAATCGCGTTTGGCGGCGGAGTTGTCGGGGACATGGCGGGTTTTGTTGCCGCTACATATATGAGGGGGATTAAGTACGTGCAGGTCCCTACCACGCTTCTTGCGCAGGTTGACAGCTCTGTGGGCGGAAAGACAGGGGTCAATCATCCCCTCGGCAAAAATATGATAGGGGCATTTTATCAGCCCTCGCTTGTATGCATAGACGTTGATACATTAAAGACGCTTCCAAAGAGAGAGTTTAGCGCAGGTATTGCCGAGGTGATCAAATACGGCGTCATTGCTGACAGCAGGTTCTTTGATTATTTGACGGACCATAAAGATGAGATATTATCGCTTGGCGACGGCATCATCAATATCATCAAACGCTCGTGTGAAATTAAGGCTGATGTTGTATCCAAGGATGAAAGAGAGTCGGGCTTAAGAGCAATCCTTAATTTCGGTCATACTATCGGACATGCTCTTGAGACCTTGACGGACTATAAAAAATATCTTCACGGAGAAGCTCTTGCAATAGGCATGTGCCTCGCCGCCGCACTTGCGGTCAGGATGAAGATCTTTCAGGAAGATTCCGCAGCACGTATAAATGCGCTTGTTGAAGAGTATGAACTGCCTTCAAATCTTCCGAAAGACATCAGTGTTTCGGAAGTTATCAAGGCTATGGCGGTTGACAAAAAAGCTGCATCAGGCAGGTTAAAATTTATCCTGCCTGAATCTATCGGAAGAGTCAGAATAGAAGATGATGTTGACAGGGAGATTATTAAAGAGGTTTTGGAATCACATGTTTAAATCAAATAACTGGTTCCCCTTGAAATAAGGAAACGCTGATGCATAGCCGATTAATTCTTGCAATGCTTCTGATGATGTTAATGACAGGTGTTGCAATAGCCGCACAAGATGTCTTTCAGTATGAATCCTGGCCTTTTGAAGGCATGCCTTATTTTGAAGTAGTCAAAGATAAAATTGAGTTACATGAATCTGCGATGTCTAAATCACCTGTTGTTGCGACATTAATGTTAAAAAGGGGGGCAGTAATGTCCTTTGATTTCGGAGTAAAAGAGCTCATTAAAAGACGCAAAGAGTATGGCGGCAAAATTTTCGGCATTAAAAACAATGCAAAAATTTACTCTGATCTTATTCTTGGGAAAAGCATTCAAATAACAATAAAACCAGGCATACTTCGGGCTCGTGCAGACGGCGGAGCGTGGGGTTTTAGTTTTAAAAAGGGTGATGTAATTGAAGATTTGGTATACGTCGGTGAAGGTGTTTGCGTTTACAGATACGCGGGCAAAGTTACAAAAGATGTACCGTGTCTATACAACGAGATTGGTGACGGTACTTTGGTGCAAGAATCACAGCCAGTCACTGAATGGTGGGTTACTGTTGTGGAAAATGGAAAGACCATAGGCTGGTTAGAAATTGATGGTAGCTCCCCTCTCAACATGATAGATACAATTAATTAAGAATGATAACGAGTCGTTCCACGCTAACCGCCTCGCAGCGCGTGAACTTGTCGTTATTTCTCTTGTTAATCAATAATATTAAAACCCCGTCGCATTCTTGATATGTAGGGCGTTATTACATGAAGGCAACTGACGTTTTAGTTAAGCTACATCTCTTTCCGTCCCTCAAGGGACTTTGAAAGCGTAATCTCATCAGCGAATAAAATCCTTATATCCTTGACAATTATAAAGTTCAACTTTATAATTTCAGTATGTACATACGAAGAAGATTGTCACGCGTACTCAAAAAGTCGCTGGAACAATTCCCGGCATTAATGATTACCGGCCCGAGGCAGGCGGGGAAAACCACTTTCCTTTTGCATGAGATCGGGAAGTCTGCTGACTATGTCAGCTTTGATGACCCGCTTGAACGGCAGTTTGCGGTAACGGATCCGAATGGATTTCTTGACCGGTTTAAAGACCGGCTGGCCATACTTGATGAAGTGCAGTATGTTCCGGAAATATTCCAATACCTGAAAATACGGATAGACAGTGAGCGAAGAAGAAACGGGAAATGGGTCCTTACGGGCTCTCAGCAGTTTCAGCTCATGAAAAATATTACGGAATCGCTTGCAGGGCGCATAGCGATACTTGAACTTCTTCCATTTGGCCTGCTTGAACACAAAAGCAAAGGAACAATTGAATCCTTCATATGGAGCGGGGGATATCCTGAGCCGTCTCTTTATCCTGAGAAGAGGGATCTGTGGATCCGCTCATACATTCAGACATACATAGAGCGTGATGTAAGACAACTTCAGAATATAAAAGACGTAAGAGCGTTTGAATCATTTATAGGGCTTACTGCTGCGCATCACGGCCAAATGTTCAATACTGCCTTGCTTTCACGGGATATCGGGGTGTCATTGCCGACTGTCAAGGCATGGGCCGGAGTGCTTGAGGCTTCGTATCTCTGTTATCTTCTTAAGCCCTATTTCGGAAATTTCGGCAAGCGCATTGTAAAAACTCCTAAATTTTACTTTCTTGATACCGCGCTTGTATGCGCTATAACAAGGCAGCCTGACGGCAAATCCGCGTTATCAGGAGCAATGGGCGGAGCGTTATTTGAAGGCATGATAGTAAGCGAGGCTGTTAAGGCATTTACAATGAACGGGATTAAACCTGACATCTATTTCTGGCGTTCTCATGACGGCCTTGAGGTTGACCTAATAATCAGAATCGGGAATAAACTGTATCCTGTTGAGATCAAGCTGACTTCAACCCCTACACAGAAGCATCTCGAACCTCTCAATAAATTTAAAACTATCGCTGGAAGAGAATCGGCTGAAATGGGCATACTCGTGTGCAATATACAGAAAACAGCTTCTCTCCCCTTAAACAATCTGGCTATGCCGTGGCATCAGTTCACTGAATGGCTTTATTCTAAGCTGAAAAGTTGAGTTTTTTTCGCGGCGGGGAAATCAAGTCTTACAAGCTACATCTCTTTCCTTCCCTCAAGTGACTTTGAGAGCGTAACCTCATCAGCGAATTCAATATCTCCGCCGATAGGCAGGCCGTAGGCAATTCTTGTGATCTTTATGCCGAGAGGCTTCAGTATCTGCGATATATACTGGGCTGTTGTCTCGCCTTTTGTGTTTGGGTTTGTGGCGATTATAACCTCTGAAACACCGCCGTTCTTTACCCTCTGTACCAGTTCATTTATTTTAAGTCTTTCAGGGGTTATCCCGTCTATCGGAGAAAGCGCTCCAAGCAGCACATGATAAAGCCCTTTATATATCCCTGTCCTCTCTATCACGATAAGGTTGCTCGGCTCCTCGACAACGCATATCTTGCTTTTGTCTCGGGATGCCAGGCAGATAGAGCAGGTCTCATCCTCTGTTATGTTGAAGCAGTTGCGGCAGAAGCGCGCATTCTCCTTGATCGCAATAATAGCATTTGCTATGGAGACGGCATCTTCTTTAGGCATACCTATAATAAAGAAAGATAGACGCTGGGCTGTCTTTCTTCCAATGCCGGGGAGTCTTGAGAGCTCATTTATAAGGTTTTCAACGATTCCGCTGTTCATTTAACCGAACATATTCCCGAGCCCCGGAAGATTCATGCCTCCCGTGAGCTTGCCCATATCTTCGCTCACCATCTGCTGTGCCCTGCGCAGTGCTTCGTTTGCAGCTGCAACTATAAGGTCCTGCAGCATCTCTATATCGTCAGGATTTACAACATCACGCTCAATCTTGATGGACAGAATTTCCATAGCGCCGTTTGCAGTGACCGTAACCATGCCTCCGCCTGCAGCAGCTTCCACGATCTTCCTTTTTGATTCCTCCTGAATTCTGCCCATCTCCTGCTGCATCTTTTGAGCCTGCTTCATAAGATCCCCAAACATCTTCTTGGACATATAACCCTCCTGTTAATATATTGATTAAATTTCACTGCCCTTCAGTCTATTCTGCAAGGTTTCTTCCTTAAACTTCCCTCTCCCCTTGAGGGAGAGGGTTAGGGAGAGGGGTAATTTAACAAGAATTTTCACCCTCCCCTTAATCCCCTCCCCTCAAGGGAGGGGAAACTTTATTATACTCTGCGGTCTCTGCCGCAAAGTTCTTCACTCGCTCTTTTTGTCTTTGAGCGATCTGACTTCTACAATAGCGCTGTTAAAGAGCCTCATAGCATCCTGTACTAATGGCTCAGAGAGAATTTTTTTTTTGAGGTCGTTAGTGTTGTTCTTTGTTTCTTCAGCGGCTAACGACATGACCTTCAATCTAAGCTTATTGCCGGTGAGATTATTCAGCTCTCTTTCAATCAATTGCGAATTATTCCTTATGGAATCCGCAAGAACAGACATCCCGCCGTTAAATCCAATTATAAACTCTGATGCCGTGAGATTTATTATCTTTGCCTCTGCAAGTTTGCAGGCAAGAAGATGCTCTTTCGAATCAAGGTTCCTAATTAACCCGTGCCATATCTTCTCCTTGTCCATGGCGGATGATTTATCGGGAGTCTCTTGAGGCTTTCCCTCCTCCTTTTGATTGTATGACGGAGACTCAGACTCTTTTTTTTGTGTCAATGCCGGTTTGGAAATATCTGAATGCTCCACGGAATTACCGAGCATCTTCAATATCTCATCAAGAGATGTCATGCCTTTTATGAATGATGTTCTCAGTAGTCCGAGTTCAAGCGTATACCTTGGATTTATAGCGCTTCTTACTTCTCCTTCAAGCCTGAGAAGTTCTGTCAGGAGCAGGGTAAGCTCTTCTATGCTGACTTCCGACACCTGGCGCTTAAAGCGCTGTATATCATCTATTGAATAATCCAGAATATCCTTGGCATCCGGTGTGATTTTTACAATTGCCAGATTTCTAAAGTGTTCCACAAGTTCCTTGGATATTGAACGAAGATCGGATCCTCTGTCAGTCAGTTCCTTTATCGTAGAGAGTGTTGAGGAAATATCCCCTGTCAGAATGGTCTCTGCAAGGTTTGACATTATCTCCACTTCGGGCAGTCCAAGCAGGGTCTGCAGGTCTTTTGCGGTTATATTATCACTGAAAGAAGATGCCTGGTCCAGAAGGGTCAGGGCGTCTCTTATACTGCCGTCTGCCGCCCTTGCAATCATCTCAAGAGCCGCTTCCTCGATATTTATTTTTTCAGCATTAACAATCTTAAGAAGCTGCTCTTTTATCCTTTCTTTTGAAATTCTGCGAAAGGAATGGTGCTGGCATCTTGACTGGATTGTCGGGGGTATCTTCTTCGGCTCTGTTGTAGCAAATATGAAGATCACGTGCGCCGGAGGCTCTTCAAGGGTTTTCAGCAGAGCATTAAAGGCCTGTGTGCTTAACATATGAACTTCATCTATGATATATATCTTGTATTTTCCGCTTGAAGGCGCATACTTTACAGACTCCCGTAACTCTCTTACATCATCAACGCCTGTATTTGATGCTCCGTCTATCTCAAACACATCCACTGAGGATCCCTCTGTTATAGCTTGACAATGCCGGCACTTTCCGCAGGGCTCGCTGGCCGGGCCCTCTAAACAGTTCAGGGACTTTGCGAGGATCCTTGCCGCTGAGGTTTTTCCCACCCCGCGCGGTCCTGAAAAAAGATATGCATGCACTATTTTTCCGCTGGCCAGGGCGTTCTTCAGGGTCTTGACTACAGTCTCCTGACCGATGAGGTCATCGAAGTTTTGAGGCCGCCATTTTCGTGCGAGGACAATGTAACTCATAAGTTTTTAAAAAGCCACGCCTTCAGGTGATCCTGCGGCACACAGGATAACTGCTTACCGTTGCTTCCTTCCGGATCTGGCGGATTTCACAGCATGCTGTTGCACAGGGCCCGAAGGCCTGGCTGTAATCAGTTAATGAATTATAATTGTAAAATAGGAAAAAATCTATTTCTAAGCGTTCTTTATTAAGTGGCGGAGAGGGAGGGATTTGAACCCTCGAGACGCTTTGAACGTCTACACGATTTCCAGTCGTGCTCCTTCGGCCGCTCGGACACCTCTCCAAATATTAAATAAAATAATAAGTGGGAAGTAGGAAGTTAAGTAACTGCCGGTGTCTTCAACTTCTAACTTCTCATTTCTTACTTCTCACCTGCTTCATGGCGGAGAGGCAGGGATTCGAACCCTGGGTGAAGTTGCCTCCACAACGGTTTTCGAGACCGCCCCATTCAACCACTCTGGCACCTCTCCAGTCTAAGAAATGAAGAGTTGAAAGCGGAAGGTTTATGACTATGAGAAGCTTTAAATCCTCAGCAACAGCTTTCAATCTTCAATTCAATATACTTGCCTGCGTATCTTGAAGAATTTTTTCAGTATCTCTGAACATTCTTCTTCAAGGATCCCTGATAAAACATCAACGCGGTGGTTGAGTCTGGCATCTGAGGCTATTTGATATTGACTTACAACTGCGCCGTACCTGCTGTCCCTGCATCCGTAAACAAGTCTGGTCAGTCTTGCGTTTACCATCGCCCCCGCGCACATAACACAGGGCTCTTTTGTCACATAAAGCGTTGAGCCCGTTAAACGCCAGTTATCTGTCTCCGCCGCGCCTTTTCTTAAGACAAGCAGCTCTGCATGCGCGGTCGGGTCATTCTCAGATTCTCTTCTGTTATGGGCAGATGCTACGACCTTGCCATCCAATACAAGAACTGCGCCTACAGGCACCTCATTTTCTGAAACTGCCGCTTCTGCTTCCTTAAGAGCAAGGCGCATAAAAAATACATCTTTAGAAGTCATTGACTTTTAGTCTTTTCAGAGAAGCAGACAGGCAGCATACGCATTCATTCAAGGGTTTCTTGCAGACCTCGCATCACTCCAGTATAGCCTCATTACCAAGAGCCAACAACGATAACCTTAAATGGTGCGCCCAGGAAGATTCGAACTCCCGACCTACGGATCCGTAGTCCGCCGCTCTATCCAGCTGAGCTATGGGCGCAAGCTTATTTTTTTACCCCTTCTTTTAACGTGACCTCAAACCGCTCATGCTGAAAAGGGTGTATGGCCGGAAACTTTGAATAGAGCCATCCCAATTCTCCTGAAGCAGGGAATATCTGTTTGCCATTTTCATAGATAATCACGCCGGCAGAAGGATTATTAGCATCATTTGAGGCTGATGTAATGGTCTGTTCTGTCATTTTAAAATCCGGGAAAAAATGGGATACCTTAATTTTTAAATTTGAATCAGGAACCATAAGTTCCTTACCTATTGACACGGTAAAATCCTTTTGTTTATTTGTTTTTTTGTCATTCACAGCAAGTTTCACAGCAGACCATGCCTCTTTTACTTCGGCAGGAACAACTACCTTAAATTCCATCTTTTGCTGTTGGGGTGCACCATGTGGCGGCATGCCCTGTGTTGGATCTCCTGCCTGAGGCGACATTATCGGTCCTTGGGCTGGAGCCTGCTGGACAGACGTTTTTTCTTCCTTCTTCTTGCACGCGAGGAAGGAAAATAGGGTTACTGTTATAGCCATTACTGCAATGATTTTCTTCATACTCTTCTCCTTTTTTTATTATTTTTTTTATTTATGCTGCTAAATTCCATTATTATGCTTGGCGGAGAGGCAGGGATTCGAACCCTGGGTGAAGTTTGACCCCCACAACCGCTTAGCAGGCGGCTGCCTTCGACCACTCGGCCACCTCTCCATAATAGGGGAAGAATATAGAACTACAAAGGGAGTCTATAATCTTCAACCAATTGCTTTAAATAGTACTCAATTAATGCCTGATTTGTAAAGGGCAGTGTGTAAATACTAAAATCTACAGCAGGTACTCAGCAAGATTTATTCCGTATTGGTTTGGATCAAGCGTCTTTATAATGCTGCGTTTGTAATTCCCGTTCTCATCCTTTTCTGTCAGGTCCACAGCGGTATTTTTACCCGGCAGTCTTTCTCCGGCACTGTTGCTTATAATAAGAATTCTGGGTCTGTTAATTAAGTCAGGATTTGTGTTGTTTTCAAAGACCAGCCCCATTTCATTTGAGTTCAGTACAATGAGGCTGCCGATTGGATAAATACCGATCATATTGATGAATACCTTGAGAAGGTAAGGGTCCAGTTGTGTGCCGCTCTTGTCGAGTAAAGTGCTGAGGGCTCTTTCAGGCGACAGCGGCACCCTCGAATAGACTCTTGCTGAAGTCATGGCATCATATTGGTCTGCTATTGCTATAATGCTTGATAAGAAATCTATCTTTACTTTGTGCCTTAATTTTGGATAGCCTGTAAGGTCATAGTTTAAATGATGTTCAAAAGTCGGAATGACAAGGTTTAACAATGAATCGTCAATCTCCTTGATCCTTAAGATTAGCAGCGCTCCGTGTGCCGGATGCTGTTTCATCAACTGCCATTCTTCGTCTGTAAACGATGTTGGTTTATTCAGGACATCTATGGGTATTTGAATCTTGCCTATATCATGCATGAGTCCGGCAAGACCTAAATTTGCAAGAATTTTTCTTGATAGTCCTAACTTGTGTCCAAGCGCCATAGATAGTATGCTTACATTTACCGAATGATAATGCGTATATTCATCATAATCCTTTATAGTGGTCATTCCGATAAGCATTGATTCGTCTTCAATGAGCTGGTCTATTATTGCTCCGATGGTCCTCTTTGGTCTTTTAAGACTCACCATTTCACCTGCTTTTACTCTGTTGGTGATATCTTTTGTTAAGGCGGCTGCGTTAAGGTAGGACCTTTTTATAAGTTGTTTCTTTTTAAATTCAGTATGGTCATCCCTAATTTTTCTCAATTCTTTTACGTGGATTTGAGGTGCTTTTTCAAGGGCTTTATGAATTACTTGAAAAGGCATTTCTGCATGACTTGAGGATATAATAGTATTGACCAGGGTTTTAATATCCTCTTCCTGCACAATCTCTTCAAAGATTATAGCGCCGAGCCTCTTCTTCTTAAATTCTTCTATTAAGAATTCAAAATTAAATATGTATTCCATGGAATACCTGACTCTGCTGTTGTTCAGATGGAAAAACTCACCCACAAGTTCAATAGTTACCGCCTCTGATGACAAGATCGGATTAAGAAAGGAAAGAAACTTCTGGATAGCATTTACTACAGCAACATTATTAATATGATGTATCTGAGCTGTCTTTATTACCAAAGCAAAAGAATTTATTAAGCCTTTGGCAATCTTTTCAAATTCTTTATCTTCCATAGGGCTGAACGTAACTCATGTTGTTAATTTATTAATAGCTGCTAAAGAGTTTTCCCTTAGAGCCTTGTTACCTGACCTGCTTGCTTTCTGAAGCAGGGGGAGGGCGTCTTTTTCATGGAGAATCCCTAATGCATAAGCAGCGCACGCTCTTGTTTCATTATTTTTAATTGTTTTCCAAAATTGTCTTTTCTTGAGAGTTCTGATGAGGAATTCTTTGACCTCGGTGTCAGGCCAGAGAGCAATAATGCCGAAATACTCCTTCTTCTCAGTAAAGTCTTTGGAAATGAAATCTTTTGAAGTCAGCTCGTTAATAAGCGCTTTCTTTGCCTCTTTAGTCCTCATATTGCCTATGGCTTTTGCAGCCGTTATCCTAACGGCATAACTCTGGTCACTTAAAGCCTTTGAAAGATATAGAAGCGTTTCAGGACTTTTTAGACTTCCGATGGTTTTTACAGCCTCTCTCCTTACCCTTTCATCAGCATGGGATATGCTTTTTGCAAGATATTCAATGGAGGCTGAGTTGCCGATTTTGCCCAGGATATGAATCGTGTCTCTTACCACATGCCATTTGTTGTTTTTGAGTCCTTCAGCCAGAGTTTTTATATTAAGCTGTCCGATAATTGCCAGCGCCTCTATAACAAGATGTCTGCCTTTCAAACTTTGAACTTCACCCATGATATTTATGAAAGGAGGAATGGTTGTTTCATTAAGATGCTTTGTATAGGATATAAACCAGCCCTCTTCAATTGCCGTTACATTATCGAGAACTCTGCCTATATCTTCGATCAAGGAACTGCTGTTGATCGCAGTAAAGATTGGATCAAATATATTCTTCTTGTCTTCGTGGACTCTCTTCTTGGTATCGTCTTTTATAACATTCAGGATATGTGAGGCGCTTCTAAAGTCGCCTATTGAGACGCAGTATTTTAGCGTTGATTCAATATGCCTGACAATTTCTTTGAAGGTTACGAGATCAGTTGAATTGTAAAGCAGTTCAAAGAGGATCACTACAAATTTGTCTGTTTTTGATTGATGCTGCATTTCCATATCACTGGACAAATGTTGAATATCATCCGTACTCAACGGAACCGGAATATCCGGCTGCACAGTTTCTGCTTTAAGACTGTCGTGGTAGGCCTTTTTCAGGGAATCATCAGAGTAGACCTTCTCTTTGACATTATCTGCAGCCTTCTCTTCCTCAGATACGTCGGTCAGAAAATTTTCATCCGCAAAATACGTTATATGCTCAAAATTTCTTTCCCAGAGGATCGTAACTATATCATCATCAGGCGCGTCGTGTTCAAAGTCAGTAATTAAGATTCGGATGAAATCCTCAATCTCATTACGGGTAATGCTGCTCAAGAAAGTTATCTCTTTCAGTCCGTCTTTAAAGAAGAAGAGGGCGAGATTGTCGCTCTTTTCAGGGTTATGATAAACCTGTTCATTGTTGAATAATATCTCATTCTGGAATATTTTCAATGAAAGCCTGTCGTTTGTCTCAAAGAATTTCCTGAATTTATCCACGATGGAATCGGAAGCATTAATATATACGGGATTGTTTGGAGGGTAGAGAGTAAAGAGTTTTCTTGTTTTTAATATCCCCTGTATCACATCCTCCGCAAGTCTTGCTTCCTCAGAGAGCGGCTCGTTTTCGGATTGTTTATCCATCTTCTTCTTTTTTAATGTCAGCTAATGAGTTTTTTTATTGTTTTCTTCAGCTCGGCAAGATCGGATGACTTCACTATGTATGCCTCTGACGCCCAGACCGCAAAATCATCTCTATAATCATAGGCCGTTGACATTATTATGGGAGTCTTGGGACTTATCTCCTTCATCTTTCTTAAAAGGCTTATCCCGTCAATATCCGGCATCAGTATATCGAGAGTAACAACATCAGGGTTTTCCTTTTCAAATAGTTCAAGGGCGTCTTTGCCTGTATCGGCAATAATCACCTCATATCCTTCTTCCTCAAGCTCTTCTTTGTAAAAACGTTGAATATTTTTATCGTCATCAACAATTAGAAGCTTCATTTTATCACCTCCTGTTTTAGATTTTTGCATTGATTTTGTCTCTAAGTACCCTGCTTTCTATCCGTTGTCTCTACCGGCAGGAAGATCCTGAAGACAGTGCCTATCTCCGCTTCTACTCCTGTCTCTTTGTCTTCTTTAGTAAGGCTTTCAACTTTAATTCTTCCATTGTGTTCCTGAATGATTTTGTGGGTTACTGCCAGACCGAGTCCTGTCCCCTGAGTTTTTGTTGTAAAAAAAGGGTTGAAGATATTTTTACGGTCCTCCTTTTTGATTCCACAGCCTGTATCTGCAATCTCAATAACAGCTTCTTCGTTCTCCATCTTTGTGCTTACCGTAATCGTTCCGTTTTCTGTTGACTGACTCGCGTTCTTGATAAGATTCAATACAGCTTCTCTTATCTTATCAGGATTGATGACCGCGATTATCGGCGTTTCCGATATATTTTTTATTATACTATTTCCATTCTCCTCTATCTCTGGAGTGCTAAGATTTACAATATCGTCAACAAGTTCATTAACATTAGTGCTGCTTTTTACAGCGCTTGAAGTCTTTACAAAACCTAAAATTTCTTTCAGAATGCTTTCAAGTCTCGTGACTTCATTAACTATGATCTTTGCATATTCTGCTGTGTCGCCGGTAAGCCTTTTCTCAAGCCTTCTTGCAAAACCACCTACCGAAATAAGCGGGTTTCTTATCTCATGCGCCACTCGCGCGGCTAATTCTCCAAGCGCTGCCATTCTTTCAGAGCTTGCAACTCTTTCTCTGAGGTTCCGGAGTTCCGTTACATCACGGGCAATATGAACGGTTCCTAAAATATTCCCTGCGGAGTCAAGAATCGGCGAGTTAGAGACCACGAAGGCTCCGCCAAGATGCGTGTCTTCAATCTCTTCGACACAGGATTTCTTCGTCTCCAATGTTTTTCTATGAGGGCAGGTCTCTAAAGGTTCATTTTTGCCGTGGAATATTTTATAGCATTTGTCGCCTATTATTTCAGCCTCGGATTTCCCGATCCTTTTGACAACTGCCTGGTTAATGCGTCGTATGGTGGAGTCTTTATCAGTAAAAAAGACCATGTCGGATATTGATTCAAAGATATGTTTAAGTTCAGACTCTGCAAACGATATGCTCTCAAAGAGCTTTGCGTTTTCTATGGCTGATGCTATATGACTTGCGAAGCCCATCAGGAAGAGAAGGTCATCGTCTTTTATGGGCCTTTCCGTGAAAAGGTTGTCAACCAGTATTATTCCGATCGCCTTGTCTCTTGTGATGAGCGGGACTATACCGAACGCCTTTGTTCCAAGTCCCTGAATAAGTAGCGGATTTACGAGCGGGCTTGATCTGGCATCCTCTATATTAAAGGGTTTCTTTTCAGTGGCACACTTAAAGAAAATACAATCTTCATCAATTGGGATAAGAAGGTTTTTGCTTATTTTGTCAAGATAGGAATCTTTTCTGAATAAGCCGGATTCTATCTCCTCTATTATCTTCTCAAGAGTTTTTCCTTTAGTAGAGAGCTCCTGCCAGATATGCCCGGCCTCCTGGGCGTCCGCGGGCCCAACCCCCATTACACCCTTAAAAGTGAGATCTCCCTCATCAACAAGAAAGAGAACAGCCCTGTTAAATCCAAGCCCGTCACCCATAGTGATGACAGTGAGCACCATTCTTATGAGTTTCTCCAGATCAAGGGTGCTCCTGATAACGGAGTTTATAAAGAAGAGCCTTGATAATTCCTGATTTCTTTTGATCAGTTCTTTTTCAAGCCTCTTCTTTTCCGATATATCTCTGGATATTCCGCTCACTCCCGTAACCTTGCCTGATGAATCGAGCACGGGAGAGAGAGTCAGGCTTATCTCTATCTCTTTACCGTCTTTCCTCTTTCTTGCTGTTTCAATATTGCTTATTGTCTCATGCTGCATGATCTTTTTTATTGCTCTCTTCTCTTCCTCTATAAGGAATTCAGGTACCATGGGGAGAAATTTACCGAGCGCTTCATCTTCGGTATATCCGTAGATCTCTTCCGCTCTTCTGTTCCATGACGTTATTATGCCGTTGGTATCCGATATTATAATGGCGTCAGCTGAGTTGTCTATTATGCTTTTAAGATAGTCTTTGGTTTGGGTAACATCCCAGTACAGTGAGAGTATCTTCTCTTCCTTTTCCGTTTCTGTCTTGTAGAGTCTTGCATTCTCAATAGCAATGGATGAAACAGAGGCGAATGTCTTTAATGAATTCAGATCATGTTCTGTAAAGGTCGTAATTCCCCATTCATCTTTCTTATCGTAAAGTCCAAGTGTTCCGATCACCTCTTCCCCTATCTTCAGCGGGACACACAGCACTGTGGTCGCTTCTATTACAGGGATGTACTGGTTCTCAGGCCCCGTGGAGACGTTATCCACTAGTAACGGCTCTTTGGTCTGCGCCACCCAGCCCGCTATCCCTTCGCCTACAAGCAGGTTCATCTCTTTTTTAATGCTTTCCGGCAGACCGAAGGAGGCTTTAATAGGGAGGTTTTCTCCCTCCAGAAGTCTCAGGATGCAGCCTCTTGCATTGAATAATTGGCACACCTCTTTACATATGTAAAGGAGAAGCTCATCCATATTTAAGATTGATGTTAATGCCTTGCCTATTTCGTGAATGATATGCAGTTCATCGAGCTGGGTCTTGACGTTTTTGTAAAGCTCTGCATTCCGTATCGCAACGCTGATATTATGTGAAATAACGGTCAGAATGTTTATCTCATCCTGACTGTACCTGTACGGCTCTCTTGATTGCAGCATCAGAATCCCAGTTGCTGTGTTGTCTCTGATAATAGGCACTGCAAGCAGCGAAAGAAGACCATCGTTTTCAGATTTTGTGAGGGCCTTAATAAGGGGTTCTTCTCTAATATCCTCAAATGCCAGCGGCTGAAGTTCGCTTATCAGTTTGTTGATAACCTCATTGTGATCTATTGAGAGGCAGAATGCGGCGACAGGTTCTTTTTTTATATCTTTTGCCGCTTCAAAGCATACAACTTTACCATCTGATTTAAGAAGGCATATGGAACAGGAATCTTTTTGCAGCGTATTAACTATAATTTGCGCAATTGTGCTGAGAATTTCACTTAGCTCAAGGGTTGAGCTTACAACGCCGGCAATTTTAATTAAAACATCTGTCAGCTCTTGGGTTGATTCCTTTAATTTGATATCTGCCGGTTCCGTCATAAGTTGTTAATCCCTTAATCTGTCGTCTCCATCGCTCTTTTTTTCAGTACCTTTTTGTAAAGAGCAATGTACTCTTTTGCTGATTTATGCCATGAGAAATCCTGTGACATGGCGTTATGTTGAACCTGTTCCCAGCGTTTCTTGTCTTTAAATGTTTCAACTGCCAGTTTAATAGCGCTTAACATTTGATCCTGAGAATACATGTCGAATAAAAATCCGGTGCCGGAGCCTAAAGAGAAGTCGTATTCAGCAATTGTATCGTTCAACCCTCCGGTTCTTCTTGCCACGGGTATTGTTCCGTAACGCAGCGCGATAAGCTGTCCCAGTCCGCAAGGTTCATACAGGGACGGCATCAGAAAGATATCCGAGCCAGCGTAGATCTTATGAGCAAGCATGTTGTCAAACCCTATAGTAAGTGAAATGTTTCTGCTGTATTTTGCCTGAAGACGTGAGAGGATTTCATGAAAATGCTCTTCTCCGATGCCGAGAATTACTAACTGCGCTCCTGATTCAACAATACCTTCCGCTGCCTCTGCCACAAGGTCGAGGCCTTTCTGGGAAGAGAGCCTGGTGACCATGCCGATAAGAGGGGAGTTGTCTTCCGGAAGCCCACATTCTATCTGTAGTCGTTTTTTGCACTCGGCTTTACCTGACAAATTCTTTTTGTTGTATTTGGCCGGAATCAGTTTGTCTTTCCAAGGCTGCCATTCACTGTAATCAATTCCATTGATTATGCCATAGAGATCGCTGCTTCTATTGTTTAAAACATTCTCAAGGCCAAAACCATATTCCGGCGTCTGAATCTCTTTTGCATAGGTTTTGCTAACCGTTGTAATGACATCTGCAAACAAGAGACCACCCTTTAGAAGGTTTAACTTTCCGTAGAACTCCAGCGCCTCCATGTGAAACATCTCCCATCCAAGCCCTGTGAGCGGCATGTCAAGGCGAGGGAAGATGCCCTGATAACCGAGATTATGCACTGTCATGATTGTTGCGGTTTTCGGAAATTCATCCCTGTAGATTGTTTTCAGATAAACGGGAATAAGTCCTGTCTGCCAGTCGTTGCAGTGAATGATATCTGCATTAAGCCCCAATGCCTTCATAGCCTCTATAACGCCGCGGCTGTAAAAGATAAAGCGCGAGGCATTATCAGGGTAATCTCCTTCCGGTGTTCCGTACAAACCATCCCTGTCATAAAATTTATCATTCTCTATAAAATATGCGTCGGCTCCTTCAGAGGTGCGGCCTTTCCATAACCGGCCTTTTTCAATCTCATTACCGAGAGGTACGGCAATCTCTTTGTTAAGAGGCATTATCCCCAAATCGCTTGCAGCCTGTTTGATACTTTTATAGAAAGGAAGAATGATGCCAGCATCAACGCCAGCTTTCTTAAGCTCATTGACCAATGTTCCTGCAACATCCGCAAGTCCGCCGGTCTTTGCAAACGGCACAACTTCTGACGATGCTATAAGCGCTTTCATCTCAAGATTCTCCCGTCCGGTTCTTTATATCTTTGCCTCTCTCATAAATTTTGCCGCCTCTTCAGGCGGGGTAGGGTTGATATAAAAACCGGACCCCCATTCAAAGCCGGCTGTGCTTGTCAGTTTAGGTTTTATTTCTATATGCCAGTGATAGTATTCATTTGTCTCTTCTCTGAATGGCGATGTATGGATCAGCATATTATATGGAGGGCGGTCAAGGGCCTTATCTATCTGCCTGAGCGTCCGCTGAAGTATTTGAGCTAACAGATTGAGTTTTCCATCCGGCATAAAACTGGATTCATGCCTTTTAGGCAATATAAGCGTCTCAAACGGCGATCGGGGAGCAAAAGGGGCGAGCGTTATATAATCTTGATTCTCCGAAATTACCCTTTCACCGCTCTTTATCTCCTGGTGTATTATGTCGCAGTATATACAGCGCTCTTTATAGTCATAGTAATGCTTGGCGTGTTCTATCTCCTCCTCAACCAGACGGGGGACAATGGGAAGCGCGATAAGCTGGGAGTGTGTGTGTTCAAGCGATGCCCCGGCAACTTCTCCTTCATTCTTAAAGACAAGGACGTATTTAAATCGTTTGTCTTTTTTAAGGTCTGATATCCTGTAATGAAAAGCTAAAAGCGCATCCTCAACTGATTTTAAAGGCATTGTTGAAAGAGTAAGGTTATGAGCAGGGGACTCAATTATTACCTCATGCGCTCCGATGCCGTTCATTTTATCAAATATTCCGTCGCCAACCCTGTTCTCTTCTCCTTCGACACGAAGCGCCGGAAACTTATTCGGCACTACTCTTAATGTCCATCCCGGGGTATTAGGTTTGCTGCCATCCGGTCTGAACGCTAAAATTTCAGTTGGTGTGGTATGCTCATTCCCTGAGCAGAAAGCGCAAAACCCGCCTTTTTTTGCATGGGCTCGAACAGCAAAATCCGACGGCCTCTTTCCCCTCTCAACAGATATTATTACCCATCTTCCTGAGACGGGGTCCTTTCTTAATTCAGACATCAAAACCTCCTAAAAAATAGCTATCTTTTAATCAAACAACTGAGAAGTGTAACAGCTTGATTTTTTATATTATATCACCACATAAGTTATAATTTCACATGAAACCCTCTTTTCACGCAAAGATCCTCAACAGCCCTTTTGAAGACCCTATGCTTTATATCAGATTGTTGAGGGAGGGCAGGGCGCTCCTGTTTGACTCAGGATTTACCACCGGCCTTTCCGCAAGGGATATTCTCAAGATAACCGATATTTTTGTATCTCATGCGCATATTGATCATTTTATAGGCTTTGACAGCATTCTAAGGATTCATCTCCGCAGAGATGGCTGTTTAAAATTCTACGGCCCGGAAGGTTTTATAAATTGCGTGAAGGGAAAGCTGAGCAGTTATACATGGAACCTTACAGGAGATTATCCTCTCGTTATTGAGGCATATGAAGTTAATAAGGATATTCTCAGGAAGGCGGTCTTCAAGGCTAAACACTCTTTCATGCCGGAAGATTCAGGGTCAACGCCTTTTAACGGCATCCTTCTTGAAAACTCTTTTTTCAGAATTAAAGGGGCGGTGTTTGATCACCGGATACCATGTCTTGCGTTCAGTCTTGAGGAGGATTATCATATAAACATTGACAAGGCAAAACTCAAGGCGTTGAATCTTCCGGTTGGTCCATGGTTAGGCGAACTTAAGAAAGCAATAAGGGAGAAGAGAACGGATAACGCCTTTACAATAGATGGGAACAAATGGAATTACTCGGAGCTAAAGGAGATCGCAGGCATAACCAAAGGACAGAAACTCACCTATATTGTTGACATGCTTGGAAGCGAAGAGAATATAGAAAAGGCTGTTGTACTCGCAAAGAATTCGGATATCCTTTACATAGAGACTTATTTTTTGGATAAAGACAAAGAGAGAGCAAGAGAGCGTTTTCATCTTACTGCAAAAGAGGCGGGGAGGATCGCAAGAGAAGCGGAAGTGAAGAGGATGGAGACTTTTCACTTTTCACCAAAGTATATGGATAATCCTGATGAACTTATAAGGGAGGCTGAGGAAGAGTTCAAGAAGGTATAGAGCTAATTTTAGGAATAGTTTTTACAAAAAAATTATAGTTCTTTCTCAAATTGAGACTGCTGAAAAAGACTGGCATTAAGTTTGCATAAATAAAGCAAACATAAAGTCAGGAGGGACGATGATAAAGAAGGATTACGGGCAGGTCAGTTTCTACAGCTATATATACGACGCGGTAATACCG
>JACRPZ010000044.1 GCA_016222905.1 Nitrospirota bacterium
ATGGCCTCAAGATACTCCCTCTTGGATCGTGAACTCATAATGCTCTCCTTTTATCTGCATGTTTTTTCGGTAACATGCATTATGAGTCAACGATAGGTCTTTACTTCTGCCTACGGTAACATTTATTGTGAGTCAATTCGAGATTCAAAGAGGGCTGGCTTTTGCTGCTTGGGATTGTTATCATGAAATTGCACTCATCAATCTCATCATTGTAGAGTCCTTTTGTCTCTCTGCCGAAAAGTATAGCAACTTTGTTCTTTGCCGCAAGATCGCGAATTCCCGGAGTTCCCTTTGCAGCAGTCAATATCATGCCGCGCTTCTTGCCCTTCCTGCGCGTTGTCCCCACGACAACGGCCTTGTCCTTTATCGCCTCTTCAACAGAATCATGCACCTTTGCTGAGCAGAGCACATCATGGGCATTGTGGGCAAACCATCTCGCCTCTTCGGACATCTCAGGCGGAGGTTTTACAAGACAGAGGTTTTTAAAGCCCATGTTCTTTATCGCCCTGGCGGACGCGCCGATATTTCCCGGTTCCCTTGGTTCAACGAGGACAAAATATACGTTCTGCTTCCAGTCTTTCATTCAGTAGTTTATCAGGTCTCATTGCTTTCACTCAATCCTTGTTTTCGCTTGCATAACTTGCATTGTCTCTGGTACATTACCGCATCAAATCAAGTATATTATGCGAGGTATGCCATGTCAGAGTTTGCGAATGTAACAGTTGTAAAGAAGGCTAATATATATTTCGATGGAAGGGTGACGAGCAGGACGGTCCTTTTCAGCGACGGCTCAAAGAAGACCCTTGGAGTTATGCTTCCGGGCGAGTATGAGTTCAACACTGCTGACAAGGAGATAATGGAGATACTCTCAGGCGATCTCGATGTGCTGCTTCCCGGCGAGAGCGGCTGGCGGACTATTAAGGGCAATGAGATTTTCGAGGTTCCGGCCAATGCAAAATTCTCGCTCAAGGTCAGGGTGATTACTGATTACTGCTGCTCTTTTGTTCGGTGAAGGTATTTTAGCTTTTGGAAAGAGGCGTTCTTCTCACATGCGTTTCGCCAATCGCACTCTTTGCAGTACAGGTAGAACCATTCTGAAAATATCTTGCGTATCTTTTCTTTGAGCTCACTCCATTCAACCTTGTCTCCGTGTGAAAGAGCAAGGAGCGCCAGGGCTTTTGTATCCATTTCCATGATTTCTCTATCGGAATTTTCTGAATACAGGCATCTATTTTCTTTTAGATAGGGACAGTTTATACATACATCATCAGTGCCATAAAAGATGGTTATCTTTTCCTCTTCCATTCTGGACAACAGGTTCTGCAGGTTTTTTATAAAAGCTTCGTCATACCCTTCTCCATTAAAGAAGTTTAGGCATATGAGATGATGTCCTCTTAATAGCGGCATTTACAATTCCTTTTATCGGTAGTGCTCATGAAATAAAAAAAGCAGGCTGCCTGTTTATGACAGCCTGCTTCCCATCTTTAAAGCTATTTATTACAGCTTTGTAATGTTTGTAGCTTTTGGCCCTTTGTCGCCGCTTATTACTTCAAAGCTGACGCTCTCGCCTTCTGCTATTGTCTTAAAGCCGTTACCCTGTATTTCTGAATAGTGAGCAAATACATCCGGGCCGTCTTCCTGAGTGATAAAGCCGAAGCCCTTAGACTCGTTGAACCACTTAACTGTTCCTTTTGGCATGTGATACCTCCTTATAGATTTTTGAAGCTTACAAGGAGGCGTGTTATGAGTAAACCGACAAGCTTTTACTTATTCGAGGCTTAAACAACATCTACTTCCAGTAATCTTCTGAAGAGAGCATGACATAACTATATGTTAATAGTCAATAGCAGAGGGGCAAGCAGGGAAAATTAAAAAAAGGATTCCTAACTCTTCTGCATAGGGTTTGCCAAATTTATGAACTGTAAATGAGCAAAAAAAAAGGCGGGGTTAGTTTTCCGCCTTTTTGTCAGACCGCCTATCCGACTCTTTAAGGGGGTAACCGCCGCCGCTGCAAAAAAGAAATTTATAGTTATTAAGATAAAACTGCTAAAGTTATTTCCTGTTGATGCTTGCCTGGAAAAGTTTATGAGAGCCTAACTGATGTCAAATTATAACTCTTTAGGAAGGGTTTGTCCAGAGAAAAGTAAGTATTGGATAATTATACTTATTTAACAGTAAGTTACGGTCTCAGCTTAATGCATTACATTAAGGCATTAAGCCTGATTGCCCTTGTTGCTTCAGTTACTGTATTTGAAGCAATCTCTTTGGCTTTTAAAGAGCCGGCATCAATTATCTCTTTAATAATTTCCGGCTTGTTCAGAAACTTGCCGCGCTTTTCCCATATCGGCTCCAAAACCGAGAAGAGGTTCTTTATCAAGATCTTTTTACAATCAAGACATCCTATACCTGCTGTACGGCAGCCTTCAGCTACTTCATCCTGCTCTTCTTTTGTAGAAAATATCTTATGAAGCTGGAATACAGGGGAAAGATCAGGGTCTCCGGAATCGGTGCGCTTCACTCTTTGCGGGTCGGTCATCATTGTCTTTATCTTTTGCTCAACCTCGGCCGGTGTGTCGGAAAGGTAAACGCAGTTATCATAGGTCTTGCTCATCTTTCTGCCGTCAAGTCCCGGAACTTTTGGGAATTCTGTCAGGAGCGCCTCAGGTTCAGGGAAGACCTCGCCGTAAAAGTTATTGAACCTTCTGCAAATTTCCCTCGTAATCTCAAGATGAGAGACCTGGTCAACTCCCACAGGCACATAATTGGCCTTGTAGATTAATATATCAGCGGACTGAAGCAATGGATAGCCTAAAAAGCCGTAAGTATTAAGGTCTTTATCCTTTACCTCAAGCTGTTTCTCCTTGTAAGAAGGGACTCGCTCAAGCCAGCCCAGAGGGGTGATCATCGAGAGGAGGAGATGAAGCTCGGCATGTTCGGGCACGCGCGATTGGATAAATATGGTCGCCTTTTCAGGGTCAAGCCCTGCCGCAAGCCAGTTAACAAGAAGGTCCATAATATTATCTTTGATAGGGGATGTGTCCGCGTATTGCGAGGTTAGAGAATGCCAGTCCGCAACAAAGTAGTAACATTGATATTCATCCTGAAGCTTTACCCAGTTCTGTAATGCTCCGACAAGATTTCCTATATGCAGTCTTCCGCTCGGCTGCATTCCGCTGAGCACTCTTTTTTTAGAAGTCATATATCTTTCCCCTAATATTTAAATTCTGAAAATCAACATGGTGAATAGATCTATAGTTAAACTAGACTCAGCAAAGCCAGTATCAGATTTATTAACGGATTAACGAACACCCCTGCAATGCCTGTCATCAGCAAAATAATCACGATAAAAAAACCGTACGGCTCAATCCTGCTGTATAACACCGCCTGTTTATGTGGCAAAAGACCTACAAGGACTCTTCCTCCGTCAAGCGGCGGTATCGGCAGCAGATTGAACGCTGCGAGGACAACGTTGATTAATATACTTTGTTTAAACATCATTGTCAAAGGGACAATAACGGCTTGCGGCAATAAAGAGGCAAGAGGCACTGTGAGGAATTTGAGAATCAAAAGGCTCACTAAAGCGAGCAAGACGTTTGTAATTGGGCCTGCAGCGGCTGAAATAGCCATGTCCCTTCTTGGGTCCTTAAAGTTTGCCGGGTTAATGGGAACGGGCTTTGCCCATCCGAATACGGGCCCCCCTGTAAGCATCAGGAGAGCAGGGAGAATTACAGTGCCCACCGGATCAATATGAACAAGCGGGTTCAGTGTAAGCCGTCCCATAAATTTTGCGGTTGGGTCGCCGAGCTTATTTGCGACAAACCCGTGAGACACTTCATGAAATATGATGGCTGCAATTATAGGCAGAGCCGAGATAGTTAATTGCCTTATCGTATCTGAGAAATCCATGGTCATAGCGTTAGTATTGTAACCCAACTCCAATGCAAAAACATAGGTTAAGCATTTTGAATAATTGTCAGGTTATGTCAGGAAAGCGGGGAGAAAAGTTCCGCCGTTCCGGTATTTTTTATGAAACGGCGTAAACTTTCCGATATCTATATAATAACTACTGAATCATCGCCGCCAAAAAGATTAGGCTCGTACTTGTCGGCATTCCAGTCATTCTCCCAAAAGTCGCCGTCAATCAGGAACCTGTACCTGTATTGATTGTTGGTTTCAAGTTCAATGCAGACGGTACAACTGCCGTTCTTCAATATCTTCATTGGTGTCGCATTTTCATCCCACCCGTTAAAATCTCCGACAAGAGCCACGCTTTGAGCAAAGGGAGCGGCTTCCTTGGGCAGACGGAACGTAACCTTACAGACCGGACGGGATTTCAAGTACTGCTTCCCGATTCCGCAGACGTCTTTGCTCTCTTTCTCTTTGACAGATAAACTTTTCAGCTTCTTTGATGTTACCTTAATCTCTTTTTTCTTCATACTGCACCTCCCTCAAAACTATAAATATTCAATGCCTGACTACTCTCAGGCTCATTTTTAAAAATATTATAAGGCAATTTCAGCATTTAAGCAAGTATGCAATTAGTAATGAATTATTATGGATATTTTGTACGACTAATTGTATAATTTAAGCGCGACAAAACAGGAAAACGAGAGTTTAAGGAGAAGGATTATGAATGTTAGCATGAAAAATAAAAAGCTCAATATGTGGATTAAGGAAGTTACGGAACTTTGCCAGCCGGATGATATTTATATCTGTAACGGCTCAAAGGAAGAATATGCTCTCATGATTCAGAAACTTCTTAAGAGCGGCATAGCCATTCCCCTTGATAAACGTCCGAACAGTTTTCTCTTCAGGTCGGACCCAAGCGATGTGGCGCGTGTTGAAGACCGCACATATATCAGCACTTCCTCAAAGGAAGAAGCAGGACCGACAAACAACTGGATGGAGCCCAAAGAACTGAAAAATACCATGCTTAATCTCTATAAGGGATGTATGAAGGGGCGCACAATGTATGTTATTCCTTTTTCAATGGGGCCCATCGGCTCACCTATTTCAAAGATAGGCGTTGAAATATCCGACAGTCCATATGTTGTTGTCAACATGCATATTATGACCCGTGTAAGCGACAGAGTTCTGGAATTGCTTGGCGCGGACGGCGATTTTATTCCATGCCTTCATTCAATCGGAGCACCGCTTGCCGCAGGAGAGAAAGACAGCAAATGGCCCTGCGCCCCGATAGATAAGAAATATATCAGCCATTTCCCTGAAGAGAGACTCATCTGGTCTTATGGTTCAGGCTATGGCGGCAACGCCCTGTTAGGAAAAAAATGTCTGGCTCTTCGCATAGCTTCTTCTGTGGCTAAACGTGAAGGCTGGATGGCAGAGCATATGCTGATCCTTCGTCTGACAAATCCCGAAGGGAAGCAGTATCACATTGCAGCTGCTTTTCCGTCCGCTTGCGGGAAGACAAACCTTGCGATGATGCAGCCTTCCATTGCCGGCTGGAAATGCGAGTGCATCGGAGATGATATTGCATGGATGAAGATAGGGAGTGATGGCCGCCTTTATGCAATTAATCCTGAGAATGGTTTTTTTGGAGTTGCCCCCGGCACTTCATATAGCACCAATCCTATGGCGATGGATACATTAAAGGAGAACGTCATCTTCACGAACTGCGCGCTTACTGATGATGGTGATGTCTGGTGGGAGGGAATGGACGGCGATGAGCCTGCTCACGCTATTGACTGGAAAGGCCGTGACTGGACGCCTGAGAGTACCGAAGAGGCAGCACATCCTAATGCGCGTTTTACCGCTCCGGCGTCACAATGCCCTGTGATTTGTAAAGACTGGGAAAAGCCGGAGGGAGTTCCGATAGATATCTTCATATTCGGCGGCAGGCGCAGCAATGTTGTGCCTCTGGTGTATGAGGCATATAACTGGGATCACGGTGTCTTTCTCGGCGCTACTGCAGCGTCCGAAACAACTGCCGCAAATATCGGAGCAGTGGGAAATTTGAGGCGGGATCCCTTTGCCATGACGCCGTTCTGCGGTTACCATATGGGAGACTATTTTCAGCACTGGCTTGATATGGGCGACAGACTCGGGGATAAAGCCCCAAGGGTCTTTTATGTTAACTGGTTCAGAAAGAGCGAGGACGGCAAATTTCTCTGGCCCGGGTTCAGCGATAACAGCCGCATTCTGAAGTGGATGTGCGAGCGCATTGACGGCAAGGTTGGTGCGGAAGAAACCCCCATTGGTTTATTGCCGAATGAAGGGGATATTGACCTTAACGGTATTAATATTCCGTCTGATGATATGGGAGAACTGCTGAGAATAGACACCGATGCATGGAAAGCAGAGATTCCAGATATAGAGAATCACTTCTTCAAATTCGGTAATCGTTTGCCGGAAAGACTCAGGAAGCAGCTTCAGGAATTCAAAAAGCGGCTTGGGTGATAGTTTGCATTAACCTTTGCAATTCACAAAGCGCCTTTTTTATAGTCCTCTTTTCGCAGATTTAACCGTTGCATTTTGTTGTAGAAATTCCGAGGATGAATGCCGGCGATCTCCGCAGCTTTTGCGACCCGGCCCCCTGTCTCTTTCAGCACCATCTGGAGATATAACCTCTCTACTTTTTCGAATACTTCCTGCTGGATGTCAGGAAGGGTTTTACCTTTCCAAGCGGAGATATCTTCATTCTCTCCCGGCATCCGTTCATTTTGGTTAATTCTGTGGCGGAAGACATCAGGCAGATCCTGCTGGGTGATCTCATCGGTCTTGCAAAGTAGGATGGCCCTCTCAATCACATTCATTAGCTCCCGCACGTTTCCGGGCCATGAATACTGTTTGAGGACTTCAATAGCGGAGTCGGAGATACTGAGAACCTCCCGCCCGATCTTGTGCCGGAAATAATTAATGTAATAACGAGCCAGGGCGGGAATATCTTCAATACGCTGGTTGAGCGGAGGGATCTTCAGTGTTACAACGCTCAAACGATAATATAGATCCTTACGGAAGTTGCCGTTTGCCACCTCTTGTTCAAGGTCACGGTTGGTAGCGGCAATCACCCTCACATCAACCCATATGGGTTTTTCGCTGCCGACCGGGTTGACTTCATAATCCTGCAGCACCCTTAGCAGTTTGCTTTGAAGATGCAGCGGCATCTCGCCTATCTCATCAAGAAATATTGTCCCTCCATGAGCGATTTCAAAGGCGCCCCTGCGAGACCTGATCGCCCCGGTAAAGGCCCCCTGCGTATGCCCGAAGAGTTCGCTTTCAAGAAGCTGCTCGGGCAGTGCAGCCGCATTGACTGTAATGAACGGCGCGGCAGCGCGCGGGCTCTCGGCATGTATAGCCTTTGCAAGATGTTCCTTGCCGACCCCGGTTTCACCGAGTATTAACAAAACGGAATCGCTTGGCGCAACTTGCCGGACCTCATCCATAAATATGCGCATGGTTTCGCTTTCCCATATGAAATCGCTTATCTTTGGCTGCACACGCGTTTTCCGGTTGAATCGCAATTGACTGAGCTGCCGTCTGGACTCCACTGTTGCCGCGATTGCTTCGAAAAGATTTTTTTTAGAAGTTCCGGCATAGAGAACAACATCCGCTCCTGCCGCAAACAATTGTGCCTGCTCTTCCGGAGAATCGGCGCTGGTGAGTATAACGGTCGTTGGATTTTCCGGCAAATTATTGAGCATGGCAATGCCGGATTCTACAGGAGGCGGGATGAGAGATTTGCTCACAACAATGACGTCCCCGCAGCTCTGCACTACCTTTTGCCATGCGTTTTTTGTCTGGCCGTAGCTTTCAATCCTTACATCCGACAGGGAGAACTCCTGCTCAAGATAACTCTGCGTCTCCTTCTTTTTAATTGCGAAGACTAATCTTACTAACATGGCTTGCCTCCTTATTTATAGAACTGACAATAATATAATAAACCAAATCGGCTTACATTTACCGAAATTACAATATCAAGAGTAAGATCGGCTCAAAATAAGAAGAATAGAATTACCGCACGCTGAGATTGTTTTAGCAAATTATTACTATAAAATATCTAAAGAAGAATGAAAATGCTGTTTTAGCGCTTGTTAAATATTAGTTCACAGAGCGAGCAGCTTTATTTCTCTGTTAATTCAAGCTATTATAGCGCACAGCTGATCTGGCACAGCATTTGCATTTGCCAGTATTAAATGCTGAAAATGCAGTAGATACTGTGACACATTAATAAAAACCAATGTAAGGAGGTTCGGCAAAAAATGCAAATGATGGGAAATGTAGGGATAAGAGAGGATGTTGACGGCCGGAATGTCATGGAAAGAGCGATAGAAGAGAAAGTGTGGGGCATCGCATCAGCGATCGACATCTATAACTGCAATCCCGTCAAGATCAGAGATGCGGAGGTGATCCAGCGTTTTGTTGTTGAACTCTGCGATCTTATAGAGATGAAGCGCTTCGGAGAGACGCAGGTGGTGCATTTCGGAGAGGACGAGCGCGTTGCAGGATATTCGATGGTGCAGCTCATCGAGACCTCCCTCATCTCTGCTCATTTTGCCAATCAGACCAATGCAATTTATCTGGATGTCTTCAGCTGCAAGCCCTATGACCCGCAAAAAGTGGAATTGTTTGCACGGGAATATTTCGAAGGCAGTCATTGCAATCTCAGTGTTACCCTCAGGAGTTGATCTTGTTGAAGATCAGGGTATGCGAAGATATCGAAGAATGCCGGCGGATATGGGAATTGATTTGGCCTCAAGAATGTATATTTGACCTTTGGGCTATCCGAGATTGTTTTGCGCGTGCCTTTAACCGCCCTGTCAAATTTATAGCGGCTGAAGAGAGCGGGAAGATGAGGGGGGCGCTTGCCTTAAGCTGGATCGAGGAAGAAGGGCTTTTTGCACAATTTCCGGGAGAGACATGGAAGGGCAAGACATGGCTTGAGCAGAATAAGATCCCGGCTGAAAACTCTCTGGTCTTTTCAGAGATGCTGGCCGCTCTTCCTGGCCGGACTCACCTCAGGTATCTCACACCGGAATCCATTGCATGGGACAATCAGTCCATTGAATTGGACGAAACAGGTTACCTTTTTTATCCGGGACAATACAATTATTCATTCCAGCAATATCTTCATCAATTATCAAAAAAATTCCGCAAAAACTATGCAAAGGAATCCTCTCTCTTGGAAGCGCAAGGTGTCTCTTTCCGGCATGACAATATTTCTGACGCAGAGCATATCTTCAGTATGAATATTGAGGCATTTAAGGAAAATTCATACTTCAGCGACCCGCGCTTTCTTAATGCCTTTGAGAACCTGACAGCATGGCTGCATGACAAGGGGCTGCTGAGGACAACGGCGGTTATAATAGGTGGCGAGATAGCGGCTGTTGATATAGGCGCTGTTTGGGGAAGTCATTATACAGTGCTTGCAGGCGGAACAAATCCACATTTCGCAGGCGTTGCAAAAATGATCAACTTTCATCATCTGGAGTGGTCCTGCGAACAGCGTCTTGAGGTTGTTGACTTTCTCTGCGGTGACTTCGGCTGGAAGGAACGCTTTCATCTGACCCCCCGCCCTCTTTTTCAGATCACTGCAAGTCCTGCCGGATTCGCAATTTCAGAGAGCATTCATACCGGTATGAGCGTCAACTGTGAAGTCTAAATCAAGAGTTCTCGTTGTCGGAACCACGGCTGACTATATAGAGTGGATCCGGCGAACATATCCTGATGTAGCGCTTTTTCTCACAGACCGGCTGGTTCGGCAGAATGCACAAGAGCCGGAGCCTTCCGGCGAAGAAGAACTCCTCTGCGATCTGAACGACTATGGTCAGGTTCTGAGTTCACTGAAGAACCATCTTCAAAAGTGGGACATTTGTCTGGATGGAGTCGCATGTTTTGATTGTGAATCAATGGAGCTATCGGCTGAACTGGCGCAGCGTTATTCATTGCCATATCCTGATGTTGAGACCATAAGAAATTGCCGTGATAAGTATCTTTCAAAACTTCTTTGGCAGCAAAATAATATACGCTGTCCCGTTTCAAGAATAGTCGGGACACCGGACGAGGCGGATGCTTTCTTCAATCTGATTAAGAGACCTTGCGTGATGAAACCTCTGACCGGCAGCGGTTCTGAACTTGTCTTCCGATGTGACAGTCGGGAGGAGTGCCGAACAGCTTTTGCCGAGATCCAAAAAAGACTGCAAGAACGGCGGTCACACCGTCTTTATAAATCAAATTCTGATTCTGTCCCTTCGATAATCATTGAAGAACATGTCAGCGGATCGGAGTATAGCTGTGACTTTATTATTGATAATGGCCGGGCGGAGGTTATCCGGCTAACAAAAAAAATACAATCACCGCGTGGCCCTTTCGGCACTATCCGGGGATATATTATAGAGGCATCATTGCCGGAGGAGATTGAAGAGCAAATGTTTGAGCGTATCCTTCTTCAGGGAGCGGAAGCGTTGGGAATCAGAAGTGCTATATGCATGGCGGACTTCATGCTTTGCGGCAGGGAAGTTGCGCTCTTGGAGATGACGCCTCGTCCGGGCGGCGACTGTCTTCCATTTCTGTTAAGACATTCAATGAATTTGGATATTCTTAAACTTAACCTCGATTTTGCCCGGCATATCCTGGTTAAAATCAGCAGAATGCAAAATCAGAAACCTTGCGCAGGCCTTCGCCTGCATGCCGGCAAGTGTGGGGTTTTGGTAAAAATAGATGCGCAGAATCTGAGTCGGGATCCGCGGGTGCTTGAGATTCATCTGCCGAGACATCAGGGGCATATTGTGCGTATCCCGCCTGACGATTATGAATCATGGCTTCTTGGACATATAATATTCAGGCCTGATAAGAGCGATCTGGAGAACCAGTTTGATGAGCTTATTAATCAAATTAAGGTGGAGATGAAATAATGCAAAAAAATACCGAAAATTTACTCCCGGCTGATATAGAATCGGTTCTCTCTCAAAATTCTCCTTTGCTGCCCAGCCGGGAACTGCTATCCTATGTAAAACATTGCTTTAATCTCGGCAGTAAGTATCTTGAAGCTATAAAGGGAGAATCTATGCCGCTTTATATTATAGACTCTTCAATCCTGAGGGAGAGGGCGGATAAGTTCAAAAAGAGTTTCACTAAAGCGTTTACGGATACCGCCTTTTATTTTGCCGTAAAGAGCAATAATCATCCTGACGTGGCCCGCACTCTCCTTCAATCCGGGTTTGGCCTTGACGTCTCCAGCGGACTTGAGCTTCAAATGGCGTTGGATCTTGGGGCGCGTGATATTGTCTTCAGCGGCCCGGGGAAGACAAAAGCGGAATTACAGATGGCTGTAACGAACAGCGACAGGGTCACTATTCTTATAGACAGTTTCGGCGAATTAGCCAAACTGCAGGAGATTGCCGCAGCGAACAACAGAGTTATGCGGGCTGGCGTTCGTCTGACAACCGGACAGGAAACTCTTTGGCGCAAATTCGGTATTACGCTTAATGATCTGCCTCTCTTTTATGAAAAAGCAATTGATTGCGTGAACATCCGGTTTTGCGGTCTCCAGTTCCACATGAGCTGGAACCTGACTCCTGATGCGCAATGCAATTTCATTGAAATGCTTGGCCGAACGCTGGCGAGTTTGCCGGAGTCACACAGAAAGAGCATTGAATTTATTGACATAGGCGGAGGGTACTGGCCTTCGCAGGGGGAGTGGCTTCAGCCTGCCGGAACCAGAGAAGGCCAGCTTCGGATGGTTGTCGGCAGGAAAGCCGGCAGGCCGACAGACCATTACCGACTGCCTGCGGCAGGCGTTGATGAATTTGCCGCTCAGTTGAGTCAGGCGATAAATCGGCATATTTTTGCCGTTATTAAATGCCGTATATGCTTTGAGCCGGGCAGATGGATATGTCATGATGCCATGCACCTACTTATGTCCGTTGCGGACAAAAAAGCGGATGATATGATCATTACAGATGCGGGAACAAATGCTATCGGCTGGGAACGTTTTGAGACGGATTATTTCCCTGTCTTAAACCTAACCAGCCCTTCTTTGGATGAAAGGGCCTGCAATATTCTCGGTTCGCTCTGCACGCCTCATGATGTCTGGGGATATACATATTGGGGAGAGAGCATAAAGGATGGAGATATTCTGATGATTCCAAGCCAGGGGGCATATACCTTCAGTCTCCGCCAGAATTTTATCAAACCCCTGCCTCCTGTTGTTGTTCTTTAGTTTTGCAATTTTTTAATCTTAAATATTATTATATTGACAATATTTGTCAGTCAATGAGTAAAATATCTCACTTATATAGCAACATCTTTATTGTTAGGATTTGCAACTCATTGAATCCATTGAGATTCCGATTGGGACAAAATATGCTATATATAGTAAGCTCAAAAAATGTCAAAATCGCAGGTTCCAAAGCGATTAAATTATTTCCTTAAAAATAACTCACTAAATTAAAGATAAAATGGGAGACTATTATGTCGAATGGAGATTGTTTATTGTCTTTACAACGCAGAGAATGGAATATTTTCAGGCAGTGGATTTTTAGACCTGTCTCATTAATGTTGTTTTGTCTGTTTTTATTCTTCTCTGTGGGATTGACATTTCCGATCTCTGCACACGCTGACGTGAATTTGACGGCCACTCCCCTGACATGGAATATAATCGGCCTCGACAGTAATAGCCCTTTAACCGGCCCCAACCGTTTTCCCGTTGGCGCACGAGTATGTAACACCGGCTCATCAGTTGCCGGCAATGTAACTGCCGATTTTGTATGGGATTCGGTAAATGCCGGCATTTATCTCCGGCCGGGCTCATTGGCATCAATCTCAATCGGCTCGATCGCGGCCGGAAGTTGTTACGACGCTTACTTTGAAGTTGAGGTTGATAAGGCTGCGGCGCCATATGATACGTTCCGCCGGTACCATATCGCGGCAACTGACTCGGTCTCCGGCACAACTGGCACAACCCCCCAGCCGCGAGAGCTTTACGTAGAGCACCTTATTTCTCAAAACCGCAATTCTGTTACAGACATTGAACTGGATGGTACGTCAATACCACCCGGCGGATCCATGACCCTGCTGGTCGGCAATACGTATAACATTAAACTTTATGGCGGCACTGCTACACAGGGATATGAACAGTTCGAGGCATTTATCAATTTTTCGAATACGATCTTCCAGATTCTTTCTGTCAGCACAACTTACTCGGCAGACAGTTCAGGTTATGTTTCTAATCCCAATGACAAACTATATGGCGATGCATGTCTGTGGGAGAACGACCCCAACAGCCCGAACTACCGCTCGTGTGTAGGCGTGGATCCACTGACCGGCAAGGTAGGCGGTAATAATGTGGTCACCACGTACACGGTCAAGATAATTGGCGGTGGCGGCACCAGCGAGACCCTTAACAGCCTGCTTTACGATTTCTCAGGCAGCAGTTTTCACTATAACGGCGACTATGGTGTCGGCGCGCGCATTGCTAATATCGTTGACCCTTCAAATGTCAGCATATCTAAAAGTTTCAGCCCTAATCCGACCAATGTAAACGGCATTTCCGCGCTTACTATTACACTGACCAACCCTAATCCCGGCACGCTAAGCGGCTTTAACTTTATAGATACTTTCCCGGCCAACATGACGGTGGCAAGCACACCGGGCGCAACTACTTCAGGCTGTGGCACCCCAACCTTTGCGCCGGTAGCTGGTGCTGGTTCCATCTCATTCTCTAACGGCACACTCGCAGCAAACAGCAGTTGTAATATCAAGGTGAATGTTACAGCTTCTGTTGTCAATAGCTATACCAACACTACAAACAATCTTTTTGTAGGCACCCTTGACACAGGCGAGACAGCCACTGGTGATTTGACAGTCAACACAAACCCTCCTCCTCCGGCTTGTACACCAGGCGTGGAACTGGCTCGCTGGGATTTTACCTCATCGCTTACTCCTACTTATCAGTCTGCCAAGGTTTCCGCTGCTGCAGCCTCTTTCGGCGGTACTGTCACAAGCACTGTTCCGGATACACAGAATGGCCAGACCGGATGGAGTCTTACGAGTATTTCCGGCAGTTGGCCCGAAACAGCTTCGGCTCCTCCGGGCTATCCACTGGGTGGCGCGGCGCCTTACTTCCAATTTGAGGTGGATACAACTAACTTCACGGGTGTAAGCATTGTTTTTGATGTTGATGTTGAAGGGAACTGGGCTTCTGCTGCCAATAATCATATCTATGTTTGGTCTAACGCTAATGGCGGTGCATTTGATACTCCCACTCCAAGCTTAGACTTTACGCCTGTTACTAAAACAACTTGGTATACGAACAATACCGCTTCCGCAAGTACGACGGGCTCAAGCACAACAGCATTCCGTATTAATGAAATCGGGGCAAAAGGTACCGGTACTGATCCAAGAGTAGTTTTAGATAATGTCAGGATTACGGGTTGCGGTGTTCCCGATCCTCCTACCATCACCAAAGCCTTCTCGCCAAGCCCGGTTGCTGTAAACGGCGCTTCCACGCTGACTTTTACGATTAATAATCCGAATTCGGCGGTGGCGCTGAGCGGTATTGCTTTTGCGGATACTTTGCCATCCGGACTGACGGTTGCAACCGGTTCCTCGTCTCAGTGCGGAGGAACTCTGACTACGACTGCACCGAGTTCTATCTCGTTTGCCGGCGGGACCCTTGCGGCCTCTGCTTCCTGTAACGTTTTGGTAACAGTAACTGCAACCACGGCTGGTCCGCATCAGAATATAAGTGGCAGTATCACCTCTACCGAAAGCGGTGTAAACAACACAAGTACCGGCATTGCCACTGCCTCTCTGACAGCGGTTTTGCCGCCGAGCATAGCGAAGCAATTTGCCCCAAACCCGATACTTACCAACGGCACTTCTACATTAACATTCACCATAACTAATCCGAATCAAAATGATTCTTTATCCGGTGTCGCATTCACTGACATTTTCCCCACTCTTCCTGTAGCGCCCGGCGCTATGACCGCGGCCTCGCCTCTTACGACGACCAACACTTGCGGCGGAATCTTGCAGGATAGCGGTGGAGGTGTGCTTGCTGCCGGCGATGTCGGCATATGGTTGACCGGCGGAACCATTGCCGGTGGAGGCAGTTGTACTGTCAGTGTTAATGTCACGGCGCCTGCCAATGGTACCTATAACAACACCAGCGGCAATGTCTCGCACATTATAAACTCTGCCACTGTTAACGGCAATACTGCCAATGATTCGCTGATAGTTATTCTTCCTTATCCGACGATAGCTATATTAAAACAGGTATCAACCAGCGCTACCGGGCCATGGTCGTCGTTTTTAGCCGTGTCTTCAGGGAGCGATGTATATTATAAGTTTACGATTGAAAACATCGGAGATGTCCCTCTAAATCCGGTAAGCGTCAGCGATCCTACTCTGGCAAGCACGTCTGTTGACCCGGCAACCTGCAGTTGGACAGTTCCGTTGCCGGTTGCCTCGCCGACACAAGATCCAACAGAGACTTGTGTCAAGGGGCCGGTAACAGCGGCATCCGGCTCGCACCCGAACACAGCGACTTCTCATGGTACCTACGGGGGCACTATATATGACTCAGACCCTTCCACAGGGACTTATGCGACAACAGGACTGACCATCGCTAAAAGCGCAACAGAGGCGTTTTTCACTACAGCCGGGGATATATTGCACTATAGCTATTTAGTGACAAACAGCGGATACGCTGATCTTATCGGTCCGGTGACGGTTGCCGATAATAAATCTTCAGATGAGACCTGCCCGGCAGTTAGCACAGTGGGCGACTTTGACAATTTTCTGGATCCGGGAGAGAGCATCACTTGTACCGCCACCTACACTGTTACAGCCGGGGATGTAACAGCAGGATTTGTAACTAACACGGCTTCGGCGACTGCCGGTGGTGTAACATCAAACACAGATAGTAAAACAGTTACCGTACCGAATCCGGAAATAACAATAGCAAAGAGCTCAATAACCACAGAGATAACCATAGCGGGACAGTCAGTGCCTTATACCTTTACTGTAACGAACTCAGGTAATCTTACCCTGAACGGGATCACGGTAAGCGATCCGAAATGTGATTCAGCGCCGGCATATCAGTCCGGAGACACCAACAGCGACAACAAGCTGCAGTTAAGTGAGACATGGATATACGCCTGCATCCATACGGTAACTCAGATAGAGATAGATGCAGGCGGCAATCTGAGCAACACCGTCACAGCAGACTCTACTGAGTCAGTCCCTGACACCGATACGCTGAATATCCAGGTTAATCTTAGCGCTGACCTGTCGATAACCAAGATATCAAGCGACATGAGTCCGGCAGTATCAGATACCATCGTCTTCACAGTAACCGTGACAAACAACGGGCCGAGCGATGCGACCGGAGTGGAGGTAATGGATGTACTGCCCTCCGTATTGACATACGTGAGCG
>JACRPZ010000003.1 GCA_016222905.1 Nitrospirota bacterium
TATTTAACTCGATGAATTTATTAATGAACGGCTCAGCAGTAAGCTGCGAAATATCCAAGCCGTCATTCCGGCTTGTCCGGAATCTTTCGTCAAAAAGGTATCGAAAAATAAAATTTCTCGCAACATCTGCATTATTTCAAATACATTTTTGGGTCAACTGTACGCTGTCTGTAAGGGAGATTATATGAAAAGATTAATGCCTTTATTCTTAATTGTTTTTCTATTCACATTCTCCGGTTATGCATCTGCTTACGACATCCGGATAAATGCGAATATCCCCCTTGCGGAAAAAATCTCAGGCATCTCAATAAACCCTGAAACAGGAACAGCCCTTGCCGCAGGCAATGAGACAAAGTCTCTCTATCTGATTGATACGCTGACAAATGCTGTTATCAAAAAAATCCCTCTCAACATAATTCATAGTGAGCTTGCCGAACCTACGGGTGTTGCTGTTTATGCAAAGAAAAACCAGGCGCTTGTTTCGTCAGAGGATGGGACGCTTTATTTTATTGATCTCAGCACAGGAAATCCTGTCAAAACAATCAATACAGGCCGGACTATTCATGCTATTGCCATTAATAAAGATAGCGATATGCTCTACATTGGAAATAGCAATAGCCTCGTGGCAATGGACTTAACTATAGAGAAGACCGTCAAAGAACGGTTATCTACTGATAGTAAATGAAGGGGAAGACATATTACATGTCTATAATGCGGGAACCTTAAAGCCTGTTACTGATGTAGATACAGGCGAAAATCCTTCAGGAGTTTCAGTTAACCAATCAACACACATTGCGGTTCTCACAAACAATGCAGACAACAGCATCACCATCATCTCCCTTGAAAATAATGCGCTCTTGGCCACTATCCCTTTTCCTGTAACAAGTTCAGGACAAGTTTATAATGAACTGAATGCCATTGCCGTTAATCCGCTGAACAACATAGCCCTGATAAGTCACAAAAACGGCATCGCAATTATAAAGCTTGAAAACCCCGTTCCTTTAATTCATACACTTATTCCTGAATTCAGCAGGGTTGGCGACTCTGGTTTTACACTTTCAATAAAAGGAGAAAAATTTGTAAAAGAGACAAAGGCAAGATTTAACCTGAAAGAGCTGGAAACAAATCCTCTGGACAATTTCAGCCTTCAGGCAGATGTTCCTTCGTCAGAACTACAAGCGCCGCGTAATGTTGATGTAACAGTAGTTAATCCGCTGCCCGGCGGAGGACCGTCAAATAAACTCAGTTTCAGGATTTACAACCCCATTCCTGCTTTAGAATATATATCACCCGATACAATACTTTTAACCTCGAATAACGAACTCCGAACTCTGAACTCCGAACTCGTAACTACCTTCAGGGTATATGGCAAAGGCTTCCTGCCTGTATCTGGTATAAATCTTAACGGCCAGGACCTCAAGACTAAATTTATAAGCAGCATCCTTCTTGAAGCAGAGATAAATGCATCGCTTATAAAGACTTCCGGCAAGTATGCAGTTGTTGTTATAAATCCATCACCCGGCACATTTACCTCCAATGCTGCTTATCTCAATGTAGTGGGAGAACAGGGGTCAGGGGTTAGGGGTCCGGGGTCAGTTCAGGAAAAGCCTCAGACGCCTACTTCCGAACCTCAAGCTCAAACGGCCGTCCTCAAGGGAAGAATTTTAAATACCGGTAAGAAGCCTGTTGAGGGCGTAACCGTTCAGATAAAAAATATTAAGTCGGTTTCGGATGCTAATGGATACTTTACCCTTGAGAATGTGCCTTCAGGCAGACGGCATCTCATGATACGCGGCTCTACAGTAAAAGATGGCAGTCATTATCCGACAATCCCTCTTACAATAGATATTCAGGCAGGCACGATAAACGAGATGCCTTTCCAGATATACCTTCACCAACAGAAGAACTATAACTTCAAGGATATAAAGCCGGATGAAGATACCGTTCTCACCGACCCTGAGGTTCCCGGCTTTGAGATAAAGATTCCAAAAGGCGTAAAGATTACAGGATGGGACGGAAATCCAAATCAAAAGGTCTCGGTCAGGACAGTGCCGACAGATAGGCTTCCTGTAAAGCCCCTTCCGTCCAATGCAGACGTGCGCACAGTCTATATGTTTTATTTTGATAAAGAGGGCGGTGGCATACCTGACGAGCCTATTGCGATTAAGTCAAAGAATGACCTCGGCCTTCTGCCTGGAGAAAAGGCCGTCCTCTGGTACTATGACGAATCTCCAAACGAGGGAGAGGCGCCGAATGACTGGGCCATTGCAGGCACAGGCACAGTAACGCCTGATGGGGAATATATAGTCTCAGACCCCGGCGTAGGCATTCCCAAATTCTGCTGCGGCGCGACAGCATGGGGCGGGTCAGGAGGCGGCGGGGACGGCAGCGGTGGAGACGGAGACGGTGGTGGCGCGGGAGGAGGCGATGGTGGTGGCGGAGATGGTGGAAGCGCTGGTGGCGGAGCCGGAGGAGACGGCCCCCCAGGAGGTGATGACGGAAATAATAAGAACCCTGACCCTAACCCTTGCCCCCCCAATGGCAATGCAGGCGATCCTGTTAATATTGCAACAGGATATTTCCTCCATTCAAAAACAGACTTGCATATACAGGGGATCATCCCTGTGAATATAACAAGGTATTACAGAAGCGGTGTCACCGGCCTAGGCGCCTTTGGTATAGGAACATATTTTGGATATGACTGGTGGCTTGGGGCTTATGGCCCAGACGGGCAGCTTAATGACACAAATCCTGCCATGCTTTTGCTTATCAAGCCGGGGAATTTTCAATACAGATTTACAGACCCTGACGGCGATGGGACATTTACCAATACAACTGATCCTGCATTTAGCGGCGCTACAGTCTCTTATGATTCTGTTAATGAGACAAGAACTCTCAGGATGAGGAATGGTACACAGTATAAGTTTATTTATGCAAGCAAGTACAATGGAGAGCTGAGCGAGATAGAGGACAGAAATGGTAATAAATTGACCTTTACAAGAACTCCGAGGCCGCCTTCCGGTGATGATGCGGGCGGATATATAACTGGAATAACAACAGCAGAGGGAAGAACCATAACCTTTAACCAGACCTATACAGGGAATTTATTCAGGACAGACTCGATTGTAGATGATACAGGCACGACAATCACATATACCTATGAGGATGACCCTTTCAGCGCATATCCAAGACTTAAGACCGTCACCTATCCTGACGGCGGTATGCTGGAATATCACTATGATTCAGCCGGGCGAATGTCGGAAATTATAAATGAGAGAGGCAACCGTGAGGTCTTAAATGAATACTATGACACGCCTGCTGAAAAACAGAATAGAATCTACAGACAAACACATGCAGATGGAGGCGTTTATATATTCGACTATGCATTTGCAGGCGGTAACATAACGGAGACGTCAATGACAGCTCCGAATGGCGCGGTGACAACATGGAGGATGTATGATGATACGGGCAATTATCATAATGGATACATAGTCAAAAAGACAACGACTGACGGCTCGACAACATACAACAGAGAACTTGGCTCTAATCTTATAACATCCATTACAGACCCGCTTAACAGGGTGATGAGCTATACATATTACCCGAATGGACAGGGACAGACTGTCACGGACAACCTCGGCAATGTGACGAGCTATGAATACGAACCGATATATGGTTTAACCACAAAGATAACAGACGCAAATCTTAAAGACACAACATTCACTCATACATTTGTAAACAATAAACTCACAAGGACAGATATGCGCGACCCGCTTCTGCATCTTACGACAATCAATTACAATTCCTACGGTATGCGGACAAGCATAACAGACCCGAATAACAACACGACAACGTTCTATTATGACAATGCAGGCAAGCCCGCTGAGCTTACGAAAATCATCAGCCCATCTCCTATAAACAGCACGACCACAATGACTTATGACAGCCGTGGAAGATTATGGACTGTTACAGACGCAAATAACAAAACAACAACTTACACCTATGATGAGATGAATAGGATCAAGGAAGTACAAGACCCGCTTGATGGTATAACGAGATATACTTATGATAAAAAAGGGAATCTCGGAACAGTCACAGATGCAAAGAACCAGACCATCAGATATGAATATGATAATAGAGACAGAATAAAGAAGATGACAGACCAGCTTGGCAGGGAAGAGATATATACTTATTACACAGGCGCGGAGATAACGTCGACAACAGGCTATAATCTCAAAAGCATCACAGACAGAAAAGGGCAGACAACGACTTTTAATGAATATGATTTTATGGGCAGAATTAAAAAGATAACCTATCATGACGGCTCGTATGTTCAGTATACATATGATACAGTTGGCAGGATTGATTACATCAATGATTCAATCTCAGGCTTCATAGATTACACATACAATGATTATGGATGCACAACATGCTCCGGCATCGGCAGAGACAGGATTTCTCAGGAAGTAACCCCTCTTGGGACAATTGATTATACTTATGATAAACTCGGCAGAAGGGAGACAATGACGGTAGCAGGGCAACCCGGAGTGACATACACATATGATGATGCGGGCAGGATGACGAAAGTATCCAGAGCGATAAACGGGTCAACGAGGGACTTCATTATAGCTTATGATAATGGGAGCAGAAGGGCATCAAAACAGATTTATTTGTATCATCATGGCAACAAAGATTATTATTTGACGAATAATTATAGTCATGATAATGCAAACAGGTTAACGGAAATAAAACATCAGTTGCGGGATACTGTTATAGAGGACGTTCTTTATGGATATGACCTTAATGGAAATAGACTTAGCATGAGCAGGCCAAGTGTGACTCTGCCTATGCCAAGTTCTGTATCAAATACTTCTTTCAATGAAGCGAATGAGATGTTGTCATTCAATGATAAAAATATCATGTACGACAATAACGGCAGCATGACTTCAGTTACCAATTCATGCGGAACTACGAATTATACATGGGATGTGAGGAATCAGCTTATTGGAATCAATGGCTTTAAATCAGATTGTACAACACTCTCTGCCACATTCAAATACGATACACTGGGGAGAAGGATAGAAAAGACCATTAACGGCACGACCACGAAATATCTTTATGACAGAGTGGATATAATACAGGAGATTCAGGGCACAGCTAAAACGAACTATATAAGAACACTCAATATAGACGAACCGTTGACGAGGATAAAAGCTGACGGAACTATAAGGCATTATCTGAGAGATGCGCTTGGAAGTGTGATAGCTTTAACTGACGACTCAGGTGTTGTGAAGACGACATATTCGTATGATCCGTTCGGGAATACGACTGTAAGCGGTGAATCATCTGATAATCCCTTTCAGTATACTGGTCGTGAGAATGATGGGACGGGGTTGTATTATTATCGAGCGAGATATTACAGTCCTGAATTGCAGAGGTTTATTAGTGAAGATCCGATCGGATTAGATGGCGGAGATGTGAACTTCTACGCATACGTCGGAAATAATCCGGTCAGCTGGGTCGATCCGTTAGGTTTGAAGGCTGGCGATGGCTGTGGAGATAAAAAGTTCGATTGCATAGTTCCTGACCTCTATCCGGAAGCCTGCAAAGCTCACGATAAGTGTTATTCAACGCCGGGCAAAACACGGGCGGAATGTGATAATGAATTATGGTGGAATGTGTTAGTTGAAAGTGGTCCGTGGCCTAATGTGATCGGTCCTACCATTTTTTGGGGGGGCGTGCGGATGTGGGGTGAATCTGCCTATCAGAGAGCTCAGGGCGAGAGCAAATGAGACTTGAGTCTATTTTTTTTGCTTTACGAATTTTGGGAGCATTCATTTCCGTCTCGAGCCTCTTCGGGCTGCTTATGTTTTTGAGCACCAATCATCCTGCGTCTGTAGGGGTTTCCCTGTCGCTTCTACTGTTGTCATTGATGCCTACAGCCAAAATGAAATCGCATCTTGGGCTTTTGATTATTGCCATTGTTTTTGTGATCGTCTCCTATACAGTAGCAGGGGTTCCATTCCTTAATACACACGATGACATCGTAGCTCGCCTTCTCCACGTAGTTGCGCTGTTACTGATCATCGTCTTTGTTTTAAGAGCAGCAATCATGGCCGTAAGAGACCGCACTAAAAAAAAGGTTAAGTTATAATGCTTAAGAAGATAGGTGTCAGGTCTTGACACTTGATAAGTTGAATGCTTTTCATATAAAATTTCTTCATGGGAAGACCGTTAAGAATAGAATATGCCGGAGCTTTGTATCATATAACGAGCCGTGGGAATGAAAGGAAGAATATATTCCGGGACAAAGTGCAAAGAAGAAAAAAGGGTCAGGTCTACACCCTTGACAAGAGCGCCTGTTTAGCATAAGATAATTGTCGAAATGGCGAGACCCCTGAGAATAGAATATCCCGGCGCTTTTTATCACATCACAGCGCGAGGCAATGAACGAAAA
>JACRPZ010000039.1 GCA_016222905.1 Nitrospirota bacterium
TCTTTCGGTATTACCGCGTCGTATATATAGCTGTAGAAACTGACCTGCCCGTAATCCTTCTTTATCATCGTCCCTCCTGACTTTATGTTTGCTTTATTTATGCAAACTTAATGCCAGTCTTTTTCAGCAGTCTCAAATTGGAAGGATGCGTTGAAGGTGTTGGAATATATCAGAAAGACCAGACCTGCTATTGCCAGCAGGTGAATGACAGGCCTGTTTAAACTTTGTACGCGGAGTCCTTGAATAAGCTTCATATTTTAGGCTATTTTTTGCAAATTGCCGGCTAACACTCGTCAGCGCATAATATTCTACAACAGTTACCAATTTCCTGTCACTCTACCTAAAATATGCAGCGGATGGATGATGACTATCGTCAGTTCTGTACTGATGAGGTACTATTGATTCTGTTTTACAAAAACTGAACATCTATTTTTTTTGAAGAAATTCAAGGAATTTACGTGTCATGAGATAATCATCGGGAATGATCTTCAAGATGGTTTGGAATTCCCTTATGGCATCATCAACTCTTCCTTTATCTATATAAGCAACCCCGAGGTCATAATGGCAGGCAACATAATCAGGCTTCAGCCTAAGTGCTGCTTGATATGCTTTTATAGCTTCATCTGTCCTCCTCTGTTTTGCATATTCAAGGCCGATGTTATGAAGGGGGCGTGCCTTATTGGGACTCTTCTCTGCAGCATCTTCCCATAAACTCATATTGTCCTGCCATACGGTATTCCTTGTATATGTCGCACCTGAAAGTATAATAACCACAAGAAGCATTACAAACACTATAACCTTTTTTGCGTATATGCCCCTATTCTCACATCTTGCCAGCCCTGCTCCGATTGCCGCTGTTAATGCCATGAAGAAACCTACGGACGGAAGATAAACCCTGTGTTCAAATATTAAATCCATGATAGGGATAACTCCTGATTCAGGAGACAGGGTTATAAAAAACCAGAATATTCCAAAAGAGATCAACCTAAGCCAACATCTGTCTCTTCTCTCCGGCCTTTTTGAAAGACGGTACAGATATATCCCTGCGATAATGACCGACAAAAGAGACAAAAAAGAGAGAACTACAGCAGGGTCGAAAAAGGAACTGTATATCGGATAATCATAATCAATATTCTGGTTTATTGGAAGAAATAACAACCTTATATATGTCACTATCACCCGGAACTGTGTAAAGAGATAGTCCCCCCCTGACATACTTGAACGTTCCCCGTATATATTCAGATCTTCCTTATTGACTCCGCTCAAAACGGCTATGGAACCCCCGTTGTCTGCAAGAGCCGTCGGGATAACGAGTACAGCAAGAAAAAAGGGTATCAAATACCGCGTTTTTTTCATTATCTTCCCGTCAAAAAACATAAGTTCATATATGGCCATCACGATAGGCAGGGTAAAGGCAAACTCCTTTGTCTTCATCGCTAAAACAGCGGAGAGAAGCGAGACTGCATAGAGAATAATGCCTGGCATATAGCGTTTAGTTTGTTGTTCTTTGAGCTCTCTCCACTTTATATACATTACAAGCGAAAGCATGTAAAAGAGTGTGGCAAGGGAGGCAAACCTCTGGACTATATAGGTGACCGCCTGTGTCTGTATCGGATGGACTGCGAAGAAAAGAGCAGTAAAGAGCGCAATGAGATTGCGGGATCCATCAGGAAAAGTCATAGGACTTCCGGCAACTGAAAAAAACGGGGTTCTGAAGGTAAGGGTTATTAACCAATACAGAAGCAGTGAATTGAATATATGAATAAATATATTGACCAGGTGATAACCCATGACGTCAAGTCCGTGCAGTCTGTAGTTTAAAGCAAAGGTCAAGTAGCCTATATATCTTGTTTTAAACAGGGGTTTAAGTGGTTTGCTTAGGTTATCTATGCGTGCCACACTTGATGGGTCTGCAAAATAGTGAAAATCTTTAATTGCAGGATTATCCACTATATTTGGATCATCATCAAATTGAAAAGGTGCATTGAAGGTGTTGGAATAAATCAGGAAGACCAGACATGCTATAGCAAGCAGATGGACAATCGGCCTGTGGAAAAGAGACACTTTTTGAGTTGATGGCTGCGCCGTAGTCATTTGGCTGTTCCTGAATATCGTTCAAGCTGCCGGCCCGCTTCTGTAAAATCAGGCTTAAGCCTAAGCGCTGTCCGGTATTCGTTTAGTGCCTCTTCTATGCGCCCCAGATCAGCATACGTATTCCCCAGGTTATAATGCGCCTCTGCAAACTCAGGCTTAATTCTGAGCGCCGATTGATATGCATTGAGTGCTTCTTCCGTGCGCCCCAGCTTTTTATAGGCATTTCCCATATTATTACGAGTCACCACATCATCAGGACGAAGACTTATGACTAATAAATATTCGCTGACGGCATCACTATACAAACTTATTTTAGAATACAAAGCTGCAAGGTAAAAATGAACTTTTGGATCGCCAGGGTTAAGTTTTGCCGATGATTTATATTCAGAAATAGCTTCATCAACACGCCCCTGAGCCATATACGCATTGGCAAGATTAAAATGAACATCACTGTCAAGCGGGTTGATATCCACCGCTGTTATATACCGGAGAATAGCTTCATCAACTCGTCCCAGGGCCATAAGAGCAACGCCAAGGTTATTATACACATCAGCTGAAAATGCAGGGTCCAGTCTTATTGCCGTTTTATACGCATCGATAGCATTGTCAGTACGCCCTTGCTCTGAATAAGCAAGTCCAAGATTATAATAAGGACGCGGCTTGTTTGGACTTTTTTGTACTACATCCTCCCATAACCTCACACTGTCCTCCCACACAGAATTTCGTTCGTAAGTTGTAACTGACAAGATAAGAACTATGAGGACCATTATGAACACTGCAGCTTTTCGTGCATGAACAAACTTGTTGCTCCAACGCGACATAAAAAAATCGATGGATGTCGTTACTGTCAGGAACAGTCCTATTGAAGGAAGATACATTCGGTGTTCAAAGATTATGTCTTTTATAGGTATGATGCCCGATTCAGGCGATGCGGTCATAAAAAACCAGAATATTCCAAATGAGGTAAGCCGGAACCAGTAGCTGGTTTTACAATCCCGACTGCGAGAATTCCGGTACAACCACATCCCCATGGCGAAAATTGAGATCAATAACAAAAAAGAAAGCAGCACTTCAGGCGTAAAGAGTGACCTATAGATAAGGAAGTCATAATCAAGATTCTGGTTAATGGGAAGTATCAACAGTCTCAAGTAGGTTGTGATCACCCTGAACTGGGTTAGCAGGTAATCAATTCTGGATATGCTGTTTTGCGCTCCAGATATCTTGGCCGCTGACGCACTTATCAGGCTTAAAGAAACAATACTCATAATTAAAGCGTAAGGAACAATTTGCAGGATTCTCTTTTTCATCCCGCCTTCAAGAAACGAAAATTCATATAAAGCAATCATTAGCGGCAGCAGGAGCGCAAACTCCTTCGTCTTCATTGCAATAATCGCCGATACCAATGAAATCAGATAGAAAACATAGCTTCCAAAAGAACTTGCAGTGTTGCTTACAGATTGAAGCCCGGCAAGCCTGAATCGTATGTAAGTCACAATCGACAGCAGATAAAACAGTGATGCAAGAGAGGTGAATCTCTGGACGATGTAGGTCACTGCCTGAGTCTGTATCGGGTGGACCGCAAACAAGAAAGTGGTGAATATTGCAATAAAACTGCGAGAGTGGGCAGGGAAGAAAGCAAAAGTGCCTTTGTTTTTGCCAGAAAAACGGGGTAATCGAAAGGTTAGTTGCAGCAACAAGTACAAAAGCAGTGAATTTACTATATGAATCAGAATATTCACCATATGATACCCTCGGACGTCGAGGCCATGAACTGCATAGTTTAGGGCAAAGCTCAGATATCCTATGTATCTTGTCTTTAACAGTGGGCGGAGGTTTTCATGGATTTCAACGCGTTCAAAGTGAGAAAGAGAAGTAAAATTGTGAAGGTCTCTAATGGCGGAATTATCAATAATGCTGCCTGTGTCGTCTAATTGAAACGGAGAGTTAAACGTGTTGGAATAAATAAGCAAGACCAGACCTGCTATAGCAAGCAGGAGGACAATAGGCCTGTAGAAAAAAGAGACTTTTTGATCTGCTGGCTGCGCCATAGTCATTTGGCTGTTCCCTCAGCCATTATCTGGCAGCCTTCTCTTTCTCCCTTGTCACGCAATAAATACCTTTTCCCTTAATTGCCGGTATAAAGCACGCGTTATCCGACTTGCATGCTGACTTGCCATGATCGCCTGATCTCCAGCGGTTGATCAAACCCGGTTCCCTTATGAGAGGACGGCTCATTGAGATGTAGTCGGTTACGCCATCTTTCACCAGTTTTTCGGCAACTTCAAAAGACCGTATGCCTCCTACAAGCATTAACGGGACATTGATCTTTTCTTTATAGCGCCTCGCAGCTTCACGGTAAAAACCTTCTTTGTCTTCAGAATCACACAAGACGGTCCTCACAGGTATAAATTTCTTGTCAGACCGCCCTGTGCCGCCGCTCATCTCGATAGCGTTAATCCCTTCTATTTCAAGTATAACTGCAACTTCGATCATCTCTTCCGTTGTAAACCCGTTCTCCAGAAAATCTTCGGAATTTATCTTGATAAGCACAGGGTAGTCATTGCCGACTGCGTTCCTTATCGCCCTGTATGAATCGAGAAGGAAACGGGCGCGGTTCTCAAGACTTCCACCATATGAATCGCTTCTTTTGTTGAAAAACGGGGATAGGAACTGGCTCAAGAGATACCCGTGTGCAGCATGTATCTGCACCCCGTCAAAGCCCGCTTTCTTTGCCCTGCCTGCGGCATCACTGAATGCTCTGACAGTTCCTGCAATTTCTTCAATAGTCATTTCCCTGCATACAGGCTTTCCGTCAGTATGTAAAACAGAAGGGCCCACAGGCTCCATACCTATTAAGCCAGCGTCAGCCTGACACCCTGCATGCGCAAGCTGTACAACGATCCTGCCGTCTTCCCTGTGAACAGCATCAGTCATTTCTCGAAGACCTGCTACAAATTCGTCTTTGTAAATACTCAATTGATGCGGACCTGCCTGTCCAACAGGCAGTACATAAGTATGTCCTGATATGATCAATCCCACCCCGCCCTTTGCAAGCTGTATCATCAAGTCAGTCAGTTTCGGGGTGCATGAGCCGTCTTCACCTGCCATCCCCTCCCATGTAGCCGAACGCACAAAACGGTTTTTTAAGGTCATGTTTTTTATCTCTGTCTTGTCAAATAAATCCCGCATGGCTTTAGTCCTTTCTTTAATGTTTAATAGGATATAAACATTATACTTCAAAGCGGTTGTTTTCAGGCAGGTAGTGATATGTGAAAGTTTTGAGCAAGGTTGAGAATCAAACGTTAATTTGGCTGATCATCTTTTGTAGTCATCGAAGAACTTCTCATCAACATCATAAGTCCGCTTTTGTATAAGACCTAATTCAAGACGTTCAAACATGTCTAGAAGAACGTCTCCGTCTACAAGTTCAATTGGTGGAACTCCGTCACGCCGTGCCTCTTTTTTTGCCTCAAGCGTAAACGTTCCAGTGGTTATGATGATTCCTTTATCAGCCCGCCCCATCATTGCCCCACGAAAATCACGAACTTGTGAAGGAGTCACTGTCCCCTGATAGCGCTTGCACTGAAAAAGAACATTGAAACTTACAAAAGGATTTATTTGTAGCGTCCCGATTCCATCTATGCCGCCGTCTCCTGATCTTCCGGTGACGGTTACATGTTGGAAGCCTGACTCACGCAACAGACGCTGACTTAAACGCTCAAATCCCTCCGGTGATAAAGACCTGATCAATTCAATCAGGTGAGTTCTATGATCCTTAATTTCTGTGTCCTCGGGAACAGGTTCGTCTGCCAAGGGAACTTTTTGTTTTTCTGAAGGCTTTGCTTGAAATCGTTCCTTTTGAACGTTTTTAAATAATTCGAGTGAATTTAGTTTGTTAACATCTAAAGCGCGTTCCCTCTCTGTAAGGCTCCAGACGCCCCTTTTTGATGAATCGATGTAGTCAGCCCATACTAAATACTGACGCGCCCAGTGAACTTGGTTCTTAATTCTAGAATACCCATTCTTGTTCACTGCCTCCTGCTCTGACTCTGAAATTCCTGCTATCTCGATAGAACGATCAACAATTTCTGAGGCTGTTCCAGAACCGCCAGACTCACTCAGCACTCCAAGAATTGGTCGCAAGAAGCGGATGAACTCAGGGCCTTTTCTTTGTTTCATATTATCCTCTTTTCAAGGAACAACTGACTGAGGTCACTTCTTGAAAAGTCAGTTTCTTATATTTCCTTTTGAATTTCCCCATTTTCTGATTTCCATCTTTTGTCTGCCTACTCATAAGAAACCATCTTTAACTCATCAATAAACCGATAGTCACTCCGATTTTTTGTTGCTAAAGATGCCCCTTTGATAATGGCGGTCGCTGCTATTAAGGCATCAGCAATCAGCAGGCCATGACTCAGGCGGTATTTATGAAGCAGTGCCACCCCTTTACCGGTAATTGATTCGTCCATGCTTTCAACATCGAATCTGCCGACAAATTTATCCAGTGCGCTCAATTCCTTCTTATTCCTGCAACCGACTATTAATTCCATTTGAGTGACAACACTGATTATGGGAGTAAATTCTTTCTCTATTTTGTTCAGGAAGGAAACAGCCTTAACTACATTGCGGCCTACATCAATTAGTATATCCGTGTCAACAATAATCGGCCTCATGCTCAATCAGCCCATTCGCCCTTACGCGCTTTTCGCACCCATAAGGCGCTGTCCTGCATATCCTTTCTCTCTTTCCACATTCCAACAAATGCCTCATTTTTAAGTTTTAAAACTTTTTCTTTCTTACTTATGGTTTCAGCCTTGTAGCGGCTTCTGAGAAATGCTATAAAGTCTGCAACTTCTTTTTTAGCCTTTGGAGGCAATGTATCGAATTGATCCAACACTTCTGTTTTTACCGTTCCAGCCATTTCGTTTTACCTCCTTTACTAAACCTACTTCTTCGGACAGTGAACCGCCATATCATGCACATCTTCAGCGGCTTCCATAACACCTTCAGCAAGCGTCGGATGCGCGTGTATCGTATACGCAATGTCTTTGACAGTCAAGCCGCCGTCCATTGCAACTGCAATCTCATGAATTAAATCCGAGGCATGCGGCCCTATTATGTGAGCGCCGAGGATTTTATCGGTTCCTTCTTCGGAGATTATCTTGAACATACCGGATATCTCGCCCATTGCGTGAGCCTTGCCGAGCGCGCGGAACTGGAATCTGCCGACTTTGTATTTAATGCCTTTTTCTTTAACCTGATGCTCTCTCAGTCCGACAGATGCTATCTCAGGGCTTGTGAATATCGCGGCCGATATCACATCATAATTTATTTTCGCGTCTCCGCCTGTGGCGTTTTCCGCTGCTATTAGTCCCTGCTTTGACGCAAGATGAGCAAGCATGATCCCGCCGATAACATCTCCTATGGCGTAAACTCCTTCAACATTAGTCTGCATTTTGTTGTCAACAATAATCTCGCCTCTTTTGCCTATGTTAACGCCTATATTCTCAAGGCCGATGTTCTTGCTGTTTACAGCTCTGCCTATTGATACGAGAACTTTTTCAGCCTCAATGGTCTTTCCGTCTGAAAGTGTTGCGGTCACTCCGTCCGCTTTGACATCAACCTTCTGAACGCCGGTATTGGTTATCAGTTTTATCTTCTTCTTCTTTAACTCTCTTTCAAGAAGCGCTGATATCTCTTCATCCTCTGTTGAGACGGCGCGCGGCATCATTTCGACCATTGTTATCTCGGAACCGAATTCTTTATAAATGAATGCGAACTCACAACCGATTACTCCCGCGCCTACTATAAGAAGGCTCTTTGGAATGATATCGAGATTTATCGCGTGGTCGCTGGAGAGTATCCTTGTTCCGTCAAAAGGAAATACGGGTATCTGCGCGGGGCTTGAACCGGTGGCAATAATAATCTTATCTGTTTCTACTTCTTCTGTTGAACCGTCCTTAAGAGTAACTTTTATCTTTTTAGGATCAACTATGACCCCCCTGCCCTCAAGAAGCTTTATTCCCCATGACTTAAAGAGCCCGCGGATGCCTTTGACCTGAACATCAACGACCTTTCTCTTCCTCTCCATTATCTTCTGGATATTGGGAAGAACAGTCCCATTCAGCTCAAGCCCGAAATCCTCCGCGTTCCTCGTCTTATGGAGAGCATCGGCTGAAGCTATAAGGGTCTTGGTCGGGATGCATCCCCAGTTAAGGCATGTGCCTCCCACTTCGCCTGCTTCAATGACTGTAACTTCCGCGCCTGACTGCGCCGCTCTGATAGCACATACATAACCGCCGGGGCCTGCTCCAAGGATCGTTATCTTCATTATTTCAGTTTCACCTCTTCTTCAAGATACTTCTCATATTCCGTTGAGTCCATCAGGTCTTTTAGCTGGGACTCATCAGTTATGTCTATCTTTACTATCCATCCCTTGCCGTAAGGGTCCTCATTGATTATTTCAGGCGAATCCGATAGCTCTTCGTTAAATGCGGTCACTGTACCGCTTACAGGAGATATGACCGCCGAGGTTGCCTTTGTAGATTCTATCTGGGTCAGTTCAGTTCCCGCATCCACATTAGTCCCTGTCTCAGGCTCATCAATGTAAACAATATCACCGAGAGATTCCTGCGCGTAGCCTGTTATTCCGACAGTCGCCTTCTTCCCCGATACCCTTGCCCAAGTATGCTCTTTGTGGTACATCACATCATCTGGATTCATAATCTTTTCTCCTTTTGAATAATCTCTTTTGTGTTATTTTTAGTTGTAGTTAGTGATTCTAAACATAGAGCTGTAATTTGTCAAGAAGGCCGTTTAGATGCCCCTTTTTATCTAATGGTGCCGGCGGTGGGAGTCGAACCCACACGAGCTTGCACTCACCTGATTTTGAGTCCGAAAAATAATTTTTAGTATAGCATGAAATCCTCTTGAAAGCATGAGATAATTCTTTGCTCTCAAGGAGGGGGGGTAATTAATCAGATGGGGTCAGGTGAAATCAGGCTGAATGTAAATGGCGCGGGAACAAAATGGGCACAACAAATGAGGGACGGATTTAACAATAAAAGCAGCATGCCGGGTCTTTCCTGTCAAATGTTTCCAGTAAAATATAAGCCCTGCCTCTGCAGCCGCCTTTACAATTATCAACTATGGCGCATTCCCTGCATTCGTAAGGCGGAGCAATAAGCTCTTTTCTTATTTGCCGTCTTTTGACTGAGGAGAATATTTCTTTCAATGCTTCGGAGCAAAGATTGCCGAGCGTAACAGGCAGTAGCGGGCATGGTGTGACGTCCAGGTTATCAGCAATATAAATCATCGTGTTGGCTCCGTTACAGCCCATGCCTTCAAGATGCTCTCTTGTGAAAAAGACCTTCCATAAAAACGGGTCGTGCACCGTCAGCTTCAACAGTTCCAATGGTATCTCTTTTAAAGCGTGTGCAAGCTGATCGACTTCACTATGAGCAGGATAAAATATTTCTCCTTCTTCAGCCCTCTGAATCGGAAACTCAAGCTCCTTTATCCGGTTCTTAATACAAAATGAAATAACAGCAGGGATTTCATGGAAGTTTTTTTTATTTAACGAGAAGGAAACATTGCCAATGATGTTACCCGGTACGGATAGAAACTTCTCTACGGAATCCGTCTCAGTGAAAAGCGATATTCTGCGCTCAAGCAAATTCCTTATCATCGGCTTTTCAAGCGAGTCATGATTTACTGTCAACCTGATCTTAATATTCGATCCGGCCAATTTGTCGAGAATGCCGCATACAGTTGCGCTTACAGGGTTTGAAAGGTCCCTGAGATTAAGGACAAATATTTTGCGCTTTATCAGCTCATCGCAAATATTGAAAATGACATCATCACTATGCCGGGATGAATTTATATCCCAGTAGACGATGAATGGATCTATCAAATTATCAGGACTCATGACGCCAGCAGTGCGGGTCAGGGTTGTTCATATCGCCGGTGAGTGCTATGGCGCGCGCGGTGCAGCCGCCCAAGCATTCTGTATAATGATCGCATGTGACGCACTTGCCTTTGGGAGTTTTCTTTCTCATCCTCTCCAGTACAGGAGAATTAATCCAGAGGTCTTTCAGGTCGTCTTTTATAATGCTGCCTATCACCATAGGAATAAATCCGCAGGGAGTTATATCGCCGTTTGATTTGATATTCAATGAAAGCTTCCCGCAGATGCTTCCCTTTACCATCGAATCGTTTTTATTCGCCCCCAACAAAGCAATAACAGGATCATCAAGAGAGATGTCAATGTCTTCTGTTTTGTGCTTCGCCTTTAGGGCATGAAGATAAAAGTCTCTCCATTCCTCAGCGGTCAAGTCCAATTTGTCTTTATTGGAATAACCGAGTCCCGAGCATTTGAAGTTATGGAAATTAAGATTCTTTACTTTATTCTTAATTGCAAATTCAATTAATGCGTCGACATCATTGTGATTAATCTTGCAAATGACCGTTGATATAGAAGTCTCAATACCGGCTTCACTAAGGCAAGAAATAGCTTTAACGGCTCTTTCGTAACTGCCTTTAATACCACGAAAATTGTCATGTTTGTCAGGCATATGGCTGTCAATACTGATTCCGACTTTTGAAAATCCGCTGTCTTTAAGCTCCGCGGCCTTCCCGCTATCAATTAAAAATCCATTACTGTTCATGGAAACCCTCATGCTGTTTTGTGAAGAAAACTTCGCTATCTCCATCAGGTCTTTTCTTAACAGAGGTTCTCCGCCGCCGAAGTTGATTGAAAGCACGCCTGCCTTTGCTACTCCCTCAATGCATTTGAAAAGCACGTTTATATCGAGTTCATCAGAAGGGTCATTCCGGCTGTAGCAGTGGCTGCATTTAAAATTGCATTTATTCGTAACCGCCCAGTTGATCGTCAGCGGCGCGCCAGGAAGAAAGTCATCCATATCTGACATATCCCTTTTCCTTCAGCTCGGCGATAAACGCCTCTGCATCTTTCTTCAGAACTATTGGCTCGACATCGAATATCCCGGCAAGTTCGGAAACTATTTCGTCAAGCATACTGCCTTCGCATCTTTTCCATATCTCGGTTCCGAGTATATTAAGCGACAGCATCATCCCGTTAAGGTATAAAACAGATGTGCCGATCTTTTCGACATCTTCTCCTTTTTCCAGTCCTTCATAAGCCCGCGATTTGTATTCGTCCTCTTCCCTCCACATGACGTCAGGATTCCTGAATATCTTCATCAGTCTCCCACTGCTGTAAAAGACGCAATGACAAGGTTTTCATTTGACGAATTGCGTATAGCATGATCAACAAGGGGCTGAACGACAACGATCTTACCGTTTCCGATCACCTGCTTCTCTCCTGCTATCGTGAATTCACCCTGACCCTCCATAACTATCCAGAGATGGTTATCGTGATGAGTATGGGTTGTAATCTCCTGTCCGGGTTTCATGCAAATAAGGTTAATCTTTGCGTGTTTGTCCGACCATATTGTTTCCATGTGACGCTTTGCGTCATCAAACTTCTTGAGCTGATTAATATCCAAGATCAATGCCTTGTTCTTCATAATTGCCTCCAAGTGATTTGTTTTTGTAAAATTTATATGCCAACAGTTCCTGAATGGCACTATCAGGAAGCTACTTTATCTTTCTGAAAAATTCTTCAAGAATATCTGAAACCCTGTTAAAGAGATGGAATGATGCAGATACTTGAAGTTCGTCGCTATTATTGACTGTACCCCCGAATGTAACCCCAAACCTGGAAGCCAGACTGTTGACAGCAGTCAGATCATTTATTCCATCCTGATGTTTCCCTGCCACAATCAATATGCTCTTCCCATCATTTGAAAATCTTGTAATCGTCTCCAGTTCAGCATCAGAAAAATTATTTTCTGAGCCTGTTCCCCCAAAAAGAACCCATACCTGACTGTATCCCTCAAGCAGTGAATCTGTGACTTCTGGATTTTCTTTCCCGTCTGTTAACTTTACTGTAAAACTGTCTTTATTCTCAAGGCTCTCACCGGTAAGAAAACTGAAAACATTTACGTCAGTGCCCTGTCCGCCGGATGCCTTGTATATTAAAATGTTTTTCCTGCTCTCCGACACATTGTTCTCTTCCAGCCATACAGCGACATTTCTTATATACCTGTTGTTATCATATTTGTCTGCTGAACTGTTCAGAAACCTCTCACTTCCTGAATCAAAGAGAATGCCGCCTTGCCCTTCGACAGGATTAGTATAAGTAGCAATAATTCCTTTTCCACCGGGGTCCATAACAATTCTTACATTCCTGTCATTATGAGCTTTGGTAATAACTGCTGAATTACCTCCGGAGATTGACCTGACACCCTGTAGAACAGGATTGCCCATGTCTACATACGGGGTGAACACGAAGTGCTGAAACCCATAGGCGAGCATGATCGTGCCGGCAATACATATGAACATGTACAAAAAGAACACCCTCTTCTTGAAAATCGACCAGAACATTAACATGGTAGGAAGTGCCGTCACCGGGCCGCCAATAAGAAACGCCAGTCCTGCTCCGCCGTTCATGGTGCCGTCAAGCGTGCTTTTGATATGGGAGAGAATACTTGACGCACTGATCTGGTGCAGGAACAAAGGGACAGAGCCAAGTGTGACCCAAACGACGCTGAGACTATTTTCCTGACCGAAAAGTTTATATATCCACTCATACGGCATGTATCTCTGAACAATGCTTCCTGTGGCGACCCCTATGAGAACATATTTCCCCACAAGCCAGAGCATCTCTGATGACTTTGCCAGGAAGATGATGAACATATTGCCGGTTTTGGCTGCTATCCTGTTGCCGAACTTCTCCTTGCAGCCGCACCTGAGGCGTTCGTCAGGGTAATGCTCATCATGAAAATCTCCTCTCGGCACAGACCCTTCTATGAAAATGCTCTCTGTCTGAAAGCCTTTATTCCTGATGAGGTGGGTAAGCACTCCGGCAAAGATACCTAACAGGAATGCTGCGACCGTCCTTATTACAGTCCATTCAGTGCCCAGGTCATTAAGGGAGAGCAGATAAGTTGACGGGCTCATCAAAGGGGAAGTGACAAGAAGAGCCATTACAGGCGCTAACGGCAGACCCGCAAACAGCAGACTGATCGCTGTTGTCAAAGTACCGCATGCGCACAAGGGAGTAAATATACCTATGAACGCTGCCAGAAAAATACTGGAAAAACCATACCTGTTGAGGGTCCTTTGAAGTTTGATCGCGAGCTTGTAAGTGCGGATAAATCCGGCCAGAAACACCCCGATAAGAAAATACGGGAACACATCTTTCAACTCCTCCAGCATTCCATGCCCGCTGAATACCATGTCCCAGATTTCACTTCCAAGGATAATGGGGAATGGTTCTTTTAGGAGATCGGGACTTACGGCCTGACCGGTTGGGCCGTAGACCCAGACATGCCAGACTATCAGCGCAAAAGACGCAAATACCATGAACAGCAGCATCCTGTTTGCTGAGCGGGAAGGCGTTCCATGAATCCGGCACTCATCATCTTTTTTTTGATTTATCATGTTAATCGATTTTATTAAGTACTGAGATCAATCCAATCCCGTCTGATATTCAGGCGCAAGGCCTTTATCTCTTTCACGATAAAGCAGCCCAGCAGCAAACAGGAAAATAAACCCGGCTAAAACCGTGATCTTCCCCCAGAATGGAACCGCAGTAGAGGTCGCCGCGATTCCCCAATTCTGCACAAGCGCTCCGCCGACAAGCATACCCATAACCGCTGCACCTGCATCGGTGTCGCCCTGTCCGGAGAGTACTAACTGTCTTAGCGGGCATCCCTTAATAAGAACAGAGCCGAAGCCGACAAGCCCCATGCCGAGAGCATCCCATAAATAATTTTCAGATGAACCCGCCATTACAGCAGCATTAAAAGAGAATTGACCGGTAAGTAAATTCGCAAACAGCGCAGTCAGGAAGAATGCTCCTATAGCCACCAAAAGCCCCGATGATTTAGGGCAGTTGTAAACTTCTTTCGGCCCCCACAATAACAATCTTGCCAGTCCGCCTGTAACGCAAAAGCCTGATATTTGAGCGAATGCTCCTATAAGCAGGCCGAATAATAATGACATCCATACCGGCGCATGAAGCGCAGCAGAACCCTTTGTGCTTGTATTTATGAACGGGGCCTTAAATATAAGCAGGACAAAAAGTACAAACATTAGAACTGGAATGATAAAACCGTTTGCACGCTGCGCATCTGACGGCCTTCCGAGCCTGAAACCTCGTTCAAGAAACTGCAAACCTGTCCACACACCAGCTGCAAGACCTATAACACCGGTTAGGGCTGAAAAATCTCCGGCAGATATTCGCAATATTAATTTTATCGGACAGCCGATGAATACCGAGCAGCCTATAATCAGAAAGACCCCGATAAAAAATCTTAGAAGCGGGGAACTGCCGGAAGTCACTTTAAATTCTTTTGTGAAAAGAGAAGTGAAAAATGAACCCAGCACAAATGCGATTATTTCCGGCCTGATGTACTGCATCCTTATATCATCGTGAAGTCCGACGGCCCCGGCTATATTTCTCATGAAGCATGAGACACATATACCGGTGTTCGGCGGGTTGCCGAAGTAAGAAAGCAGAACCGCTCCTATGCCGAGCATGCTGCCGGTTATTATGAATTTTGCTTTACCCACAAGCCCCCGCCATCTTCTTTAAGAGGTAATACATATTTTTTTTTGCCGCCTTCAGTTCCTGATCATCCGGTCTTTTTGACAGCATGTCATTTATCTTCAACTTCGCTTCTTCAATCGCGATCTTTATTTTGTAACCCTGAAATACAGGTGTCTTCTTATCGAGGTAATCTGGATTCAGGTCCACCGCTTCTTTATAAAGATAAAGCGCATGTATCGTATCCTGCCTCCTCATCATAACATCACCCATCAGCATATAAAGTTCCCCATCGTAAGGATATTTCTTTAGAAGCTCGTTCAGAAGAGTTTCTGCCTTCAGGAGATTGTCCGCCTCTATCATACTCTTGAGTATTTTGGTCTGATCGTCTGAAATTTCAGTCGCCTCAGCCGTGTTTCTTGCATTAATTAATGAACGATTAATATTATTCCCTGGCACACTGCGGTGTTCAGCGCTGACAACCGCAATGGCGGCGATAAATATAAGGATAAAGATTAAAGATAATTTGTCCAGCTTATCCATGATAAAGTCCGTTCCGGCGCATTCTATTGCATGCGTTTATTTTTAATACTTCTGATACGGCGGCATGTTAGTACGTTTTGCTATGTCCCTGACGATGTTATAATCCTCGTCCTTCATGCCTTCGAACCCGTCAAGCCTCGCCCTTTTGAGAACTTTCACGACCTCACCGTCTATCTCAACCGTGTCCTCATTCTTCAATTCCATCAGGGCCTTCTTCAGTGCATTGGCAAGCAATTCGTTCGTCTTCTGCGCTGTGCCGAAAGTGCAATAAGGGATAGGATCTCCTTCTGCAACAATCCTGAAGTCTTCGCGATTGATCTTGCCTTCTTCTATCATCCTCTCAAAATCAAGCATCTGAAAAGCGCCTGCGTCATACTTGCCGTAAAGAACGCTGTAAATGATCTTCTCGTGTTTATACGTTCCGGTCGGTATGGTATAAGATGAAAGATCATCTTCCGGATCAATTCCATCTTTGAGCATAAGGTCGTACTGCTGCAAATATCCTGTCGGCGCGAGCATCGGGCCGAAGACCATACTCTTTCCCTTCAGATCTTTGACCGTATTGATACCGCTGTCCTTCCTTGTGACGATAGCTCCGCTTGATCTTGCGCCGAGCCCCCCCTGCTTATCCGCTGTCAACGCCCTTACCCCGTGATATCTGTTCAAAATTATGTAAAGCAGAGAATTGGTGTGCGTAAAATCCAGCTTTTCGACCTCGCTGGTAAAGCTGGTAGTATCTATCGCCAATGCCTCGGTCTTTACTCCAAGTTTTTTACCTAAATAAGCTGTCAGCGGCCTGAACCTGTAAAGCGTCTCTTCCTCGCTGTTGCAGATCATGTAACCTATCCTGTAAACCTTTTCGTCTTTAGTTAAAGAAGGAGACTGCTGACAGGATAAAGAAATTATAATTAATATGATGGGCAACCGTTTAATAAATTTCATTTTGTATTTCCTCTCCCGTCAAGTACGTATTTTTCTGAAAAAATATATCGTTCCCCCGATTCCGACTAAGCAGAATCCAAAATAGGTTACCGGCGTTCCGGGATCCCTGGTTATCTGAATGCCGATAAACGGGTTCCCGTACAAATCCCTGCTTGTTGCAGTGTGGTAGAATTTCAGTCCCTGCCATTCCAACGGGCTGTTCACTTCGGTTCTTCCCTCCGCAACTATTTTTCCACCTTTTGAAAGAACCAGATCCACCCATGTTTTTTTTATAACCGGATCCATGTATGACACAAGTTTGAACTCATATGGAAAATGTTCAGACATCTGTATCACCCCAGTGGTATCAGTATATCCTATATAATTGTCTCCATTAAAAATACTAAGTTTCATGCTTTGCGATTTTATATCAAGTGAATCTACCTGAATCAGGTAATTCTCAAGCGCAAATTTTTCGCCGGTCTTCAGTGTAAAAAGCCTAATCTTCTCACCGTCTCTAAGAACGCCTATTTTTAAAGGCACCGGATAATATTCTTCGTTCAGTTTCTTCACGTTAATTTCCACACCAAGAGGAACGTCTCTTTTCAGGTCCCACCTATAAACGTTCTCTGTTGAGTCTCCTTCATAGACATTTACAGTGGCGACAAATCCGAAAGCGCTGATCCCCCCGCCGATAAAAGAAGCGAACACACCAATATGCATGATAAGTGCCGGAGCTGAGAGGGTCTTTATCCTTCTCAGGGTGCAAAGGGCAAGATTTATCACCATCAAAGCCAGTAGCGCCCTGATGATATTCCATAGGACGGCTCCTGCCTCCTCAGTAAAAGTCGTAGTCATCAGCATCAGACAAAGAAGAGGCAGAAGGATCATCATCAAGCTTCTTGATAAAAGATAATCGTAAATCCACAACAAACCGCGTTTCATATCAGCTTCTTTTTCTTAAGGAAATCCTTTGCAGCTTTTTTCGCTTTTTCACCGGATTTGACTGAGTTGAGCGCCTCATGAAAAAATCTGTCGTTTGCGATGTCCGAAAGTTTGTTGATCAGCTTGGGCAAGGCCGGGAAATAAATAAGGACGTCCTCGCTCATTACCGGAGCATAATAATATGAGCCAGATCCGTCATCGCCTGACAGTGTTCCAAAGGGCTTTAGCCATATAAGGTTCATCCTGTTCCTGAATTCTTCCTTGACGAGGTCGTGTGCCTTTGCCTTGTCCCCATTATTCGGTGCATTCAGCATCTTTACTGCACGTTCAGTATTTTCAATGACTATGCCGATCTCACCTTTCGTTACGTCCTCATAAATTTCTTTTGAACTGTTGTAGACCTTGATGTTAACGGTGGTTCCGGTCCTTTCATTAATGAGCGCTGAAACCAGCTCGGCAAGCACGCTCTCATTAGCGGAATTAAGAACGCCTATGGTGAGAATCTTGCCCACACAGGCATTAGCCTGTGCGGTAAAAAGCAGGAACGATACCAATAAACTAAAAAATATTTTCTTCATATTATGCTTCCTTGTTTTATGGTCATTCCCGTAGGAACGTGGCGAAGCGACTTTCAGCGAAGACTCGTATCAAGAAGCTGGTTCTCAATTTATTTCTGGATACCCGCCTTCGCCAACAGTAGGGGCCTTAAGCACGGGTATGACTGAAAAGTTATCAATCACGATATCAAAATTCTCTTTCTCTGAATCAATAGCCAGATCATTGTAAGCATGATATTGCGCTGAAGGAAACTTGTCTGAATATCCGATGTAGTATTTACCCTTCGGCAGATAAAGCGCGTAACGTCCTTCCTCATCCGTCCATGCAGATATAAAATCCGGAAATCTATTTCCTAATGTGGAACCTTCTTCCTCTATATTAAGAGTGGTTAGGGGGGTGTTTCCCTCTTTATTCTTCATTGCAAGCATATAAAACATCTTCACTGGCGTGCCCTGCTTATCAACAATACGCCCTGACACCTTCATATAATTCTCTCTTGTTTTTCTGAAAAGGTGCGCTGCCTCCATGATATCGGTAACGGTAAAATCCATTGTAAACTCCCTGTCATCCTTAAGCTCTATCTCAGCCGGCTCGCCGGAATGTTTGTCGCCTGCGGAAAGCGGCCCGTATTTTGCGCCCTTTCTCAACCGCGCTATAGCCCAATATTTCCCTGTCGGAATTGTCATGTTGAAACGCCCCTCGCTATCAGTGAGCGCTGATATGAAGTCAGCAGGCCTTTTTGTATCCGCAGCGCTGTATATAAATACCTCCGCTCCTTTTACGGCTTTTCCTTCCACATCCAGTATACGTCCTTTGAAAACCGCAGGTTCAACCGCAAAGGCTTCAAGATTTACCAATATCTGAACGGCTATAAATATGTTAACGGTAATCTTCAGAATGTTATTAAGTAAAGTTTTCATCCAAGATTAATGCCCCTCCGCTCTTATAAGAGGTCGGAATCGACTCGTACCGGAGGATTAAGGGGTGTGTTGTTTCTCCCCATCCAATTTCACAGGCTCTCTTAAATACGGCTCGTAAATAACCTTGCCTATCCCCGGCTCATCGTTGCCGTCAAATATCGTCTCGCCAGGCTCGCTGTTTCCCCACCAGTTTTCTTTTGCGTCTATATCTTCCGTATTGAAATCGCCGGCCTTTACATTGTAGGTCATGTTTGAATAAATATTGTTCCTCTTAATGGTCAGGCCGCTCCCTTTTTCTCTCACAAATATGCCGACCTCGTTATTTAATATAACATTTTCCTCTATCAATGCATTTCCGAAGTATGACCTGATTCCGACTTTATTTTCTTTAAATAATGAACGGTTGATTTCAACAGGCCCGCTTCTGAATCTTATGCCGCCCTCGTTGTGTATGAAACGGCTGTTTGAGATTTTCAGATTGGTAAAGTGGCTGTGAATCGCCCATGTCGCATATCCAAAATCGCAATATGAGAACTCGCTTCCGTCCGCATGCTCAATAAGTATTTCGTCCCACAGATTGTCTTCGTTTTTTTCAGATGCAGTAAATACTATCCTTTTTTCACTTGTTCCGACCGCAAGAATCTTTCCGCCTGAAATCTTCAACCCTCCCCCTTTTAAAAATATAACCTTAGCGCCGGGAGCGATTTCAAGGGTTGAACCGGAAACAGTCACAGGATTTTTTAAATGAATGCCTGTGTGCCAAACAACATCCGTATAAATATTTTTTACCGGCCATGTAAATATTGAAGAAATTTCATTTTCAGGAGAATGAAAGACCTTGCCTCTTTTAGATTCATCCTCTTTATCGTAAATTACTGAGGCCACATCTTTGATTCCCCACCAGTTCGATGGTGCGAAAACGTCGCTGCCGCTTTCGTTCTCAACTGCATGAAGACCGTTTCCGGCAATGTTGTTTCCTGTTATCGTTCCAGTAAACGATTGTATGCCGATGCCCCTTTCGCCGTTTTCAGAAATTAAATTATCTTTAATCACTGCTCCGGCATTGTGCAGATTGATGCCGTTAAATCCGTTGCCCTGAATAAAATTCCCGCTGATATCGAGGTTGTCAACTCCCTTGAGCGACAGGCCTGATTCATAGTTATTCACAATGGCATTACTGTTGAACCTGCCGTGAAACGCATCGTTTACCATCAGTCCGAATCTGTTGCATCCGACAAAATTTTCCTCCGCAGTGGTTATGCCTTCCCTGATCTTAAATCCCTCATTCATGTTGTTTAAAACCGTATTGTTCTTTGCATTCAGATTCGCACGGAAAAAATTCACGCCGTTGATGTTGTCGGAGACATAATTGCCGGTAAAGTTTACCTCTGAATCCCTGCCTTTGATTCCGTTTTTGTTGCCGTAGATATGGCTTCCTCTTATTTCAACGGCTGATTCCTGAAACTGTATGCCGATATAATTATTCCTCAGAACGGATTCATTCACCATCACGTTTGAGAAGTGAAAATGCAGCCCTCTGTATGCGTCCTCTATCTGACAAAACTCCACAAGATTCTGCGCTCCGTCGCTGTTCATGATGTTGATAGAATCCCAGTCTCCGGTTCTTTTTTGTCTTTCTGCAGATCTAAAGATGATAGGCTCCTCTTTCGTGCCTTTCGCAATTAGAACGCCTTGCATCAGGATTCCGTTCTCTCCGATACCGTCATCGTTTGTATCTTTCATCTTAAATTCAACAACCGTGCCGGAGGCAATTATCAATCTGGAATTTTCAGGCACTCTAATCAGCCCGTTAATCACTATCCTTCCACGCCAGACTGTATCTCCGAGCAAAACTTCATCGCCGTATTCTTTGCTTATTTCTTTATCCTGAATTTTATACTCCCTCATGAAATTAAAATCCTTCTTGTTACACGAACCAGCATGTTTTGCAATCAAACTCTTACTGCCGGATCTATCAGTATCAGGTTTCATAACAAGATTTTTTGTTTCTTCAAGCAAGTACAAATCCTTTTTCATGTTATGTTCAACGACGCTGTCCCTGAAATTAACCCGTGCGCCTGCAAATGAAAAAACGCCGTAATCATTTTTTACGGCCTGTGTATTCTTCACGTTCACAAAAGTCTGCTGCCCATGCGCAACAAGGCCGTACCGGTTATTCTCAAGAATAGAGTCCGTTAATTCAAGAGAACCGTTCATTATAAGAAGGCCTGTTTCCGCATCATCTATCCTGCACGCTTTTATATATGCCTTCCCTCCGTCAATAATTATTCCAGCCCATCTGTCAGACATACCATTTTTCACTTGAAATACTACAGGCGCTTTCCTGGTTCCCTTGATCTCAAGCCTGCCCCGGATTGTCATCTCGGTCATGAATGAAAGGTATTCCGCCTCGCTCTTTGTCCTATCGGAAGGAATGATCTTTACCATTGTGCCGGATAGAATGGTGAGTGTAACGCCTTCAGGCACAACGATGTCTTCTGAAAGAGTTATTTCGCCTTTCCAAACAGTGTCTATTATGATGGTTCTTCCTAAAGCGGGAAAAGGAAATAAAACAAAAAAGATGAGAAACAGGAGAGTCGTTTCCAAAAATTTCATATACTATATTTTAAGGCAACAATTGCAAAAAAGGAAATAAAACAGCCGGGCGGTGAAAGCTTAAAATAAACTTTCACCGCCTGACAATAAGCTCCGATCCGTCATATCTCATTCATATCAGCAGGGATGAACAGCGGCGCTCCCGATTATTCTGGGAGGAACATATTTTATCTTCTTCAAACCGAACCTCCTTCCGCGTCCTGCCGCAGAATCAACGGCAGGCTTGATGATTTATTATTTCTTATTTTCAATCTTCTTCTCCATCTCCTGTTTAATCTTTTTCATTTGCTCTTCCCGGATATTCTCGTCTGTTCCTGCTCCCGGCTGATGCTTGGGACCCATATCAAGATGCCTTATCACCTTTATGTCTACGCCCTTTGTAATCTCGCCTGTCTTAGCGGTTGCGGCAGTAGGCTTTTCTTCTCCGTAGCCTCCCATGATCGACCCTGGGATAGGCGGGCCGCCTCCGTACACGTCTCTCACTCTTAAATAATACTGACCTCCTTTGTCTACGGTGATAATATATTTGCCGTCCTTTCCGGTTTTAACAGAAGTAAAGGTCGGGATTCCGGTCATTGTCTCGGTATAGTATGCAAATAATATCGCCCCCTCAACAGGTTTGCCAGCCATATCAAGGATGGTGCCTGATATTCCTGTGACTCCCTCTGGGAGTGAACGTTTATACGGGACCGCTTCTCCGAGAGTACCAAGCTTCACTTCCTTGCCATTCTCAATAACGTGCTGCATCGGATTACCTGCCTTATCTTCACTGATAAAGAAATAATCGCCATCCAGCGGCGGCCCTGCTTTTTCGGCAGATACCCTTTTAATAGCTCCGATGTAATACTTACCGGCAGGAAGCGATACACGAAACCTGCCTTCAGAATTAACTTCGTCAATTCCGTCCGGGACCCTGAAGTATTTATCGGTAGACGGAGGAGGCCCGGATTTAGCATCAAAGAAGACTATCATGGCATTGGATAACGGCACGTTATCCTTGATCATTATCTGACCTGATATCCAGCCGGTCTCAATTTCCGCATGGATCGCAGTTGCTGATAACACTGCAATGAGAAATGACAGAAATATAATTTTTCTAATCATGCTGCCTCCCTTTTCCGGCCCCTGCGTTTTTAACCGGGGTACTATAAAATGGTTTGTAGATTGCGCCGCCTAATGAAACGTCTGTGTTTTCATCGAATATGGCATTCTTGATATCCTCGTCTCTGTCGCTTCCCCACCAGTTGTCACTTAGCAATATATCATATCCCTGTCTCTCACCCAGCCTGTAATTATATTCAGTATTATACGAAATATTGTTGTAAGAGACAATAAATTGTTTGAGCGGAAGGGCGTCTTTCTTGTCGAATGTGTTCGAAAAACCGACTATATTCTGATTCGACGGCACAAGGAAAATGCCGACATCGTTATTTCTGATGTTGTTGTATGTGATCTCGACAGGCTCTTCAATCCTTGTATGTCTGATGCCGTAAGTGTTATAAAAAATGTCATTATGATCAATGCTAAGCTCAGCCCTGCCGAACCTTATGCCTTCATAATTATTTCGAAAGACAGAGTCTTTAATTACCGCTTTTGAGAAATGAACCTGAACGCCGGTAAAGGCATATTCGAACATGCAGTGTCTTATAATACTCTCATCGCCTGACACAAAAAACAGTACGTAAGACCAGTCCGCTTTATCCGGCATTGTCTCAGCGGAAGTAAACCTGATGGGTCTTTTTGCAGAGCCCTGAGCCTCAAGCCTGCCGCTTACCTTTATCATGGCGTCTCCAACTCCGTCCCCTGTCCTGTCAATTTTCTTAAATCTGACCGTTGTCCCCGGAGCAATGGTTAGCGTTACTCCTCGGGCTACATGAACGATCCCGGAGATTAATATGTCCCGCTCCCATACGGTATTTATGCCGATAACTACATCCCCTTTGTATTCATGATTACTAACCTTCTTTTCTTTTAACTTCTTATCTCTTATTTCTGACTTCTTTATACTCTCCCCCATCACCCTGCTTACAGAAATATTTACAGCATCATGTTGTTTCTCATTCATTATTACCGCGTGATTTGCGTTAGCTTCATAAAGCCCGTAGTACTCGCCTTTGACAGGGGCTTCCCCGACGAGCTGCCGGGCCAGCAGGTAATATGCGCCTTCTGCTGCGTTAATGGAGTAATACCCTTTCTCATCGGCTCTGACCATATAATCCGGCATGGTCCTAACGTAATGCATCTGAAACATATCCGAGAGATTTCCCTTGTAAGCCATGACATAGAGGTCTTTAACAGGGTCGCCATTCAAATCCGCTGCCCTTCCGCTTATCCTGAAGACATCCAGCGCCTCAGAGAGTTTATTCTCCCTGAACCTCATGCTGTCTGCGTCTGATTTTTTCACCAGAAGCGCAGGATAGGCTTCCTCATTAAGAAATGCCTTAAGGTCGTCTTTGGGATAACATGGAATCTCCACCTGTGTTTCTTTTGAGTCCGCAATAGTAACCGGATTGCCTGCAAGATAACAGAAGAGGTCGCCCTTTTCCAGAGGGGTCATGCCATTGTTTCTGTTTCTCTTGCGCGCGATAACAACATATTCTCCGGGCTCAATGCTCATGCTGAAGATCCCGTTATCATCGGTCGCGCTCGTAAGGAAACCCATGCCCCTAAAAATAGAGTTTGGAGTTTGTAATTCGGAGTTAATAGTTAAAGCGGGAACGGGATAGATTGAAACCTGCGCGCCTTTGACAGGAGCGCCCTTGAAGAAGACTTTACCTGAAAGTTTTGCAGAAGAAGATTCCTTTACATTCACTGCTGTTTCAGGAAGAGCCATAAATGGAACCCATAGGTTTTTGTCTTCAACCTTGACCGGATTGGCTCCGTGATAGGAAAAATATTTTTTCTCATCATCCTGTCCTGACGCAATTAAATAATATATTCCTGACGGCAACTCTATTTTGAAGAATCCTTCTTTTTTGCCTGGGGCCGAAACATAAGCTGGAATTCCTTTTTTAATATCCTGAAACCTGCTATAAAATTGCACCTTTGAGTCTTTAAGCGGACCCTCTTCAGAAAGCACAACCCCTTCAATAACAGCGGAATATGAAGATATGGCCGAAAAAAAGATTACTAGCAAAAAAACTATTACGTGAATCTGCAATTTAATAACAGCCTCTTGAAAAAGTCGTCATACCCGTGCTTAAGTACCTACTGTTGGTGAAAACCTGCCTATCGGCAGGCGGAAATCCAGAGTGTTGTTTAACCCATTGAAAATACTGCATCCCAAAGTTTTCCCAAGTTTTCTACTCAGCACGGATGTACAACTGCGCTGCCGGTGATCTTTGGCGGAACATATTTTTTCTTCATCTTCCAACCTCCTTTCAAGAATCTATTTCAAACTGCACCCTGATACTTCTTCTTATACAATACAATCAGGGTAAAGCAGTAGCATCAATTCATGGACCGCAATCACTCTATCCCCTGTTTTACGACTTTCATGTTTATTCCCCTGAGGATCTCCCCTGTTTTGACAGCAACACGTTCCGTCGATTCCGGGACGTATATTCCCAGGGAGTCAACAGCGTTCAGGGTATATGTCCCTCCCTTATGAACCCTCAGGAAATATTTCCCGTCTTTCCCGGTCCAGTTGGATACAAAAGATACTTCCCCTTCATTTGCCAGCCTTAAATTCGCAAATACAACCATACCTTCGGTCGGGGCGCCCTTCCCGTTTAATATAACTCCCTCAATTGAAGTAACACCTTCGCTGTCAGTGATCCCCTTATATAAAACTGCCTCTGAAACAGTGCCTATATCCAATGTTTCATTTTCGTTGACCACATATGCCCTGGGCATCCCGGCTGCTTCCTGAATGATAAAGAAATAATCTCCCTCTTTTGGAGGGCCGGGGCCTTTTCCTGATATTTTCTTTATTCCTCCAAAATAATATGTACCCGGAGCGATCTCAACTGAAAATTTACCGTCGTCATCAATCTCGGCTATGTGGTCCGGAACCCTGATATATTTGTCAGGCAAAGGCAATGGGCCTTTTGCATCATATATGAAAACCGCTCCGTCCGACATCGGACCGCCGCCTTTAATCATCATATTCCCTGTAATTCGACCCTGTCTTACTTCTTCAGCGGTACTTATGGAAGCAAAACATACTGACAAAACAAACAAAAACAGGATCGTCTTTTTCATCCTAATATCATTTCTTTAGAATCAGATAATTTGTAATTCCAGATTCCTGATTCGCAACCTACTCTTCGCACGTTTTGTCTCCCGTCTGATATGCAGGAGTTGTAACTGACGCCTCATTGCTGTACGGTGTTTTATCCTGACCCCTGAAGGCCCTGACCCTGTATGTATAGGCTTTATCCGGCTCTATGGACAGGGTGTCGGTAAAGGTAATTACATTGGGAGCAAGCGTTGCTATCTTTACAAACGTGCCGTTCCATATCTTAACTTCCACTTCAAAACCGTCTTCATCAGCTGAGTTGTCAACCCAGTCAAGCTTTATCTTCATGGAATTAAGCGCCGTGGCTGTCAGGCTTGTAGGCTTTGCCGAGAAGGTCAGGTCACAAGAGACGCTGCTGTAATCGGTAGTCCATCCGCATGACGCTGTCTTGTACGCCCTTACACGATAGCAATAGTTTACAGACGGCGTCAGGCCGGTATTGATGTAGGAGATTGCGTTTGCGGCTGCAGTGGTGATTTCAGTAAAGTTGATACACCCCGCGCCCTCGCACCTCTCGATCCTGAAACCGGTCTCATCGGTAGTGTTATCCGTCCATGTCAAGGTTGCGCTTGTATCAGTGGCTGCTGTTGCCGAGAAGCTGCCTGGTGGGGCAATGGCTGCTGTTGCCGCAGATGAGGTGCTGCTGTAACCTGAATCCCAGGCTGGCGATGTCTTGTACGCCCTCACCCTATAGTTGTAACTTATCGTATTGCATACAGATGTGTCCTGATACGCTACCACGTTTGCCCCTACAGTATTTATCTGTGCAAAGTCGCTGCATCCCTCGCCTGCACATCTCTCAATCTTGAAGCCTGTCTCGCTCACTGTATTATCTGTCCATGCAAGATTGATCTGCGTGGTACTTACCGTTGTAGCAGTAAACCCCGAGGGCGCTGTAATGCTTGTAGTTACAGATGGAGTATTGCTTGCGTTGCTTGCATCATCCCAGAAGCATGTTGCCGATTTGTACGCCCTCACCCGATATGTGTAAGTCGTTTCCGGTGTAAGGCCGGTATTATTGTATGTCGTTGCATTAGCCGCTGCAGTTGTCAGGATCGTAAAGTTACTGCATCCTGAACCTGTACACCTCTCGATCCTGAAGCCGGTCTCATCAGATGTTGTGTCTGTCCATGAAAGGTTGATCTGAACTTCAGAAATTCTCGTTGCCGTAAGCACAGACGCAAGCGGAGTGGGGGTCACCGCCGTTGCTGTGCCGCTGTAATTTGAGTCCCATTCACCGGTCTTATAAGCCCTCACCCTGTAACTGTAACTTGTTGCATTGCACACAGTTGCGTCCTGGTACGTCACTACATTTGCCCCGACTGTATTTATCTGTGCAAAGTCGCTGCACCCTGCTCCAGCACACCTCTCTATCTTGAACCCTGTCTCTGAACCGCTATTGTCCGTCCATGAGAGGTCTATCCGTGTGGTGTTCGCTGCTGTTGCCGCAAGCCCGGATGGAGGCACAATAAGGGTCGTCTCGGTACTTACATTGCTGTATTCCGTTTCCCAACTGCATGTAGCTGTCTTGTACTCCTTTATGCGGTAGCTGTAGGTCTCTCCCAGTGTAAGTCCCGTATTACTGTATGTTGTCACTCCGGCGCCCGGCGATGTCAGCGCTGTAAAGTCGCTGCAGCCGGAGCCTGTGCATCTTTCAATTACAAAGCCTGTCTCATCCGTTGCCGTGTCTGTCCATGAGAGATTTACAAATGTATCTCCCACTGTAGTTGAAAGCACAGGGGCCGTTATCCCGGGAGTCGTAACAGGGGCTTCATTGCTCGGCTGTGTCTCCCATGTAATGTCATATGTGTAGCAGGCTGATGTTTCTTCAGCTCCTGCGGATGCCGATGGCTCTGTGGCAGTGTATTTCTGCACGGTGATGAATTGTACAATTGCCTGATGGGAATATTGTGTAAAGGCAACACGCATGGTTGCGTCACTATAGGTTGATGTGTCTTTTATCAAAGTCCAACTTCCGTATGCGCCGCCTTTGATATAGTATTTGGCGCCTGTGGCTTTAAGCTCTATCTTCACTTCATAAGTTGTGCTTGCAGCATATGTCCCGGTACCGGTCGTGTTATTCCCCTTTTCATAGGCAGTCAGACTATAATCGCTCCAGTATAATCCATGCACAAGCTGCGTATAACTTGCATTTGCGGACTGATTTAGTTCCCATCCCATCATGAAGTGATTAGCCCCGGCTGTGTCGACTGCAATAGTGACCTTTGAATATATCATCTTGTTGGCAGCCCTTGTGATCGTCTGGTTTGAAATGAGGGCCTTGTCCCAGGCGTCGCTAACATCATTTAGTATAAGGCCGTTATTCTGGGCTATGGAGTTATTCGGGTCAATCTCCGTCCATTTGGCTGTGTTAATAGTCGTTCCGGGGAAGTTATCAAAGAACTCAAATACAAGCGCCCCGTCACTTATGCCCGTAGCGCTCGCGTTGCCGTAATACATGTAAACCGTATTGTTCGCCCCTGTCTTGACCCAGACCGTTGCAGATACGCCATCTGTCTTGCTTTCTATCCAATATGGAAGTTCTGCAAATGCCGTAGTATCGTAAAACCGTATATCGTCAAAATCAGCCTGCATGTCCGCATCGTATGCAACAGTCACCTTTGTCTGAAAGTCAGCCTGGAAGTTCGTTATCGCAAGCGGCACACGCCTTGTCCAGCATCCGCCTCCACCGCCTGAAAGCCCTTCGTTGACCGCCTTGACGCGGTATCTGTAATCCATTGTATTGCATGCGGATGTATCTGAATATGTAATGCTGTTGCGCACGGGTCTTGCCAGTTCTGCAAAGTCGCTGCATCCCACGCCTGTACAGCGCTCCACCTTAAAGCCTGTTTCCGAGCCAGTATTGTCAGTCCATCCAAGATTTATCTGTGTTGTATTTGCAGGCGTTGCAGTCAATCCGCTTGGAGGCGAAACAGTTGTCGTAGTTCCTGTCGCTGTCCCACTATATCCGGTGGTCCATCCGCCATTGCATGTCGCGCTCTTGTAAGCGCGCACACGATAGTTATATGTCGTTGAGGGAGTAAGCCCTATGTCGTTATACGTGGTTGTGTTTGATGCAGCAGTTGCTATCTCTGTAAAATCACTGCATCCTGCTCCCGTGCATCTTTCTATTCTGAAGCCGGTCTCGTCTGAAGTGGGATCTGTCCATGTAAGCGTTATCTTCACCTCTGTTGCACCCGATGTCGCAAGGCTGCCGGGCGCTGAAGGCGCTGCTGTTGTTCTTGATACTGTGCCGCTGTAGCCTGAATCCCATTCACCTGTCTTGTACGCCCTTACACGGTACTGGTAATTCGTAGCGCTGCACACTGATGTGTCCTGATATGTCACTATGCCTGCGGCAACTGTTGTTATCTCAGCAAAGTCGCTGCATCCCGCTCCTGTGCATCTTTCTATCTTAAACCCCGTCTCACTTGCTGTGTTGTCCGTCCAGTTTAAATTGATCTGTGTTGTGTTTGGAGAGCTCGATGTCAGGCCTGATGGCGCTGATATGCTTGTCGTTGCCGCTCCTGTCCCGCTCGTGGTCTCCCATGAACAGGTTGCTGTCTTGTACGCCCTCACACGATATGTGTAAGTCGTTGATGATGCAAGGCCGGTGTTATTATATGTTGTTATTCCTGCCGCAAGCGATGTTATTTCCGCAAAGTCGGAACATCCGGCACCTGTACACCTGTCTACCTTGAAACCCATCTCATCGGATATCGTGTCAGTCCATGAAAGGTTGATCTGCACCTCTGAATTCCTCGTTGCAGTAAAACTTCCGGGCGCCGACGGATTTGCCGTTGTTGCGGACGCTGTACCGCTGTATGCGCTTTCCCACTGTGCGGTCTTGTATGCTACTATCCGGTAACTGTATGCAGTTGCCTTGCATACCGAAATGTCCTGATATGTGGTGGTGTTTGCTGCTACTGTTGTCAGTTCTGTAAAATCACTGCACCCTGCCCCGCTGCACCTCTCTATCCTGAAGCCGTCCTCTGCGCTGGTGTTATCAGTCCATGAAAGATTGACCTGCGTCGTGTTTGCAGCCGTTGCAGAAAGACCGCCTGGTGCTGAAGGGGTCAGTGTGGTCGTGAGCTTCTCTGTCCACACTGACGACTCCCCGTTATTCATGAACGCCTGCACCCTGTAACAATACTGGCTCCCTATATTGAGAAGCGTATCGGAATATGACGTGGCATTTGCGGCTGCGGTGTTTATCAGCACCCACGGATTTACTGAATCACAGGCCCCGACCCTTCTCTCTACATAATAGCCGTCTTCAACCCCTGAGTTGTCTGACCATGTAAGCCCTACTGTCGTGTATGAAGGCTCTGCGTTAAGCGGCACCGGAGGCTGCAGCTGATATCCGCTCACTTTAAGAACTATATAATCAGCATTGCCGCTTGCATTGGTTGTATGTCCTCCTATGAATGCCTCCCCCATGTAATTGACTGTAATCGAGGATGCCTCATCATTGCCGTTTGCTGCTCCGTTATAGATCATACCTCCGCTGAAGTCCCCTTCTGCGTTATACCATACTGAAAGCACATCTGTGTTGCTCCCGCCATTTGTATAACCAGCTATATGAATATTGCCTGAGCGATCCATTGCCGCTGCTGCCACAAAGTCATCGCTTGAGGGCCTGTCTAATGTCCTTTGCCATAATTCATTTCCGCCTGTGTCATACCTGATAACGTGAAAGTCATTATTGCCCGATGAGCTAAGCGCTGTTCCTGCAACAACTACTTCAGCGGTTACTGAGTCAACTTTCACGATCATTGCCTCATCAATACCATCTGCAGCTCCGTTATAACTGCGCTCCCATATCCTCGCCCCGGTTGCGCCGTTGTACTTGATAGTGTAGAAGTCTTCGTTGCCGCCTGCAGTTACCGAGGAACCTGTAACGTAAAGATTCCCTGATGAATCTACTGCAAGCGAACGCGTAAAGTCATCGCCTGTGCCTGCCCCGTTAAAGACGTCTGTCCAGATGACCGCGCCTGTGCTGCCGTTATACTTCCTTGTGAAATAGTTATAGTACAGACCGACTTTTGTATATCCCGTCACAAATATATTTCCCGATGAGTCAAAGGCCACTGCTGAAGGATAATCATTACCGCCTCCGTCATACGGCATTGCGGCCCAGGAGCGCGTACCGTTATTGAGATACTTTACAACATATATGTCATCATTCCAGCTCGCGTTCTTTCCGTAACCAACTACTACATAGTTATTATTGCCGTCGCTCGATACGTCCACTACGCTTGACCGGTCGTCATCCCCGGCCGGCCCGTTGTACTTGTCTGTCCAGTCTTCAGGAGCTCCTGTGGAAGGATACCTTAGAGTGTAGATATCATTAGTGTTTCCGGCGCCTCCTCCAAACATGTAAGAATACCCTGACACCAAAATGCCATTATTGCCATCCGCCACTACGGTCTCCGCAACATCCATATCGTTTTGATCGCTGTCATATCTGGCGCCCCATATGTCCACCCCAGTCTGTCCGTTTATTTTTACCGTGTAATAATCAAACTGGCCTGCTGTGGAATAGCTGAAGCCCGTGGCTACAGGATTGTTGTCCGGCCCTGCAGCCATGGCCGTCACATAATCATCCCCGTTATCACCCCCGTTGTATATATAAGCCCATGCCGGTGAAGTGTAGGTAACCACGGTTGTCACAGCGTAATCTTCATTGCTGTAATGCGAGTCGCCCTGAGATGCGTTGTAGGCCCTCACCCTGTAAAAGTATTTTGTGTTGGAAGTGAGTCCTGTATCGTTGTACGCTGTAACGTTAGCGCTAACAGTAGTAATTTGTGCATACACGCCGAGGTCTCCTATCTTCCGCTCGATCCTGAACCCGTCTTCCGAGGAAGAGTTGTCCGCCCACGAGAGATTTATCTGTGTTACCGACGCTGTCTCCGCATTAAGCGCCGTCGGCGGATTCAAGAGTCCGGCGTCATATTTTATTGCATGGTAGTCATGGTCCGATGATCCGGACGTCCACATGTCTGTCCAGCCAGCAACTATCACTTCGCCTGACGATGTTATGCCGATACCTGCCGGCCTGTCGTCTTTGTCAGCACTGCCGTTATAAGTTTTCTGCCAGAGAAGGTCCCCGTCTGTCTTTGTATATTTGATGGTCAGATAGTCATAGTTGTTTCCTGCTTCATTATATGTGTCGCCGGTTACGAAGACGTCTCCGGAATTATCCACCGCAATTCCCACAGCCCTGTCGCTGTTGCTGCCTGAAGAGTTGTATGTATGGTTCCATTGATTTGCGCCCGTGCTACCGTTATGCCTTGCGGTATAAAAATCATTCGTTCCGCCCGCAGTGAATGTATAGCCTGTGAAGTATACGTCTCCTGCGGAGTCAATGAGCATGTCCGCCGGTTCGTCCGCATATCCGCCGTTGTAGGTCTGCTCCCAGAGTATTGCGCCTGCGGCGCTGCTGTATTTTACAAGGTAGATGTCTTTGTTTGCTCCGTTGAACGTGACTCCGGCAACCACAACGTTGCCTGATGAATCCATGCGCACTGTGTCGCCCCTGTCGTCACCTGAGACTGACTTTCTCTTTTCCCAGATTAAATCACCGCTGAAATTATATTTAACTGTGAGCATGTCAAAATCAGGGGTGCCGTTCTGGGATTCACCTGTTACGGCGATACCATCAACTCCCGCTATGATTGATGCGGCCCTGTCATGGCCGTCCGCACTGCCGTTGAATGTCTTCTGCCATATCGGCGTCCCGTCAGGGTTGGGACCGTCGGGCCCGTATTTAAGTATGATGTAGTCGTCTTTTGCGTTAGCGGCCTGAATGCTGCCGCCAATGTAAATGTTGTTAAGGCTGTCTACCGCGACAGAGACCCCATAATCATTGCCGTTGACTGTTGAGTTATAGGTGTGCTGCCACAAAACTGCGCCGGCAGATGAGTCGTACTTGATTGTGTGAATATCGTAATTTGTGCCATTCCAGGCATAACCTGTAACTATTACATTATTGCTTGAATCCAGGGTAAGGGCAATGGCAACCGCATGATCGTCTCCTCCTGTTTTGTCATATGTCCTGCTCCACAAAATTCCTGTGCCGTCGGACTTGTATTTGGTCGTGTAGTAATCATCCGAGCCGGATTGATCTGATGCGCCTGTTATTATCACGCTGCCGGATGAATCAATAACCATTGCTGACGCCTCCTGCTTGCCGGTCTGCGCATCGCCGTACTGCCAGATTACATCGCCACCGGTGGCGTACGCAAATTGTGTGAACGATAAAGCAAAAGCTAAAAAGAATAGCAATAATATCTTGAATTTTAATATTTCAATCTTATACATGACTTTGTCTTTCATTTCATTGATTCCTGTTTTTACCATTCAGTCACGCTATTCCACTTCTGGTTATCCGGCCAGTTGGCTGAGCCGTTGGCGGTAGCAGCGCCGTGACATATCGCCGTACTGTATGTGCCGAATCCGTCATCCCACCAGCCGTACGGGAACCTGCCGTATTGGTTCAAATAATACCATGTTGATGGAGCATCATATGCGTATGGAAGACCTCCGGATGCCACCCTCCCTCTGTGCTTATAGTCCAGACAGTTCGTCTGCATCAGTCTCGGCAGTCCTGAATTATGCGGCTGGTGGCATTTTGAGCATGGATATGTATGCTCCCCGTTGGTACCCCAACCTTTGACTGTCTCGTGTATTCTGTCCATAGTCTTGAATGCCGAATTCTTGTTCGTGCCGTCAGTCAACCTGTTCTTCGGATGACACATTAAACATAATCCCGCAAACTTTGTGTCATCTTCATTTATCCTTCCGTATGTGCTGTCGGGGACATTGGCCTTGTTGCTTAAGTCCACTGTATTAAAAGTATTCCGGTCTGTCTTCCACGCATTGTTCGGCTGCGGATTGGCCTTCTGCGGATACGGACGAACATATGATCCGTCCCAATAGTTTCTGTAATTGTAAAATCCGCTCTTGCCGCTGTATCCGTCCTTGTCCATAGGCGTAGCATCTTCCTTGTAAGGCGATGTCAGCCACGTGCCTTTAAGCAATGGCAAAGCATACTGCTGGTTATCTCCGAGGGTCGGACTTACTCCGTGAGGGTCATGGCACGGGGTACATAATCCATTGATCGTGCCCATCGCTTCGTCATCTGTGCCGGGTGTCCCGTCAAGTCCTTTCAGGCTGGAAGACGCCTTAAAGTGTCCGCCTACTATTGTCGCTTTGCTTGCCCTGTAGGAATATCTTGCAGTGGAACCCTTTGTACCCTGTCCGAAACGCGATGTATCCTTGTATCCCATTATCGCCGCTGTCGCGCCGTATGTGGAATTGTAGCCCCACGGCTTTGTGCCGGAAGTTGCTGTTTCATGACAGTCAAAGCATTGGCCCGCCCCCGCGTTATACGGGTTAACACCCGTTGTATTTGCCGCTGCCTTGTATGTCATGCCATAGCCGCCCTTGCCCGCCTGCGTCTCTTTCAGATTAGCCCCGTTATAAGTGCCGTTGAATGTCTTGTAACTTGATGTCACTCCGGCAGCCTTTGAACCGTGAGAGCTGTGACAGTCAAAACATTGAATGTTCTGGCCTCCGTTTCTGGTGTTGGTTATGGTTCCGTCCAGACCTGTTGCCGCGTCCCACCCGCCTGCATTTGCCGTTGCATTGCCGTGCGCTGAGAATGCCTTTGATATATCTTTCTTTGCCGCATTTGTTATTGAAGTATATTTGCCCCATGTAGCCGTACCTGTCTGTGAATAACGGGCTCCAATGCTCGTCCTGTCCCACGCATACTGCGCCGGGGTCTTGCAGTCGCCGTTGTCAGGGTCTGCAATGTTAAACGGCTGCGTCTCTCTGTTCTGGTCGCTGTGACAACCGAGGCAATGCTGGGTCGCTTTCGATACCTCAGTCCTCTCGTCGGCAGTGCCGATCTTATTGGCGGTGAAAGTCACTGCAGTTGTGCCGGCATTATATTCTTCAGGCCTTGTCCCAGGTCCCCAGATTACAAGATCAACTGCGGCATTTTTTACAGATGTGTGAGTCTTGTAGTTGTATCCCGAATGGTAATCCGTATTGATGAGTCCTACGACAGTGGCCTCCCAATGGCAGGAGTAGCAATGTTTATTTGTAACTTTGTCCGCCTGCACATGGTGCGAGTTAGCCCTGAACTGTCCCATGATGTCCATTCTGCTGTTAATCGTCCCGTTATGGCATTTTGTACAATCTCTCGGTAATCCAAAACCCGTGTGTCTTGGAATCGGCTTATTTAGGTGACAGGTATTGCATTCCTTTCCTGATGCGTGGCTGTCGCTGAATCTGTGTTCATGACACGTTGTGCAGATTCTGCCTGCATTGTGTCCGTCTCCGTAATCAAAGCGGTAATGCTGCCCTGTCTCTGTATGGCATACATTACAGATGCCGTTGTACGGAGCAGATGTCTTTGCATAATCAAGACCGCTCTGCTTTCTCGTGAACGAAACATCACGCCGCGTTGCCGGAATTCCATAAGTGCCGTCTGTCTCTGTCGCAACCTTGTTCTGTATCATGTAAATATTCGAATCGCCGTGCGGATCGTGGCAGTCCCAGCAGAATTTTCCGCCCTTCCATACGCCGTTATTCTGGTATGCCGCATAATGCTTGTAACCGAAATGTACTGACGTTGCCTTTGAAACATTTGCCTTGATAAAGCCAGTGCCGGGGTCATAACCAAGTTTGTATTGCTCTCCCGTATGACATTGGTTGCATTTACCATTGCTGTCGTCATCATGGCATTGAAGACATACGCCCATCATCAAATACTGGTTTCTTATGTCCACCTTCTGTCCGGCAGTCCACAAGCCGGCTCCGGTGTTGTGCCTCTGCGCATCTGTGGCGTGGCAGGAAGTTACGCAGGATGTTAGACCGTTTGTATATCCGCTGTGATCCTGTGAAAACGGCGGATTTGTAATAGCCGTAAGCTGGGGGGCGAGGGAGTTAGATGCGTTATGACAGTTCATGCACTCGCTGTCCAGTCCCTGCATATGACAGTAGACACATTCTTTTTCAAAGCGGCTGTTGAATTGCTGGTGCTGTTTTAACCGGAACGGGTTTGATGAATCATTATGGAGAATATTATTATCATGGCAGTACCAGCAGGGATTTCCAGGGAAGTTTGCCGGAGGATTACCTGATGGATAATTGCCCGCAGATGTCGGACGTCCATGACCAGTGGTTTCCCATTCGGTCAAATTTATCTTTGCTCTTGTTCCATTAAATTTGGCAAAATCATCCACGTCGGTGTTGCTTGTGCCATGACATGACAGGCAAATAACGGTATTATTCACTGAGTCGCCCCACTGTGGATCAGCCCCGGTGTGGCAGGCTGTGTTGGAACATGTCTTAGTTACCTGATTATATGTGCCGCCGTTTTTGAAGGCGACATCCTTAGTCTTGTTAACATGATAAGCGGGGTTGATATGATTAATCTCGTCCATGGTCCCTGAGCCGGTGTGGCACCCCGTGGTGTTACAACTCTGGTTGGTAATTGTATTGTCATGGCAGTTATCACAGGTAAAATCCGTAAGCATGTGCCGTGCATGAGTGTTGGCCCTTTCTGTGCCTGGCCCAGTGTTGGTATACATGGGCATGGCTGACTTCCATTCCTGCCCCGCAGACCATCCTGTCCTTCCATCATTATGGCAAGTACCGCAAGTGCCTGTCGGGTGTCCGTGGCAGGTATTACACTTTGTACGGCCATCTGTCCATGCAAAAGGCCTGACCTCGGGGTTTACTGTGGTCCCGTCGCTGTGACAGTATATATTGCTGCAGACTTTCGTATTGGAATTATAAGAAGGTACAGGATTGCCTGAAATGTACCAATTTGAATTAATCACAACGTCTTTATTTTCATCTACATGCTTGCTGTAATCCTTTATTCCGTTTGAGGTATTCACTGTCGCATCGTGGCAGTAATAGCACGGATAATGCCTCACCCAATCGCTGCTAACCAGACGGTCATGCCCGTTTGACCTCATCTCCAGCGTCTCAATGCCTGTCCTTCCGTTGTGGCATGAATCGCACTGCATTGCATTTGCTGAAGTCCACTGAGGCTGGACATTCGGCGCTCCGCCTCTTGCGTTGCTGTGGCAGTATGTGCTTGTGCACGATTTAGTCCCGCTGTCGAATGAACCGCCTTTTGAAAAGATGAGGTCTTTTGTATTGTTGACATGGTAGGTCTCATTCTTTATTGATGAACTGCCTGATGCGGTTTCGTAATGGCATTTTTCACAGGTATATGCATACGTCGATTCATTGGTGTGCTTACGGTGCTTGCCGCTCAGGTCGCTCAGAGAGCCGCCGGTATCATGGCATGAGGTACATGTCACTGATCCGTCCCACTGCGGGCTGGTATTCTTCCCTCCGCCCCATATCGTGCCGTCCGGGAGCTTGCCGTGACAGTAAACGTTGCTGCAGGTTTTGCTTCCTGAATTTGAAACGGTCGTGTTTTGCTCGCTGCTGTTGTAAGTTGCCGTTGATTGGCCGTTATATGTTCCTCCCTGATAAGCGCCGCCGAAGAGATAAAACCCGATATCTATACGATGGTTAGTGCTATCAGGCATGCTGTAACCGGTATGACAATAATTACATGGATAATCTTTATCTACAACATGCTTTTGATGTTTACCTGCAGTGACTGACCCCGTTGCATCCGGGGGCTGAACAAGATCGCCAGTAATTAATGGCGCTCCTGTATCTCCCGACGCTCCATGGCATGTATTGCATGCGCCTCCGAATGGCATGAAACCGTCCTTGTGTGAATGGCAGGTAGTGCAATTTGCCGCATTATTATGATTTTTATTCGACTGGGCTGTTGTATTGTATCTGTGATAAGATGTGACTGTATGACAAACCTCGCATATCCTTGTTGAAGACGTATGATTTTCTGAATCATCACCCATTGCATTCGAAACGCCGCTGAGATTCCTGAAGTCAACAGCATCACCCGGCAGGTTTCCGCTCGGCGCTGTTATAATGGGCTTTATAAGATATATATTTGTTGTGTCATGAGACGTATGACATGTTGCACAGGTAAATTCACCGTATTGACCTCCGTTAACGCCCCATCCACCGCTGTGCGTCTTCAGCGCATTGTCCCAGTTGGTCTGGTCATATCCTGTTTCGCCGGGAGATGGGGTATTATTGCTCGTTCTGTGGCAGCCTTCGCAGATATCTCCAGGAGAACGGCGAAGCAGTTTACCATCTCCGGAATCGGTATAATGCATCCCATGACATGAAAGACATCTCATCTTGCCGCTTGAATCGAATACGATATTGTTCGTGGAATTCGTATCTGTTCCACTATTGAGATGGTATCTCGGCGCGCCTGTCTGTGCGCAAGCCGCTCCTTTGCACTCCGGCTCATAGGGCGCAACGCCTACAAAAAGCGAAGGGTCAGCGGGATCGCTGGAGATGTTCTTCACTACCGGGTGGCTTTTCTTAGAGCCGTTATATGTCTTAACATCAGAAATTTGCGTCGCTGATCTGTAATAATGG
>JACRPZ010000040.1 GCA_016222905.1 Nitrospirota bacterium
CAACAGCATCACCCGGCAGGTTTCCGCTCGGCGCTGTTATAATGGGCTTTATAAGATATATATTTGTTGTGTCATGAGACGTATGACATGTTGCACAGGTAAATTCACCGTATTGACCTCCGTTAACGCCCCATCCACCGGCCCCCCACTTTTCAGGTGTCCATACGCCTGCGTTGGCCTCGCATGCTGTTTTTGTCTTATATGTGCCATCAGAGCAGCTGCCCGCGATTTCAGCGCTGTGCATCTTCAGCGCATTGTCCCAGTTGGTCTGATCATATCCTGTTTCGCCGGGAGATGGGGTATTATTGTTCGTTCTGTGGCAGCCTTCGCAGATATCTCCCGGAGAACGGCGAAGCAGATTACCGTCTCCGCCAGACGACGAAGCTGCCGCCGTGGTAGCCAATAACATGATGATTCCTGCAATCCAAAGTATCCTCAAGTTTATTGTCTGATGATATTTCATATTAAGGTTTGTCCTCAGTAGATGAATTAGAATCGGTATAATGCATTCCATGACACGAAAGACATCTCATCTTGCCGCTTGAATCGAATACTATATTGTTCGTGGAATTCGTATCTGTTCCACTATTGAGATGGTATCTCGGCGCGCCTGTCTGTGCGCAAGCCGCTCCTTTGCAATCCGGCTCATAGGGCGCAACGCCTACAAAAAGCGAAGGGTCAGCGGGATCGCTGGAGATGTTCTTCACTACCGGGTGGCTTTTCTTAGAGCCGTTATATGTCTTAACATCAGAAATTTGCGTCGCTGATCTGTAATAATGGGGTTCAGATCATTGATCATTCTCATAAAGTGCTTTCCCGATGCCTGAATGCCATAGGTAGCTCCCGGCACTATTGCAGGGGCGAAAGTCACACCGGTAGTCAGGTAAAGGGTGTTTGCCGTGTTGCTCCCAATGACCCGTATTTTGCCGCTAACGGTGTTAGGCGTCCTAACATAATAGCCTGCCCACTGGTTTTCCGTCCACGTCTTAGGACCGTCTATAAGCGAGGTAGTTGACCCGCCGGTGGCCGTACCAGTGACCTCTGGCGTCGCCCCAGGGTCCCATGGAGTAATCGTTTGGGCCATAACCGCGTGGCATGTAGAACAGACAACCGCTGCCGTCCAGGTGCCGGGGGTATGCGGCGTCCATGTATACGGCGTCCATACGCCTCCAGCGGCCGCGCAAGTCGCCTGAGTTTTATTAATAGTCAGGGAACACGTTCCGTTAGCAGTGCAAGTAGCTTCAGTTAAATAAGTAGATTTGGAACATGAACCGACACTCACACATGTCTTCTTCGAACCATCCACGCCATTTGAGCAAGTGCCATATTTGTCTAACTGAGCCTTAAGGGCCGCGTTTACCACCTGATCGGCAGTGCGCAGACCATAGGAATTATTGGCGCCCTGATCATTTATTGAGTTCGGCATGATTCCGCTCCAGCTATGAGATGTCTTGAAGGCGCCGTCCGGCTGCATGCTCGTTAAAAAAGGCTTTTCCCCTGCAATACCACCGCTAAAGTGACAGCTCATGCAGAGGTTTGCGTTCCCGGCTACAGTTGTCAGACTCGGGCCGGCAGCGTTATGAGTAGTATGACAGCTTGTACATCCCACAAGATTACCGACATGGGGAGCGTCAGCAGCCGACGCGGAGACAACGAAAGCCAGAAGGCAAAAGCCTATCAGCATACCTACAATGCGCATTGTCGCCATTCTACCAACCCCCCTCATCTCATTATAACGCCAAAGTCAGCATTTACTCCACGCAATGAACTCTCGAACGCGGTAATATCCACCGGAGAGGCGCCGCTCGGGTAAATTTTTAAAGTCGCCGGATTGGCCGGCTGATCGCCCATGCCTGCAAGAAGATCCAGCGTGCCATCACTATTAATATCCATCGCTGAAAGAGCCGGAGCCGAACCGCCATTCGCAAAGACTGTCACGGGTGCGACTACCTGCGTAAAATTAATATCCACAGATTTCACGATAGAATCAATACTGTCGGTATAACCAAGAACGATATCCTCAATAGCTCCTCCGCCAGAATTCAATGCCGAAACAGTGGATCCGAGAGGATAGCTGTTTGAACCATTAAGTGTAGGATTCATTAACACATCAAACGTGTAAACATTAACGGTATTGGTGGAACCATCACCGCTCATATACGAAACGATCAACTCCAGATTGCCTGTGCCATCCAGATTTCCAACAGCGACATTGGCTGGCGAAGTAACAGGGGCGCTGCTTGTGAATGAGACAATGCTCTCCTGTGTCAACAGGTAGCCGACACCTACGCTATAGATTCTTACCGTATGATTCAGCATATCAGAGGAGAGACTGCTCATAACTATCTCATCTTTCCCATCACCATCAATATCTCCTGACACCACAGATGCGCCATACGAAGTGTTGGCGACTGAGGCAAGTGAAGCCAGCAGGGTTCCGTCATAACTATATATCCGCATCTGCGCCGCGTTCTGCGATCCTCTGCCGGGGCTTACTATCAGTTCATATTTATCGTCACCAAGCAAATCTCCCATTGCGACTTTTGCGCCGTAATATGACGAAAGCGTCTGGAATTCACTGATCAGATTGCCGCTCAGGTCAAGCACTCTGATCACCGCATCATTAATGACATCCGGCCCTTTTGCCGCTGCAATTACATTCATGGCGGTTGTTCCACACGCGGCCCCGATAAAGTTTAATACAACATTCGAACTGCTTATCGTCACAACTTTTGCGGCCGGCGTAAAGCAGTAACCTGTTTTGCTCAGCGTAACGGTGTATGTACCAACAGGCACATCGTTAAGCGTGTATGCGCCTGTGGTAGCAGCACTCGACACCATCTTCTTTACTCCTCCAATATATATCGCCACATACGCGGATGAAATGCCTACGTTAGCTGGAGTTTTCACTGTGCCGCTGATTGAATAAACCTGCACGACAAAATCCTGTGTGACATCCGCGCCGCTTACAGTCACGCTTGCAGGCGTAAAGGTATATCCTGTCTTGCTCGGCGTCAAAGTATAAGTGCCGTTGCCCAGACCGGGAATTGAATATGCCCCGGTCGTGCCCGTTGTTGCCGTCTTATTCGCAGTCAGTCCACCGCCGCTCAGGGTCATAAGAACTCCTGAAATAGCGGTGTTATTCGATGTTTTCACTGTGCCGGATAAGGTAAAGCTGTTAAAGTTCACTCCGGTAACATTGGCGGTACTTACAGTCACGGACTGGTTCAGCGGTGTAAATACGTAGCCTGTCTTGGTCGGCGTTACTGTGTAATTGCCAACAGGCACATCTGTTATAGTGTAAGCCCCTGTCGTAACAGCCGTAGTCACAGTCTTCTTTACGGCTCCGATATAAATCGCCACGCTTACGGTAGATATGCCTGTGCCGCTCCCTGTCGTCGCTGCGCCGCTGATTGTATAAACCTGCACGACAAAATTCTGCGTGACATCCGCGCCGCTTACAGTCACGCTTGCAGGCGTAAAGGTATATCCCGCCTTGCTCGGCGTTAATGTATAAGTGCCTGGAAGGAGGCCGGCAAATGCATAAGCGCCTGAGGTATTCGTAGTCGTGGTTATGTTTACAACGCCGCCGTTGGTATTCGTACCGCTTAGATTCATTGATACAGTGGCGAGGCCCGCGCCGCTTGAAGTCGTCACAGCGCCGGATACATTATATGATGCTACGGTAAAATTTTGCGATGTCAGGTCAGATCCTGTTATTACAACATTCAGCGGGCTCGTAAATGTAAAACCGGTTGCGGAAGGGGTAAGAGTGTATGATCCCGGCACCAAGTTACTGATAGTATAATTGCCAATGCTGTCCGTTGTAGCCGTCCCGGTTGCATCGCCGCTCAACGTCACAACGACATTCGGAACCCCCGTGCCGGCAGATGTCTTAACACTCCCTGATATTGAGTAAAAGTACGAAATATCAAATAACTCAATCCGCAGGTTATCAGAGTTTGCCACGAACAATGTCGATCCGTCTACCACCACATCCATTGGAATTCTCAGGAGGCCGGCACCCGAACCGTATGATCCTGCAAAGGTAACGAATGTGCCATTCGACCTAAAGACCTCAACAGCGCTCTGATAAGCATCCGCCACATAAACAAATCCATCCTTGACGAATACGCCCTGCGGCCTCGTCAGCCTGCCGTTGCCGGCGCCGAAGCTCCCTATAAACCTTTTATAAGTGCCATTAAAACCAAAAACCTGAACCCGTCCATTATTCTGATCAACAACATAAACTTCCTGATTTGCGTCGTCGCAAGCTATACCGGCCGGAAATTTGAACTGGCCATTACCGCTTCCGTAAGTCCCAAAAGAATACTGGTAATTACCAGTGGCAGCATCGTAAACCCTGACCCGATCGTTTGAGCTGTCAGTCACGAAGACAATGCCGCTCTGCGACACAGCTATATCTCCGGGGAGGCCAAATTCATCAGCTCCGGCGCCGAGAAAATAAAGAGGGTTTGCGTTGAGATCCAAAACACTGACGCTCCGGTCTTCAGAATCGCCCACGAACAAATGGCCATTGCCGTCCGCCGCTATTGACAGCGGTCCTGCAAAACCGGTTATATCACCAACATAATCGCCATTTTCGTCATATTCTGAAATCTTTTCTAATAAAGGAGAAGTGACAAAGATGTGTCCGGTGGTGGGATCTACTGCGATTCTGACGGGTTCCCCGCCATTCATCTGAATTTCACCGCCGTAACTTACTGTAACAGTACCGCCGTATGCCTGGCCAATCTGCAATCCAAGTGCAAAAATGACAAGAACCAGAAGACTGACAAGCCCTTTTATAAAAAGTCCCGATCCTTCTGTTGATCTGAAGCTACACATCAATGCTATCCTCCTCACCCTTTCGACTAAACTTAGTAAGTGCAATTTTTATGCCTGTTAAGACCAAACATATCAAAAAAATAAAAAAACCTTAAAAATCAATGCATTAAAGTGTATTATACTGTTCTGAGTCAGCATAATTAAGTTCACGGGACAGGTCTCGTATGGTCTTTGTAACAAACTTACAGGTGATTTGCCCATAAAACAACCCCCCATAAGGCAACTTGCCTCGCTCCAACTTTGCTAACCCCTTAAAAACAAAACACATTATGCCTGCCGCGCACTGTCGGATTATAACGGCGGACATATGGTGATTTAACCATTTATAAAACAAGTTTTGTCACTCCGTCTTTTCTTTTTCCCTTGCCGGCTCCTCTTTCCTTACCGGCTGCATCATTTTTTCGGCTAATTCCGGATGGCTCTTCTTCCACTTCTCCCCAAGATACTGAAAAACCTGTACTCTTGAGTTAATCTGCTCGGTAGTGTAAATCTTGTCCTCATCATCTATTGCAATACCAACGGGTAAAATAAACTCTCCAGGCTTGCTGCCGCTCCTGCCGACAGCAAGAAGTATGCGCCCTTCCTTATCGAATATCTGAAAGTTATTAAAGGCAGAATCAACAACATACAGATGATCTTCTGAATCAACTGCGACGCCTTTCGGCCTTGAAAAGGCCCCCGGGACATCTCCTAATTTGCCGATAGTTCTGACAGGATTACCCTCCGGATCAAAAACCTTGACCGCAAAACCCTGCGTATCAGCTACATAAAGGTTCCCTATGCTGTCGAGAGCTATTTGAGAAGGCGTATGGAAAATATTATCACCCTCTTTCGTCTTATTAATCTCCATGATCAGCCGCCCGTCAGTTGAATATGCCCTGACATTGCGTTTCTTTGAATCAACAACATACACCCTCATTCGTTTATCATCAACTGCAATGCCGATCGGGTTCAGAAATTCTTCTTTGTTGCCGATAAAAGTCAAAAATTTACCGTCTCTGTCATAAATAAATACTCTTTTTATATTTACATCAGTTACGTAAATTTTTCCGTCCGCCTTTGAAACGGCAACACCTGCGGGCAAATTAAGTTTTCCCGTGCCGGGATCGTCACCTATCCTGCCGAATTTTTTCTTCTTTTTATCAAAGATGAAAACCTTTCCAATATCTGTGACATAAACCCTTCCTTCTTTGTCTATTGCAATGCCATAAGGCTTCATTATGCGTGTAACTTCAGTCCCAAAGAGCGTTTCAGCGACACCGCTCTCTTCTTCTACATCAAGACTGGACTTCAGGATTTCGATAAATTTTATCTTAGGCTCGTCAGGCGGAAGAGGCCATGCAATATCCCACACCTTCTTTTCAGGCGGAGGCACACATGAGGCGAGTGTGCACACCAACACCGCCGCCAGCATCCAACGATTATTAAAACAGGCTTTCCAGATTAACCCTTCGACTTTTTTCATCTCGCCTTATCCTCTTTCCCCCTTATTTCTGATGACAATTTATGCAGACCTCAAAAGGAGTATCATTTTTATATCTTATAAGTTTTTTGAAATCCGAACTGTGCGGCTGATGACAACTGGCGCAATTGAACCTCTTCTCCGGTCTCTTGGGGTCCGACTTCCCGCTTACCGGATGACCGGCCGACGACATGCCTCTCACAATATGAATTCCATTCTTGATCTCGGCAGCAGTATGGCAGGACGTGCAGAGCGCCGTCACAGCCTTCACTGTCAATGAAGTATTCTTTGATGCGTGGGGGTTGTGACAGTCAAGACACATGCCAGCCTCGACAGGAGGATGGACATTCTTTTTTGTAAACTCAGCTTTGTCGTGACAGTTAAAACAGAGGTCCGGGACTGCCGACTGGAGGAGCTTTTCGTTGTCGGATTTATGTGGAAAATGACACATAAGGCACATGCCGTCCTTGACAGGCGGATGTGTGTTTTTGTCCTCGAACTTCTTATTGTCGTGGCATGTAAAGCAGAGTGAAGGAGCATCAGAGACAAGGAGCTTAGGTGAATCAGTTGAATGGGGGTTGTGACAGGATAGGCACATTCCTCCCATAACCGGTGGATGCACATCCTTGCCCTCGAACATTTTGCTATCATGGCATCCGAAACAGAGATCGGGCACCTCAGAGGAAAGTCCCTTTGTTATTTTGTTTGATTTTTTGTGAGGGACATCGGCCGCGTCAATAGCCGTATGACATGTTGGACATCCCATCTGCACAGCGGCATGGACTACCTTCTTCTTTGTAAGCTCCTCGTGGCACATCAGACAGTCAACATCTTCGCCGTAAGCATACAACGCCGTAAGTCCAATCAGTGAAGAGATCATGGCAGATACGAATAAAATAGCGATACCCATCCCGCCACCCTCATTGTTTATCATGTCAGAGTTTTTCATATAGAGAAACTTAACCAGAGCCTGCGACTTACGCAACCATATTACAACTTTTGACCCATTATAATCAAATTGCCGGATTCCGTCAAACAGACAAATTGCTTCATATAATAAATTTTAAGATTTGTGGCATGCAATGCAAAGTGTATTTATCTCCATCCTCAACAGCTTGCCGACAGTCTTCTTGCCGTGGGGCTCGTGGCAGGTAATGCAGGTGATACGCTTCTCTTTGTCAAGAGGAAGCTTGCCGGAAATTTTCTCTTGCACCACGTTGACGGGATGGTCTCTCCCGGGATGGGGGGGATGGCACCCCATGCAGATTTCATTTATTTCTCCTTTTATGGCAGATGGAACTTTCCCGGTATGGCATGAGGCACAGACTGTGTGTGCTTCCGGAATCACGGCATTTGAAAGTCCGGGGCAGAAAAGCAATAAAATGGAGATAAGTACAGCTATCACCATCCCGGCACACACCTGTCATTTACACAATATTGCAGGGACTGCCGGCGAGACATATCGGAAGGGCTTGATCCGCCAAGCGTGTGGTCGAATGTCTTTCCATCTATGTGGCAGGAAAGAAAACATCGCGGCTTTCCCGGAACCGCGGACATAAAACTCAATTCTCCCGTCTCATTTGGAAAAACACTGTTAATATCGAAATTAAGCAAGCTCGCGTATATACTGCTGCCATGCGCGTTATGACAGAAGGCGCAGGATGTCTGATTAAAGACGACATGCGCCTTGTGGGCCTTGAAACTTTCATCATTGAGGATGCTCGTCCTGTTATGGCACTGATAGCAAAGGGCATACGTTGATGGGCTCTCCGGCCCCGAGACTGATTCATATCTGTCCTTCAGTATCGGCGCGTAAATTGACCCGTGAGGCCCCTCTGGCCCTGAGGGATCATCGTTGCCGTGACAATCAGTACATTTTATTATACTTGAGGCTGTGTACTCTCTTTTAAGACTCGGCACGAAAGAATTCTTCCCATAGGTCTCCACCGGGTGAAATGACGCGTTGGCAGGTGAAAAGTCAGCGGCGATGTTTTTTTCCGGCGGAAGATTAGCGCTGTCAGAGTGGCAGGCATAACACAATTGATACTCACTGTTTATCTGTCTGATCGGGGCGCCCCTGCCGGAATATCCCTTCATCCCTTCGACCGCTTTTCCCTTTTCGGATCTGTGAGTGTTGTGGCAGTCATAACAGGAAGCATGCCTTGGGAGGGAATTGTCTATTTCCGGAAGCGTCTCACCAGTCACATGATACCGGGAGGTCTGGATAATGGGATGGTTCGACGGCTTGACAATAACAGAGTAAACGTCCTTTGCCTTTCCCGCGCCACCATGACACGTTAAACAGAGATTGTCCTTTGTATTTTGAAGCAGGGGAGTTCCGCGCATGCCGTGCCCCCTGTGGCAGGTCCCGCATCCTGCTGAGCCCTTGGATTTGTCAAGATGGCTCGGAACAGCGTAAGAAGAAAAGTTGAAAAAGGGTAAATAAAAGGTTAAGAAGCTGAAAAAGGTCAAGAAGGTGAGGAATGCCGCTTTGTTACCCTTCTTAAACTTCTTAACCTGTTGAACCTTTTTCACCTCTTTAACCTCATTACCCTTTTTCAACTTTTTCACCTCGTTATCCTTTTTCCCCTTTCTTGCCTACGGGCATACTGATAAACAATCCACATGGCATGTCGTGCATAATTGGTCAGTGTCATTAGAATCCCCAACCCTTAAAAAGAGCGATACCGGAGGGCTCGGATCCCTGTGAGGGTCATGACAGGAAGCGCATTGGACTCCAACACGGGGCGGACTGCTCGCGCCATAGGCATTGTCGGTCGGCAGGAGTTTTACCGGCTGATTTGCCAAAGGCAGACATACTTTAAATGTAACTGCTCCTTCATTGCACTGGGTCTGTTTGTCTGTGATCAGATCGGCGTTCACCTCTATTGATATGGGATGATGCCCGCTTATATCGGTGCCAAGATATGACGAAGAAGACTGCGGCAGAGCAGTAATCGCGGCCCCGGACTGCTGCATTGATATGGTGCTTGCCGCACCGCCTATGTTCACCACTGATCCGAGCGCAACCGTTCCATCGTGACAGGAGAGGCATAATTTCGAACTCTTATCAGGCTGAATCGCCGGACTCGTGGGGCTAAGAAGGGTGTCGCTTGAATAGAGTTGGTACACCGCATTGCTCAGCGTGTGGTTCCAGAGAGGAGCCACCGAAAGAGCGGAATGCGGAGTATGGCAGAAAACACATACATCCTGTTCCGCAACCGCCCTGATGTCCCCTGTACCGGCCGCGGAAAGATTGTGTTTTGTATTAACAATGCTCTGGGCATAGACATAGTTTAAAAAGGGTAAAGTTAAAGATAAGGTTAAGAAGGGTAAATAGGTTAAAAAGTTTAATAGCTTAACCTGCTTCACCTTTTTAACCTTATTACCCTTGCTTTCTTTCACCTTTTCTTTTTTCATTTTTTCTTTAAATACTGAAAAACCTGCACCCTTCCATTGTATGTATCGGCAACATATATATTATCATTAGCGTTAATAAATATTCCTGAGGGAAGGTAGAAGTCTCCGTAGCTCCTTCCCTCCTGTCCGAACAACAACAATAATTCTCCCTCCCTGCTGAATATCTTGATTGTGTCCTTTATTGAATCTGCGACATAGACGTTGCCGTCGCTGTCCGTGGCTATCCCCTTCGGCCTCTCGAAGTTCTGGGGCGCATCACCGGCTGCGCCGAACATTCCCGCGAAATCCCCCGCCGGAGAGAATATTTGTATCCTGAAATTCATCTCGTCCGTCACATAGAGCCTTCCCTGATCATCTACCCATAGATGCGTCGGGAAATTAAATTCCCCCTCACCCGACCCGTTTCTGCCGATACTGCCGAGATCGGCTCCAGCGAGGTCAAATCTGTTGATTACGTGGGCAACAGTGTCGGAAACATAAATTATCCCTCTTTTCCTGTCTATCGCCAGAGACGTCGGCCTCTGGAAAGACCCCTGAAACTCGCCTGATAACCGCCCTTCCCTGTCGAATATGAATACTTTCTTAAGCGCTGAATCGCTCACGTATGTCATCCCTTCGAAAGCGACAATACCGACGGGAGAGACAAATTCAGCATTACCGGCATTAGTGATATTTCGCGCCCTGAAATTCTTCAGATCAATGACGGTTACCCTGAAGGCGCCTGTGTCCGCTATGTAAAGAGTCTCTCCGTCTACATAAATGCTGTACGGCCTCAAAAGCCTCGGAGAGTTCTGTGGATCAGTAAAATCTCCTTCCTCTCCCATCACCAGTTTGTACAGGCCGCCGCTCTCTCTTCCCGAAATAATGGAGAGACTCCACTGATACTTTATCCTCGGGCTTTCAGGAGGACCGGGCCAGTAAATCTTGTCCATCGCCTCTTTATCAATTATCACACTGCCCGGAGCGCAGGCATAAAAAACAAGGGTAAAAAGTATAAACAGGTTAAATAGTTTCATATAACAAAAGGGTGAATAGGTGAATAGGGTAAAGAGTTTCAAAAGGTTAAATAGGTTAAATGGTTTCATTTAAATTTTATGCCTTTAATTTTTGAGTTCTTTAAGGACTCTATTAAATAATATATCAGTCTGGACGTCTCCGACACAAGATTTATCAGCTTCTCGAACTCTTTGTCTCTAATATATTCCTGCTCTGAAGCAACATAAAGTTGCGACCTGAGTTCTCCACTGGAGCCTTTCGCGATATAAAGAAACTGAATGAATTCTTTATTAGAACCCCTCTCAAACCCTTCCGCAATATTGGACATGATCGAAACTGACGAGCGTTGAATTTGGTCTTTCAATCCGAAATCTTTTGAAAAAGCGTCATTTTTAGTAATAGCATAAATATGTCTGCAAAGCTCTTTTGCCCTTACCCAGGCAACAATTTCTTCAAATTTTCTAATCACCCTCTTACCCTTTTTTAAACTATTTACCCTTCTTAAGCTTTTTAACCTTCTTCCCCTACTTACCCTTTTTGTCTTAACCTTTTTAACCTGTCTCTATCTTCCCCTGTCTTTCTACCAAAACGGCCTCAGTTGTCTTTCAAACGTCCTTGTCAGCCTCACAATAACCCTGTGGTCTGTCCCCGGCGAGGGGTCCGATGTGTTTATCATCTCGTACTCCGCTGTCAAGGTGACCTGCCGGGCATGCCAGCTTAATACCGGATTAATGTCCGTAATGGACTTCCCTGTCGAATCCGTCGTATAAGAAGATGAAAGGGTCAGGAACATTCTGCGCGAAAGATAGACTGAGATATTGGAATAGAGAGAGGTGGTGCGCAAAGCGCCTGTATCCGGTATGTCTGCCCCTGAGTCCCCGGTCCTCTCTGTGCTTGTATCACTCGCCCCGGCGTTAATGGAGAACTTCGATATATTCCAGTAAAGGTCTGCCCTGAGGTCGTAGCCTCTTTCTCTGAACGGTTCACTGCCTCCAACATCTGAAATGTGATAGGAGTTTCGCGAACTGAAGTTTACTCTCTTAGCCAGCCTCCCGCTGATGATCAGTTGGAGGCGATGGTAATCTGTCCTACCTTCGTCGAGAGCAAAGCTCGAAAAATAATAATGCGCTGACATACTGACCGGGACAGGACGGATATTAGCAAGCAAGCCGAGACCGGCGGCAATGTTACTGCCAAGCTCCGTTTGTCCTACAGAAAGCGAGTTTGTCGTGGTGAACCTCTTTGATAAGACGTAAGTCAAACTATTTGCGGCAGCAATGTTATAGATGGCCCCTTTATCGGTGTGTCCCTGACTAATATCAATGCTGATGTCGTCTTTCAATTTGGTACTGAAGAACTTCCAGTAAGAGCCTGATCCCCCGACTTCGTAGTTCTCGTCGTCATCGGAGATAAAATAATTACCATTGCCCCGCAGTGTGATCAAATCTCTCCTCTCTTTGCCCAACTTCTGTTGCCAGTTTATCCGGTTCCTGAAGTCCATAGACCTCAGATCGTCATTGTCACTTAACAACGCGGAGTTCAGGATGTCCAGCCTTGTAGCCGCCTTATCATCGTAGGCATGGAATTCAGAGCTGAGAGCGATATCCTGAAAGTTATTAGCAGACTGGGCGCCGGTGTCATAATTATAGTAAGAGTATTCCGCCCGAAGGCCGAGATTTCTGCCTGTGGATTGCGCCCTCAGATCGAAGCGGTCAGTGTTTGTGTTATTATTGTGTGACTCATATGTGTATTTATCGTAATCAAGCAAAAAGGTCGGGAATCTGTTAATATCGAAGGGCTTTTCCTTTTCAACAGCAGGAGGCTCTCCCTTATTTCCATTATTCCCATTCTTATTCCCATTCTCTTCAGTCTCCTCCTCTTCTTCTGATTCTTCTTCTGATTCTTGCTTCCTCTGAGCTGCCTGCTTCATTATCTTCTTTAAACGCCTCTCTCGTTCTATCTGTGCTATCTTCCGGCTAAAGAGGGGGTTCTCAGTCGGCCCGTAAATAAGACTCACTCCATAGCTATGTGCGCTGGAATCCAACGTTGCAAAATTTGAATATCTCAGATTGATCGGCTGGGGGAAGTGCCTTAAAAAGCCCTTCCTCGGTTTTTCACTCAGCAATTTTATATTTGCCGAGAAGCTGTGGCTGTCAATTGTTTCCCCGGGACTGTTTATCTCCTGAGAGAATGACCCCCCCAAATCAAAGGATATGAGCCTTTTGTCTATAATGAACCCATTGAGGCCGAGACGGTAGGCATGCTTAAATTTCTGCCGTTCGTCTTCAGAATCGGATGTCCATCTCTTTTCATAGATAAGATCCATCTTGCCCCTAAGAAGAAAAGTATTGGAATAAAATCCGGAAGACGAGCCATATACAGCGGGAAATGCCGTATCGGGGGAAATAAAACAGGTCAAAAAGGTTAAGAAGGTGAAAGAGGCAAAGAAGGTTAAGGAGGGTAAAAAGTTGAAAAAGGTTAAGAAGTTTAATCTACTACTCTTTATCATTGGCGGAGCTTAATGTTGAGTTACCCTTTCCTTTGGCTTTCTTAACCTCTTTATTTGTCCTGAACCTATTTACCCTTATCTTGGACCTTCTTAACCTTTTTATTTGAGATATATCTTTACCGGATATTGCTGCCGGAGTTTTTCGAGCAGCGCGGCCTTCTTCTCTTTGAACCTGTTTCCATGTAGTTCATTCTTCAGCTTGGGCTTCACTTCGTCAAGGCTCAACTGCTCCTCGGGCTTTTTCTCCCCGGCCTTAATGATATGAAAACCGTGGATCGTCCGGACAGTGCCGCTTACCTCACCTTCTTTCAGGGAAAAGGCGGCCTCCTCGATCTCAGGTTCAAGCTGCCCCCTGTGAACAATACCGAGGTCCCCCTCCTTAACCTTATAGGCGTCTTCTGAATACTTGTACGCAACGTCCCGGAAATCTTCGCCGGACTTTATTTTCTGTAAAAGCTCCTCCGCATATTCCTTCTTCTTCAGCCATTCATCTTCGGATGCGCCGGGATTTACCTTCACAAGTATATGCCAGACGTGCAACGCCTCGGGCCTTTTATATTTCGCCCTGTTATTTTCAAAATAACCTTTTAATTCTTCATCGGAATATTCAGACTCCTTCGCGATCTTCTCCATCAGCATGTTGACCATCCTGTATTTTGTGATCTTTTCCCGGAAGGAGTCTATCGTCGCACCCTCTTTCTTTAACGCCTCCTTAAACTTCTCTTCAGAGCCGAACCTCTTCAAGTTCTCCTCGACTACTTTTTCTATCACGTCCCTGGGTACTGTTATCTCCCTTGACTTCGCCTCGTTGTAGAGTAACTCCACTTCCACAAGGTCATTAAGAGCGTCCTTCCTGAACCCTTCCCTTTTGGAAGCATCCATGCTGCCATGCATACTGCCGGGAGGCACATACTTCCGGAGCGCGTCATCAAGCTCGGACTCTTTTATTGCCACGTCACCGACCCTTGCAGCCTCTTTATCCTCTTTAACCTCTTTCACCTTCTCAACCTCTTTACCCTCTTGCACTTCTTTAACCTCTTTAATAGTTTCACCCGCCAACGCCATGGAGGAAAAGGGTAAGCAGGTTAAATAAGTTAAACAGGTGAAGAAGGTCAATAAGGTTAGAGATAAGGGTAAGAAGGGTAAAGAGGGGAAATAGGGTAATAGACTTCCCCCTTTAAACTGCTTCACCTTCTTAACCTGTTTAACCGTCTTCATCTTTCCCCCCTTTCACCTATTTCAACTTCTTAAACTTTTTAACCTGTTTCCCCTTTTTAACCTTTTTTTGACAGAGCATTATAACATTTTTTCAGCCCAAATTCCTGTTATCGAATCCTGTTAGGTTAAACAGGTTCTTTACCTTTTTTAACCTAATCTTTTAACCGCGCAAAAAAAAGGGTGGAATTTCTTCCACCCTTTTTTGAGTCAAACCAGTCGTCTTATTTCGCGTCGTGGCAATCAGAACACATCGTGCTCTTGTCGCCTCTCAGGAACGGAGAATTTGCGCCGCCTACGGTCCTGTCATCAGCATGCGGATCATGGCAAGAACCGCACTCAACCCTCTCTTCGCCGCCAGTTGCATAGGTTCTGTAAGGAGCTGGAACAGCAGCTGCCAAGCCTGCGTCATTGCCGACATTCCATGCAACGCCGATAGGATGTGTGCCGTTCAGGTCAGTGCCAAGCATGTTGGTGCTGGCGGCATCCATTACTAACAATACGTTGGCTTCGCCTCCCATTACGAGGTCGCCATACTCGGTTACGCCATCATGACAGCTAAGGCAGGTAAGAGAGTGGCCGCCCGGAGCGTTAACATCGGTGCCGGAAATGGTAACACCCAAAGCACCGGCTATAGCAGCGCCGTATACCGTGAATCCAGCGGGATCAGGATTGTTCCTGTTCCAAAGTGGAGCATCAGTTAATGCATGGTGAGGCGTGTGGCAATACTGGCATGACGAAATTGGATCGCCGAGAGCTGCAGACACCGTCAGGTCATGCGCTGAACCGCTGATTACTGCAAATGCTGAACCGCTTGCGAGCAGCAGCATTGCAACCATCAATAATAAAATCTTTTTCATCTTCTTAAATCTCCTTATTTTGTTTTTTGGTAAGAGACAAAGCCTCTCACTTGAATCCATAACAACTTTTTTGCTTCTACTTCTTAAACCCTCCTTTCCCTGAAATATTTTTAATCTCTACCAACCCGATTTTTCCTTCTTACTTCCTGTTTTGTGGTTTTGCAATTTAATATGCAAAGAACGTGCCAGAATTTGTCCTACATCTAATGATGCCTGCATCGTAAGTCCGTCATCTGAATAAAGCGGAGGAGGAGGAGGCTAACTGATTGTTTTTTAAAAGATTATCCGGCTGCCATTACCATAGGAAAAGATTGCTACAAACAATAGCAGCGTTCATGAATATATGCTCGTTTTTTTCGAAATTGGTCAAAACCCCATTTGCCCTGACTCTGCTCCAATACGACAGAAAAGTCAATAATTTTGTCTATTATTAAAGGGGTTGCAATATTTGAAGCGATGTATTTCACTGGTCAATTCACCAAATAAACCACCATTCGTGTTTAAGTTGAAAAGGACAAATTACTGAAACTGAATAAACATAGGTCGTCATTCCCGTGAAAACGGGAATCCAGTCTTTTTAATATATTGCGCTCAATCTGGATTCCCGCCTGCGCGGGAATGACAGCATTGCCTCCTGAGTTTTTTCTTTATATAGATTCTTTCAACTTTTTTACGAATGAACCAAAATAAATCAAAGACAGACCCGTTCAGACACAGAGATTTATATCTGATTGGCGCCGCTTATTCCAGGTAGCTTTCAAGCTGACATCTTACCACCACGGACTACCAGCAGGCACGCCTTAATCCCCTCCGGTTAGTTCACTACCACCCCGTCCCGAAGTTTCGGGACACCCCTCCTAACCAAGGAGGGGAGCTTTTGGGTATCAACAACTCCCCTCCCTGGTTAAGGAGGGGCAGGGGTGGTTTGTTCTGAAATGTTAAGCCAAAAGCAGGTGCTTCTAAGCAGGGGAATAAAAAACTTTTTCATCAATGCGCCACTTTAATTATGTTATCTTGCATTGCCTGGCATGTCACTTGCATGTTTATTTTTGAGGTATATTTTGCTGTGTTAGGAAATTATAACATACTTATAGTTGATGACTGCGATCTTCTCTGCTTGGGACTTAAAAGGATGATCTCAGCCCCTAATCTGAACATCAGTGTGGTGAAGAACGGAAATGACGCGCTCTCCGCATTGAGATCCTCGAATTTTCATTCGGTCTTTTTAGACGTAAACCTTCCCGACATAAACGGGATCGAGGTACTCAAAGAGCTCAAGAGGATGTCGCCGCATACAAAGGTGGTCGTCATGACCGCCAACACCACCGAAGACTACAGACAGAAGGCGCTGGAAGGAGGCGCCTTCCATTTCATCGGCAAGCCCTTCGAAGCCGGAGAAATTCATTCGGTCATTCAGAATATCCTGAGCTAAGAAAAAGAGATGGTACTGTCTCTCCTCCGTTCACTTCATCGTCCTTCGAATAATTCTGTTATAATATCCGGCAATAAGCTGCCGACTCGCCGTAATTAAATAAATTCAAGATTCAGGGTTGCTAAGCGCATGATCCAAGGCAAAAGACTTATTGTAATTATGCCGGCCTATAATGCGGCAAAGACGCTCTTTAATACTTATAAGGAACTTCCTCACGAGTATGTGGACGAAACGATCCTCGTTGATGACGCATCGAGAGATGAGACCCAGAGAATAGCGCGTGAACTCGGAATAAAGACGATCATACACCCTGAGAACAGAGGGTATGGAGGGAACCAGAAGACCTGCTACCGGGAGGCGCTCAGGCACGGCGCCGATATAGTCGTGATGGTGCATCCCGACTATCAGTATTCTCCCCGCCTTGTGACGGCCATGGCTTCCATGGCAGCCTCAGGCCATTATGATGTAGTGCTTGGCTCCCGAATATTAGGCGGCGAGGCATTGAAAGGGGGGATGCCCCGGTATAAATATCTGGCGAACAGGTTTCTTACGTTTGTTCAAAATATGGTGCTTGGAGCGAAGCTCTCGGAATATCACACGGGACTTCGGGCATTCACGCGGGAGGTCCTGGAGACCCTGCCTCTTGAAGAAAACTCGGATGACTTTGTCTTTGACAGCGAGATGCTCGTCCAGGCGGTCTATTTTGGTTTCAGGATTGGGGAACTCAGTTGCCCGACAAGATATTTTGAAGAGGCGTCCTCGATAAACTTCAGAAGGAGCGTGAAATACGGTTTCGGGGTGCTGGGGAGCATAGTAAAATACGCTTTGGCCAGGTCAGGCCTGAAGAAATTCAGGCTCCTGAACAGTGACGGCAAAAAACTAAATCTGAATGAAACATAGAGACACGGAATTGAGAAGAGCTCGACCACCAGAAAGAAAAGCGTTCATGTGAAAAGTCTTGGGTAAGTATGCTAATCTATTTAAATAAAACTGATATAAACGCTTTTGCGCTGATAACAATAATGTGCGTCCCGCTGGAAATATGATAAAAAAAATACGGCATATGGTTTATGCATTATGTTCTAAACGATATACGAAAACTATATTGTTTTTTTTGTTCATACCGGCGCTTCTGCTGCCTTCGGCTCAAGGAGCGGAAAACCCCTTTTGGAATTTCCCAGAGGCCCCGCCGCAGGAGGAATACGGCAACCTGCTCATAAACAGGACTTCCGAAAAGAACGGGGTCAAGGCCGCGACCTTTTCTCACTGGAGCCACAGGCTGAAATATACCTGCAGGGTCTGCCATTTAGAACTTGAATTCAACATGAAGGTCAATGCTACCGAAATTACTGAAGAAGCAAACAAGGACGGCAGATACTGCGGCGCAAGCGGCTGCCACGACGGAAAGACCGCTTTTGGCCATGATCAGCCTAATTGCGAAAAATGCCATAACGGCGACAGAAGTTATGGAAAAGATAAGTTCTCAAATTTGTCCTCTTTACCCAAAAGGAATTTTGGCAACGGGGTGGATTGGGCAAAGGCTCTTAAGAAGGGGCTGATCACGCCAGTTGATTATCTTGTTACCAAGCCCTCTTCAGATATCTCTTACGATAAGAGGATAAAACTTGAAGCGGAGTGGAACAATATTCCTCCGGCGTTCTTCTCGCATAAGTCCCACGGCGCCCTTCTCGACTGCAGCAACTGCCATCCGGAGATCTTCAATATTAAGAAAAAGACGACCAAGCACTTCTCTATGGAACTCAATCTGAAAGGAGAGTTCTGCGGAGTATGCCATTTGAGTGTTGCGTTTCCGATGAACGACTGCAAGGGATGCCACCCGGGGATATCTGAGATACCACAATAAAAAGAAATTTCCCTTTTTTAAAATAGACGGATGAAAAAAATAGCCATTACAATGTGTGCTCTCCTGATAGTGCTGTCGGGCTGTAAGGGGAAAGAGACAACGCCTTCAGCCGGATCCCCTGCAAAACAAACCTTGGTGATAGGTCTTATTCCCGAGCAGAACATATTCAAACAGATTGAAAAGTACACCCCACTGGCAGATTATCTATCTGAAAAGCTCGGGTTAAAAATACAGTTAAAGATCCTCGCGCGCTATGGAAATATTATTAATAATTTTCAATCTGAGCGCATGGACGGAGCATTCCTTGGAAGTTTTACCGGCGCCCTCGCGCATTCGAAATTAGGGCTTGAATTCATTGCAAGACCAGAAAACCTTAACGGAATATCCACTTACCGCGGTTTGATCTTTGTGAGAAAAGACAGCGGGATAAATAAGGCCGGTGATATGAAAGGGAAAATATTTGCCTTTGTGGACAAGGCAACAACAGCCGGGTATCTCCTGCCTCTGGCATACTTTAAAATGAATGGCATCCGTGACTATAAAAAATATCTGAAGGAGACCTATTTTTCAGGCACACACGAAGATGTGATCCGTGATGTCCTGAACAGAAAGGCGGACATAGGCGCGGCAAAAGATACCGTATATTACAGGATCGCGCAAAGCGACAGAGGGATACTGGATGAGTTAAGCCTGCTTGAAAAGTCCCCGGAAGTCCCGGAAAATGCGCTGGTTCTGAGAAAAGATATGGACAATAAAATCAAAAAGAGGCTCAAGGAACTGCTGCTCAATATGCATAACGACCCGGAGGGAGAAAAAATATTGAAAACCTTCGGCGCCAGGAAATTTATAGAAACAACCATTAATGATTACGAGCCCGTCTTCAAATACGCAAGGGAAATCGGCCTGGATCTCGCAACATATGATTATCTAAACGATTAAACGAAAAACGGCAGTTAATCCACAGATTTCACAGATAAAAAATACAAGGTCAGAGGTCAAAACCTATTACCTACGGAAGGGGAAAGACAAAAGTTAGTTAAGCGTTTAATAAATCTCTGTTAATCTGCGGACAACTGCTTTTATTAGGATTAATGATAAAAAAGATAATTATAGGCATTTGTTTCATTACGCTGATCTTTGCCGCCGGAAGTATATATGTAATCGGGACCATCCAAACTACGACATCGGATCTTGATAACATAATAACGCTCCATCAGGTTGAGTTGCTCAGGGAACATTTACTGATAGAGATCAAGAAAGTCCAGAGAGACCTCAATCTCAAGGATACGCGGTATGCGAGAAGCTACTCTACTATTGTACGTGATGTTCAAAACATGTCTGGCGGGATAAAGATATGTTTTAATTGCCATCACCCTGACAATATAAATAAAAAACTCTATGATATCAAAGAGCATGTTAATGAATACAAGGAAGCGATAAGCAGGGTTTTAACCATAAGGGCCAATTCCAGCAGGTTGTTTGACGAAGAGGACGCCGCCTACAGGATAGGCGAAGAGCTCATTGCAAAAGTAGACAATATGATACTGATAACAAGCGCTAAACTTGAGGAAAAGACGCAGCGGACCCTTGTGAAAATAGACTCCACAAAAAAGATAATATTTATAGTATTTCTTGGAAGCTTTATTACCACAATGGCTGTAGCCCTGTTTTTTATAAAGGGCTTTACAAGACCTGTAAAGAAACTGCTTGACGGAACACAGGAATTGCAAAAAGGCAATCTGGAATACCGGATTGAGGGTTTAAAAGATGAATTTGGAAATCTGGCGTCCTCAGTCAACGATATGGCAAACTCACTGCAAGAGCAGATGCACATGGTCGAGGAGAATGAGAAGCGTTACAGAATGCTGTTTGAGAGCGCCGGAGATTCCATCTTCATCCTGGAGGCTGAAGGAGAGGGAGCCGGCAGAATTGTCGCCGCAAATAGAGCGGCCGAGGCGATGCATGGTTACACAATTGATGAATTATTGACTTTAAACATAAAGGACCTCAGCACCCAGCGGGCCGCTTCAGAAATTCCGGACAGGATCAGGAAGGCATTGAATGGAGAGAAGGTCAAGACCGAAGGCAGACACCTCAGGAAGGACGGCACTGTCTTCCCGGTAGAGATAAGCGAGGGGTTATTTGAACTCTCCGACCATAAATATATACTTGCCTTTGACAGGGACATCACGGAGCGTAAACAGGCGGAGGCTCAGTTTCTCCGCACCGAGCAGATGGTAGTGATGGGCGAGGTGGCGACAGGACTGGCCCATGAGATCAAAAATCCTCTCGCCGGCATCAAGGCGTCAATAGAATTATTTTCAGAAGTGGCCACGCTTTCAGGGGAAGAAAGAGATATTTTAAAAATGATTATCGGTGAAATAAAACGTATTGAAGCATTGCTGAAGGGGATGCTTAATTTTGCCAAGCCGCCTAAACCCGACTTTTCCGATGTGGATGTCAATAATATCATTGATACAGCCCTGACTTTTTCTCTTAAGTCCGCTCCCTCCGGGCAAAATTCAACTGCGGCGATACAGGTTATAAAGGATCTTAATATCAATCTCCCCAGGATCATAGCAGACCCTATGCAGTTAAGCCAGATATTCCTCAACCTGTTTCTCAATGCGGTCGAGGCCATGAAAGACGGCGGTGTATTAACCGTCAGTACCTCATACAATGCGCAGGGAAATTCGATATGGATAATTATATCCGATACAGGCAAGGGCATAGAAAAGGGATTTTACGAACAGATATTCCATCCTTTCTTCACCACTAAACCTAAAGGAACGGGGCTTGGCCTGGCTATCACCAAACGTCTGATAGAGCAGCACGGGGGTCTTCTTACGGTTGGGAACAATCAGAACGGAGGGGCGACATTCATGATCAGCCTCCCGGTTAAACAGAAAGAAACAACGCTGCCGGTATGACAAGCAATAAGAAAATTTTTGTTATAGACGATGACGAACTTATCGTAACCGTGCTGAGCAAGGCGCTGCGGAGCGAAGGATACGATGTATTTGCCGAGACCAGTGAATTCAAGAACATCATTGATAAAATCGGAGGTTATTCCCCTGACGCGGTGCTGCTTGATAATAAACTTTCAGCAGTCAGCGGCCTGGATATCCTAAAGGACCTAAGGCAAAGCGGAATAGACGCGCCGGTCATAATGCTGACGGCAGACGATACCGCTGAGACAGCGGTAAAGGCGATGAAATTGGGCGCTGACGATTATTTGACCAAGCCTTTCAATATGGAAGAAGTGAAGATCGTCATAAACAATATAATCGAGAAGAAAGCGCTCAGACAGGAAGTTGATTTCCTTCGAAGAATCAGCAGCGAGTATCTTGATGAAAATATCATAGGGGAATCGCGTGTAATAGAAGAACTGAAGACAACAATAAGAAAGATAGCCGGGGCCCATGTCTCGAGTATATTAATAACCGGCGAGAGCGGAACGGGGAAGGAACTCTTTTCAAGATATATCCACCGCCTGATGTACGGCGATGATAAGTCCAGAAGCAAGCCATTTGTGGCAATCAATTGCGCCGCGCTGCCGGAGCAGTTGGTGGAGAGTGAGCTGTTCGGACACGAAAAGGGCTCTTTCACCGATGCAAAGACAGATAAAAAAGGGGTCTTTGAAATGGCTAACGGCGGTTCGCTGCTCCTCGACGAAATAGGGGAAATGAAGCATAGTCTTCAGAGCAAATTATTAAGAGTGCTTGAGGAAAGAAAGATAAGGCGCATCGGCGGGAAATGGGAAATACAGATAGACGTAACGGTTCTGGCCACTACCAACAGAGATCTCTCCGAGGCTGTCAAGACAGGGGATTTCAGGTCAGATCTCTTTTTCAGGCTGAACAGCTTTTATCTGCACTTGCCTCCTCTTAGAGAAAGAAGCGAAGATATCTCTATACTTACTAAACATTTCCTGTCGTATTACGCCCGGCAGTATAACAACAAGAAGATCAAGGGCTTTTCTCATGACGCCGAAAAGCTTATGACTTCTTATAATTGGCCCGGCAACGTAAGGGAGCTTAAGAATCTTATTGAAAGGCTTGTTGTTCTTGAAAATACGGAAGTGATCCTGCCCGCTCACTTGCCGCACTGGCTGTCAGGCGCTCCGGTGCCCGAAGCCCATCCCGCTGATAAAAAATTCGTCCTGCCTGAGGGCGGCATTTCTCTGGACGAGATGGAAAAGGATATGATCATCCAGGCCCTTGAAAGGACAAATAATAACAAAACCGCTACTGCCAAGCTTCTGAATATAACCTACGACTCTCTGAGGTATCAGTTAAAGAGGTTCGGGCTGAAATAAGATCCAATGTAAATATTCCCGGGTTGCTGCTAACATCCCCCTTCTTCTTGACCAAAATTATATGTCATTTTTTAAAAAATACTGCGTGAAACGACCAGTTATGAAGGTTTTATTTTGTTGTGGGGTTGCAACTCATTGAATTTATTGAAATCTCGATTGGCACGAAATATGCAATTTGATTAGTTAGAATAGTTATTCCATGTGAGATTGAAGCAAAATGTTTAGGAGATTGTTGTAATCATGTTAAATTTACTGGAATTAATAAAATTTAAGCGTCTATTCCCCGTGCTATTATTGGTCTCTTTCGCATGGCTGCCGGAGCCGGCATTTGCGATCTTGCTTGACGGATTCAACCCCAACGTTAATAACAAGGTCAATGCCATAGTAGAGCAGTCAGACGGCAAGATACTGATTGGCGGAGACTTCACGAACGTAGGCGGATCAACGCGTAATAAGATAGCGCGGCTCGCCGCAAACGGGAACGTCGACGCTTTATTCAACCCCAATGCGAATTTTCAGGTCAATTCAATAGCGGTGCAGACTGACGGAAAGATACTCATCGGGGGATCTTTCACAACCCTTGGCGTAACAACCCGCAACCGCATAGCGCGTCTTAACACAGACGGGAGCACTGACTCTGCGTTCAATCCCAATGCGAGCAACGCCGTCAATTCCATAGCAGTGCAGACAGACGGTAAAATACTCATAGGCGGAGCCTTCGCAACTGTAGGCGGAACAGCACGCAGCCGCATAGCGCGTCTTAACACAGACGGCAGTCTTGATACTGCATTCAATCCCAATGCGGAAACCACAGTCAATTCCATAGCGGTGCAGACAGACGGTAAGATACTCATAGGCGGAGTCTTCACAACTGTAGGCGGAACAACACGCAACCGCATAGCGCGTCTTAATACAGACGGCAGCCTTGACACATCCTTTAATCCCGATGCAAATGGAGTTGTCCGCTCCCTATCAATGCAGGCAGACGGAAAGATACTGATTGGGGGAGATTTCACGAGTATAAGCGGAACAACACGCAACCGCATAGCGCGTCTTAACACAGACGGCAGCCTTGATACTGAATTCAATCCCAATGCGAACAACACAGTCTATTCAATAGCAGCGCAGTCAGACGGCAGGATACTTATCGGCGGAGCCTTCACAACCCTTGGCGCAACGACCCGCAATTACGTAGCACAGTTGAATTCAGACGGTAGCCTTGTGACATCCTTCAATCCCGATGCAAATGGAGTTGTCCGCTCCCTATCAATGCAGACAGACGGAAAGATACTGATGGGGGGAGATTTCACGAGTATAAACGGAACAACACGCAACCGCATAGCGCGGCTTGCTCTCACAGTGCAGTGGACATCCGCAAGCCAGACAAGCGCAAATGAGAGCGGGACCATGACAGTGACAGCGCAGCTCTCAGCAGCTTCCGTGCTTACTGTGACAGTTCCGTTTACAGTTACAGGCACAGCAGAAAACGGCACAGACTACACAATAACCGCAAGCCCGATAACCATACCCGCAGGAAGCGTAACAGGAACAGTTACAATCACCATAACAGACGATGCATTAACTGAAGGATACGAGACCGTTGTATTAACCATGGACACCCCCGCAAATGCAACTCTCGACACAACCACCGTGCATACAGCCACTATAACGGACAATGATGTGCCCACAGTGCAGTGGACATCCGCAAGCCAGGCAAGCGCAAACGAGAGCGGGACCATGACAGTGACAGCGCAGCTCTCCAGAGTTACAGATCAGTCAGTGACAACGCCATTCACAGTGACAGGCACAGCAACAAACGGAACAGACTACACAATAACCGCAAGTCCGATAACCATACCGGCAGGCAGCACAACAGGCACGGCAACGATAACAATAACGGCTGACACATTATATGAAGGCGACGAGTCCGTAATCC
>JACRPZ010000048.1 GCA_016222905.1 Nitrospirota bacterium
AAAAAATCGTAACAAGGCAAGAAAGTTTAAGTAAAAACAGGAAATAACGATAGACTTATAAAAACAGAAGACGGATTTTAAAAAATCCGGCATGGAAAAACTGAAAATCTCTAAATGACTTTTTCAGGAGTCTCAATTTGGGATTAATTACTAATCGTCAGGTGAATGGAGAGTTTAGACATGCGCTTTGTTCTGACAAGATTACTAATGACTGCACAGTATCTTTAGAGACAAGAGAGCGTTCTTATCTTTTTCCTCTTTATCTTTATAGCGATACAAAGAAACCCAAAAAGAGCAAATCTTTAGGTAATGTCATGATGCTCTTTGAACCGGAGACGCCCTATAACATAAAGAGACCAAATATTTCTGAAACTCTTCAAAAAAGTCTTTCCTCAACATACAAGAAAGAGCCTTCACCTGAAGAAATCTTCTATTACATTTATGCTCTCCTTTATTCAGAGACATACCGAACAAAATTTGCAGAGTTCCTGAAGATAGACTTTCCGAGAGTTCCTTTTACAACAGACTATAAGCTCTTTAAAAAAATGGGTGTGCACGGGAAAAGACTTGTTGACCTGCATCTGATGAAATCAGAAGACCTCAATACGCCAGCAGCTAAGTATCAGGGAATGGGAGGCAATAAGGTTGAAAAAATGAGATTTGTTGATGGGAAGCTCTACATAAATAGTGAACAGTATTTTGAAAGAATCACTAAAGATGTGTGGCAGTATCAGGTCGGCGGTTATCAGGTCTGTGACAAATGGCTCAAAGACAGAAAAGGCAGAGTGCTCTCAGTTGATGATATAAAGCATTACTGTAAAATCGTTACCGCGCTTCAAAAGACAATTGAAATCCAGAAAGAGATCAATGAAATCTATCCAGAGATTGAGGTAGAAACAATTGCAATGTGATTCCATCGAATCAAATGCTCGTATGAGACAGGTGAGATAGGGGAGCCAAGGATTATCTATTTAACGGGATTAGTAAAGAGATCGTCCGCCGGGTGGAGACGTTGTTTACTCTGGCTGACCAGATCGAGGCCCGCTATACAAAGGCAAAAGCCTATGTAAACAAGCTCACTCAGTCCATCCTTGCCAAGGCCTTTCGCGGCGAACTCGTCCCCCAGTACCCGAATGATGAACCTGCCTCAGTATTGCTGGAGAAGATTAAGACGGAGCGGGCGAAAAATGAGACAAAGAAAAAGCGTAAGAAGAAATGAAATCTGTTAGAATATACAAAACTGGGTAAATGTTATGGCTGAATTTTCACTTGATAATATTCTAAAAGAGACTGTTAAACGTATTTTGTCTGTTGTGCAGCCTACAAAAGTGCTGCTATTCGGCTCTGCGTCTCGCGGAGAAATGCACGAAAACAGTGATATAGACATCCTTGTTATTGTTCCTTCCGGACTTCACCGCCGCAAGACCGCACAAAAGATATACAGGAATCTTATAGGGTTAGGTTTTGCCGCTGATATAATTGTTGTTACTGAAGATGATGTTGCGCAGTTCAAAAATCATCAAGGCATGATTATTCAGCCTGCGATTGAAGAGGGAAGGTTATTGTATGCCGCGTGAAATAAGCGAACTCGGCACGCCCGAAGAGTGGCTTAGAAGGGCAAAGAGTAATCTTGCAATTGCCATGCAGCCCAAAACCGAAGAGATATTATGGGAAGATTTCTGCTTTGAAGCCCAGCAGGCTGCTGAAAAAGCATTGAAAGCAGTTCTCTTAGCCAAAGGCATTAAATTCAGATTTGTCCATGACCTTGCTGAACTCTTGACCCTCCTGGAGCAAAATGGAATCTTTCTGTCCGAAGAGATCCGTGTGCCGCTGACTTAACAGATTTCTCGGTAGAAACCAGATATCCGGGGCCTTTTGAACCTGTGACTGAAAATGAGTTTAAGGACGCGCTTAAAATTGCCGAGTCGGTAGTCAAGTGGGCAGAATCTCAGATTTCATCCTCATAGATAATGAAAAAAATATCTGATATTCCTAAATCAGATCGGCCACGCGAAAAACTTCAACAAAAAGGCGCGGAAGCATTATCCGACCTTGAACTTATGGCAATCCTTTTAGGCAGCGGAACAAAGGGCCATGACGTAATGAAGGTGGCTGATAGAATACTCAAAGCTCTTGATGGTAATAAGGCAACCCCAAACATTGAAGAGTTGCAAAAAATTGAAGGCGTTGGCTTGGCCAAGGCAACGCTTATTGTTTCTGCTCTTGAATTTGCCCGTCGGCGTATCCGCCCGGAAGGTTTAAAAATATCTTTTCCGGCTGATGTGCTGCCCCTCATTCAGCATTATGCCGACCGCAAGCAGGAGCATTTTATTTGTGTTTCTATCAACGGAGCAAATGAAGTGATTAAAAGCAGGGTTGTATCAGTTGGTCTCGTCAATAAAACACAGGTTCACCCGCGTGAAGTTTTCGCTGATCCAATCACAGATAGGGCATCAGCAATAATCGTTGCTCATAACCATCCGTCAGGGAGCTTAACCCCAAGCATGGAAGATAAAGAAATTACCGCACAATTGAAATCCTCAGGCGAAACCCTCGGAATCAGACTTCTCGACCATATTATTTTTAATCAGAAAGGTTACTATAGTTTTTTAGAAAGCGGGGAGTTGTAATCAAATACAACATTCGTTACCCATGGGCTATACTTTATTTCAGTCGGTCTGGCTATGTAATAAAGATGATGCCCTCACAGGACGTCTTATAAGGTCGTTTTCTCTTACGCCTTTCGGTAAGGAGATAATTACCCTTTCCTCATTTCTGCCGCTCTCAACAGGATTACCTTTTTGATCATTTATCTCTCTAACCTCAAAAAGCCTATTCTCAAGACCGCTTGAGAGAAATTCTATCTTATCCCCCGCCTTAAGGAGATTTCTTAACGCAACAAGTCCATGCCCGTAATTTACTGATTCAACAATGCCAACCAGCTCGTGGCTCATCCTGTATCCCTCTTCTTCGTCATGATTATAAGCATTGTCAGGCTGTCTGCCGCAGAACATGCCGGTCGTATATCCCCTGTTTGAGAACATTGCGAGTTCCCGGAGCCACTCTTCTCTGACTTTGAATGGCCTCTTCTCAAGGCTGTCAACCGCTTCCCTGTATGTCTTTACAACACCTGCCACATAATTGACGCCCTTCATACGTCCCTCGATCTTAAAGCTGTCTATTCCGGCATCTGCAAGCTCATCAAGGTGCTCGATCATACACAGGTCTTTTGAACTCAAAAGGTATGTCCCCCTGTCGTTTTCATACACCGGCGTATATTCACCCTGCCTCTTCTCCTCCATCAATGTATAATTCCATCTGCATGAATTCGTGCATTCTCCCCTGTTTGCCGGCCTGTTTGCCAGAAAGCTGCTTATATAGCACCTGCCCGAATATGATATACATATCGCGCCGTGCACAAAACATTCAAGTTCAAGAGAGACCTTATCGCGGATATCCTTTATCTCTTCAATGGTAAGCTCTCTTGAAAGCACAAGCCTCTTTGCGCCGAGCCTCTCCCAGAAACCGGCTGCCCTATAGTTTGTAATATTCGCCTGTGTGCTTATGTGGATCGGGATATCAGGAAGTGCCTCCGAGGCCATCTCAAACATGCCGACATCCGACAGGATTACCCCGTCAGGAGAAACTTCTTTAAGCAGCGTAAGATGTTCTTTGATCAAAGCGATGTCCCTGTTGTGGGGGAATATATTTATCGTGACGTAGACCTTCTTCCCCTTATCATGTATAAAGCGGACAGCTTCTGATAGACCCTCTGGCGTAAAGTTATCTGCTTTTGCCCTGAGACTGAATTCAGACAATCCCAGATATACCGCATCAGCGCCGTAATGGAGGGTGGTCTTAAGCTTTTCTGGATCCCCGGCCGGGGCAAGGAGTTCAGGTTTTTTCATGTTTCATTTAACCCCGAAACTGCAATTAACCACAGAGTACACAGAGATAAAAGAATTCATATTCAAAAGCTTACTCACCTTATTTGTATTGTTTTGATTTCACCCAAAAGGTGAAATGACTTTATGTCTTAACATCTTGACGTTCAGGTCTTTCTCTGTGTTCTCTGTGGTTCAATTGCTTTATGTGGATTAAGAAGATTCAGAAGCGCTAAAATGTTTGTCTTTGTTCTTCTCATATCGCAGTTGCAATATCTCAACAAAGAGCGCGAATCCCATAGGCAGATAGATGTAGGCTTTTGGAACATGCTGGTGAAGCCCTTCCATGAAAATAGTGACACCGATAGTGATCAAAAAAGAGAGGGCCAAAATTTTGAGTGTGGGCTTCCTTATAATAAATTCGCCGATCGGCTTTGCAAAGGCAAGGATTGCAAGAAATGAGACTATTACCGAAGTAATTATGATCCATATTTTATCAGTCAGGCCGATGGCGGTTACAACTGAATCTATGGAAAATACGATGTCAAGAATAACGATCTGATAGATAACAGAAAGTAAATTTTTGGATGCTGATTGAAGAGCACGCTGCTTTTCTTCTTTAAATTCAACCGTAAGATGGATCTCCTTTACAGCCTTCCACAAAAGGAAGAGGCCCCCTGACAAGAGAATTATATCCCGTATTGAAAATCCGAGCACTATATTGTTGGTAAGGCCGGCTAACTTCAGGAGGATGAAGAGCATCAGGATTCTTGCAACCAAAGCAACCGCCAGCCCGAAGACCCGTGCCCTATTTCTCTCTGATTTAGGAAGACGGCCTACGAAGATTGAGATGACAAGGATATTGTCCACTCCCAGGACCAGTTCCAAGCCTACTAAAAGCATTAGCAATGTAAATGAATCAGCCATAGTTAATATTATTGATGGTTCTATAAAAAGTCATTCCGGCTTGTCCGGAATCTTCCCCTCTAATTAAGAGGGGTTAGGGGTGTGTTTCATCTCAACATCCCCCTGTATCCCCCTTTTCCAAGGGGGAATTTAAAAAACCTGATTCCAGATCCCGAAGTTTCGGGAGAAATGAGGACTGTTTACGAGTGCATCATAATAACATAAACAAATACCTATCAGGCAAATATGTGTTGCGCGGTCGGTCTGAATAAAGATGTTTAAGATTGAGCTGCCAAAATGTTAGTATTTGTAAATCGCAGGTTATGGAGGAGCGTTGAAACTTAGATGGCAGAGATTCAGCTTTGACTTTACTCAGAGAACCTATATCATGGGCATACTGAATGTTACGCCTGACTCCTTCTCTGACGGAGGGATTTATTTTGATAAAGAAAAGGCGGTTGAGCACGCGCTAACGATGCAGGAAGAAGGCGCTGATATAATTGACATCGGCGGAGAGTCTACAAGGCCGGGGGCAAAGGCTGTGACCCTTAAAGAAGAGATAAAGCGGGTCGTTCCTGTGATTGAAGCGCTTGCAAAGAAGGTCAGCATCCCGATATCGATTGATACTTATAAAGCCGCTGTTGCGGATGCCGCAATATCTGCCGGAGCATCAATTGTAAATGACATAAGCGGATTAAGATTTGACAGAGGAATGCCGAAAGTTGCGGCAAGACATAAAACACCCGTTGTTATAATGCATATCAAAGGCACGCCTAAAAATATGCAAAAGGACCCTTCATACAAAGCGCTCATTCCTGAGATATTGGATTATCTGACGGAATCAATAGCGATTGCCCGTGATGCGGGAATTCCTGATAATATGATAATCATAGACCCTGGTATCGGTTTTGGTAAGACGCTTGAGCATAATCTGGAGATACTTAACCGCCTGCATGAGTTCAGAGGCTTTGAAAAACCGATAATGATAGGGCCTTCAAGAAAGTCATTTATCGGCAAGATACTCGGCGGGCTCCCTGCTGAAGAGAGGATTGAGGGGACTGCGTCCGCGGTCGCAATCGGGATATTCAACGGCGCGAATATCATAAGAGTGCATGATGTAAAGGCGATGAGCAGAGTGGCAAAAGTTGCGGATGCTGTCATTAGGGCGTCCGCTTAAAAAAGAGAGGATAATTCAATACATTTCTGATATTATCTATAAGACTATCTAATAACTGGAGAGACACTGAAGGAATTTGAAGGACATAATAAACTCAACCGTTCCCGTAATGGAAGCAAAGAAGGAGGTACACTATGAAAAGGGCCGCTTCGTTGATTCTTGCTGTATCTATCACCTTACTCTTATCCGGATTGGCAACTGCTGAAATATACAAATGGGTGGATGAAAAGGGCGGCACACATTATTCCGATGTTATGCCTCTGGACGGCAAGTCAACTGGTAATGTTACTAAGATGCCCGCGTATCCGGACAGCCCGCAATCGGATTATCACCGTACGTATGACACCCCGGCTACCAAAAGCGGTTCTGATAGAAAAGCAACCTCGCCAGAGAAAATTGAACCTTCAGCATCGCCGGAAGTTGAGCTCTATGTCACAAGCTGGTGTCCTTACTGTAAAAAGGCCAAGGAGTATTTTCGCTCACGAGGTATCTCTTTCACAGAGTACGACATCGAAAAGGACAAGAGTGCTGACCTTCGAAAAAGAGAATTAGATGGCGGAACAGGAGTGCCGTTTGCCGTCATTAACGGGCAGAAAATAAGTGGATTCGTACCATCAGCTTATGACAGTGCGCTGCGGTTAAGGCGATAGTTTGAAAGTTATAAAATAAATTAGGGTTCGGCTTACCTATTGACATTTATAAAAACCGGCCTCAGGTTTGTTTCTGTTCAAATAGAACCTGCAATATTCATTCGCTATGGCAGATAAATAAGCCTGATTCATTTATCACTCCTACCGATGCTTGCTATTCTTAGCCATAACTCCGATTCAAACATTGCCGTTTTCTTGCAAAAATAAAGGGAAATTGATACATTAAACCTTACCTGTATCACTGCATACTCAAGGATAGAATATGGCAAAACTCAAAGATCTAAGAAAAAATATTGACGCTATTGACCTCAATATACTCAAGCTCCTCAACAGCAGGGCAAAGATAGTCCTTGATATAAAAGAGGCGAAGAAGGACAACCGCCTGAAGGTCTACTCGCCCACAAGAGAGAGGGAGATATTAAACAGGATAGAGAGGCTGAATACCGGCCCTTTTCCAAGCGACGCTCTTATCGCACTTTACAGGGAGATACTTTCGACATCACGCTCGCTGCAGCAGCCTTTAAAAATTGCGTATCTGGGGCCTTCTGCGACCTTCACTCACCTTGCGGCAAGAAAGCAGTTCGGCTCATCGGCTGAGTATCTGCCCGAGAGCACGATCAAGGCTGTTTTTGAGTCGGTTGCAAGGGACAAGGCACAGTATGGGGTCGTGCCGATTGAGAATTCAACGGAAGGCGTTATCAACTATACGCTTGATGTGTTTATGGATCTGGATCTGAATATAGCCTCAGAGATAATGCTTAAGATAACGCATAATCTGATGTCAAAGACCGGAAGCAAGCGCGGGATAAAGAAGATATATTCCCATCCCCAGCCTATAGCGCAGTGCAGGGGCTGGCTTGAAGAGAATTATCCCGGCATTCCGGTAATAGGCAGCATGAGCACCGCTGCCGCTGCCAAGCGGGTCGCCAAAGAGCCGTCTTCAGCAGCTATCGCCAGCGAGCTTGCCGCTGATATTTATAAATTGAAATTTATCGAAAAAGGGATAGAGGATTACAAGAATAATTACACGCGCTTTCTGGTGATCGCCAAAGATTCCCCGGGCAGAACCGGCAAAGACAAGACAACGATCATGTTCTCTGTAAAGGACAGGCCGGGCGCTCTTTACTCGATACTTAAACACTTTTCGAAACACAAGATAAACCTGACCAAGATCGAATCAAGGCCGTCAAGGAGAAAGGCCTGGGAATATATCTTCTTTGCGGATATGGAAGGCCATATTGAAGATATAAAGGTGAAGAAGGCTGTTGATGAAGTGAAAGGGGAATGCCTTTACCTTAAAGCGCTCGGCTCCTACCCGTCTGCAGAGTAAAACCGGGTAATCCACAGATTTCGCAGATTACACAGATTAAGAAATAAAGTTAAATAATTAGAAAGCTCATTATAATACAAGCGCATTAAATTACTTTACATAAAATCTCCCCTAACCCCTCTTTGCCAAAGAGGGGAATTCGAGCAATCTCCCACTTTGTAAAAGGGGGATGAAGGGGGATTTTTTAATTGTATTCATTTTACTGAAGTTTATTTTTGAAGTAAATAAATCTGAGAAATCTGCGGATATATTCTTTTCATGATTAACGCTCCAGAATACATTAAGACCATAAAACCATATGTGCCGGGCAAGCCCATAGAGGAGTTGGAGAGAGAGCTCGGCATCACCGGCTCGATCAAGCTCGCCTCTAATGAAAACCCCCTTGGGCCGTCGCCCCGCGCGATAGAAGCGCTGAGCAAAGGCATCGAAGGGCTGAACAGATACCCAGACGGGAGTGCTTTTCATCTTAAAAAAAGCCTTGCTGCGCGATTAGGTGTTTCTCCTGACGAGATACTTCTTGGCAACGGCTCTAACGAGCTCATTGAGCTGGCGGTAAGGACTTTCCTTGCGCCGGGGGATGAGGCGATATCAGCCCGGCCGTCATTTGTTGTCTATCCAACAATTGTTCAGTCGGCAGGAGGCAAGAATGTAATCGTTCCGCTTAAAGATTGGCGTCACGACCTCGACGCGATGGCAGACCGGATAACGGGAAAGACGAAGCTCATTTTTATTGCAAATCCGAATAATCCTACCGGCACTATAAATACGAATGCTGAGATGGACGCATTCATGAATAGAGTGCCTGAGAACGTGCTTGTAGTGGTTGATGAGGCTTACTATGAATATGTAACTTCTTCTGAATACGCAGACAGCATGAAGTATTTCAGGCAGGGGAGGAACATCCTTATATTAAGAACATTCTCCAAGATATATGGACTTGCAGGGCTGAGAATAGGCTATGGCATTGCACACACGTCCATAATAACAGAGAAGAATAAGGTGCGCCAGCCTTTCAATGTCAATTCTCTGGCTCAGGTTGCTGCCCTGGCAGCGCTTGAAGATGAAGGGCATGTTGAGAAAGCAAAAAAGATAAACGAGGAAGGAAAGAAGTTTCTTTGTGATGAACTCAGATCAATGAATATTGATTATGTGCCGACCGAGGCAAATTTTATATATATTATTTTAAGAGATGGGAACGCTCCTGAACTTTACAATGAACTTCTCAAAGAAGGTGTAATTGTCAGGCCTATGGGGAGCTCTGAGATACGTGTTACAATAGGGCTTCCTGAAGAGAACAAGAGGTTTGTTCAGGCGCTTAGAAAAATTCAGGGCAAATGAATAACTCCCCCTTCCCCCTCTTATCTTAAGAGGGGGTGCCGAAGGCGGGGGCGTTACTTAAAGATATTACAACTTATTTGTCATAGGGGGAAGAATGGATATCATAGTACTTCAACGAAATGCTACAGCAAAGGACCTTCGCCACATAGTCAAGAAACTTGAGAAGCGAGGCTTCAAGGCAAACATATCAAAAGGGACAGAAAGAACAGTCATAGGCGTAATAGGCGATACATCAAAGATCACAGAGGATGAGAGCAACGCCTTCGGCGCTATGCAGGGGGTTGAGAATATCCACAGGATCACGCAGCCGTTCAGGCTTGCGAGCAGGGATTTTAAACCCTCAGACACTCTTATCAGAGTAGGAAAGACCGTCATAGGCGGCAAAAAGATACAGGTTATGGCGGGGCCGTGCGCTGTTGAGAATATGCAGACGCTTATGAATATAGGCCGTGAGGTAAAAAAAGCAGGCGCATCATTCATAAGAGGCGGAGCTTTTAAGCCGAGGACATCTCCTTACAGCTTTCAGGGGCTAGGCGAAGAGGGGATGAAGATACTCGCAGAGGTAAGAGAGAAGACAGGCCTGCCGGTTGTAACGGAGATCATGGATCCGAGAGATATTGACGTGATCCTTAAATACTCCGACGTTATTCAAATAGGCGCAAGAAACATGCAGAACTTCAGGCTGCTTCAGGAGGTCGGAGAATACGATAAGCCGGTTCTTCTTAAGAGGGGACTCTCGGCGACAATAAAAGAACTCCTGATGGCTGCCGAATATATTATGTCGCGCGGTAACAATAAGGTGATACTCTGTGAAAGAGGCATAAGGACCTTTGAGACCACTACAAGAAATACCCTTGACCTGAGTGCCGTGCCTGTTCTGAAGAAGCTTTCACATCTTCCTGTAATTGTTGATCCGAGCCACGGGGTTGGCATATGGGACCTTGTGGCGCCGATGGCAAAAGCTGCAATTGCAGCGGGCGCCGACGGCCTGATGATAGAGGTGCATACAAATCCTGAAGAGGCGCTCTCGGATGGAGAGCAGTCTCTGAAACCCGCCAACTTTAAAACATTGATGAAGGAACTGAGACTGGTTGCAAAGGCAGTAGGAAGAACAATATAAATGGACTTTAATAAAGTCACGATAATCGGGATAGGCCTTATGGGCGGTTCTTTTGCGCTTGCGCTCAAAGAGAGCGGTTTTAAAGGCATGGTGGCTGGTGTCGGAAGAAAAAAAGACAACCTTATAAAGGCAAAGAGTCTCGGGATCATAGATGAGTATTTCATAGATCCTGCCGCTGGGGTAAAAGATGCCGACCTTATCCTGCTTGCTCCGCCTCCGGGACAGTTTGAGGCAATAGCTGAGGACATTAAAGGACGGCTTAAGTCCGGAGCAATAGTCACTGATGTTGGCAGCGTTAAAGGTGAGATCGTTAAGAGGCTTGAGGCTCTGATGCCTGAAGGCGTCAGCTTTGTAGGCGGTCACCCCATTGCAGGTAAAGAGTCTTCAGGAGTGGACGGCGCTGATGCCGGTCTCTTCAGAGATGCAAGATGCATTATTACCCCGACCCGCAACACAGACGGCTCAGCGCTTGAAAATGTTGTTGAACTCTGGGAAACATTCGGCTGTAAGGTATCACTGATGACCCCTGAAGAGCATGACATGATCTTTGCCGCTGTAAGTCATATGCCGCATGTGCTTGCATATGTTCTTGTCAATTCCGTTATGGATATTAAAGAGGATATACTCCGTTACGGAGGCAGCGGGCTTAAAGATATGACGAGGATCGCATTGAGCTCCTCAGAGCTATGGAGCGACATATGCTCCTGTAACAGAGAGGCTGTGCTGAAAGCGCTCAAGGGCTTTTCATCATCTCTTACGCATACCATAGAGCTCATTGAAAGATCAGAATGGGCATCTCTTGAAAAAGAGTTTAAAAAGGCGAAGAAGAGGAGGCAACTCCTTGAGTCAGATTAGCATTAAAGAGAAAGCGCCTCTGCAAGGAGAGCTTTCCCCCCCTTCCGACAAATCAATCTCCCACAGGGCAATAATTTTTTCAGCCCTTGCAGACGGGAGGAGTCTAATCCGAAACTTTCTTCAGGCAGAAGACCCTTTACGGACTCTCCAGGCATTCAGGCAGATGAACGTTAAGATCGATGATAAAACTCCAAACCAAGAGATAATAATTCATGGCAAGGGATTGAATGGTCTAAAAGAATCCCGTGACATAATAGACTGCGGAAACTCAGGCACTACGATGAGGCTCCTGAGCGGCGTACTTGCCGGACAGCCTTTTACATCAACCTTAACAGGCGACAAGTATTTGCTCCGCAGGCCTATGAAGAGGATAATAAGTCCTCTTACAGAAATGGGCGCTCTTATCACTTCGGATAACAGCGGGTTTCCGCCTATCAAAATAAAAGGCGGGGGATTGAAGCCGATTAATTATATATCTCCGGTTGCAAGCGCGCAGGTCAAATCAGCGATCCTGCTTGCAGGTCTCTATTGCGAAGGGCTCACAACTATCACCGAGCCGGAAAAATCAAGGGACCATACTGAAAGGATGCTCAAGGCCGCAGGTGTTGATATTGACATCAGGGGCTTGGAAGTAGGAGTAAGGGGCAGGGCTGTTCTTAAGCCTATGGATATAACCATCCCCGGAGACTTTTCATCTGCCGCATTCTTTATGGTTGCAGGCTCCCTTGTCCCCGGCTCAGAGATATTAATAAAGAATACCGGAATAAACTCCACAAGAACAGGCTTGATGGATATTCTTAAAATGATGGGGGCTAATATAGAGTTTCACAATATGAGAGAGGTGTCAGGCGAGCCTGTTGCCGATATTTCTGTAAAGTATGCGGAGCTGAGAGGGGTTGAGGTCGGCGGAGAGCTGGTTCTCAGGGCGATTGATGAATTCCCCATACTCTGTGTTGCTGCGGCAAAAGCCATCGGCACAACAAGAATCACCGGAGCCGGTGAACTGAGGGTCAAGGAGTCGGACAGGATAGCAGCAATGGCTTCGGAACTTAGAAGGATGGGGGTCTCAATTGAGGAGCTTGAAGACGGCCTTGTAATAGAAGGAAGAGAGAGGCTGAATTCTGCGGTCATTCAGAGCCACGGCGACCACAGGATCGCGATGGCGATGCTGATTGCAGGGCTTATTGCCGAGGGCGAAACAAGGGTTGAAGATACGGATTGTGTCAATACATCATTCCCCGGATTTGTTGAGATGCTAAAGGGGTTGATGAAGAGGTAGGGATTGGTTACGAAAGATATAATTACCATAGACGGCCCCTCAGGCGCAGGCAAGAGCACCATAGCAAAGATGCTTGCAAGGAAGCTCGGTTATAAATATCTCGATACAGGCGCGCTTTACAGGGCGGTTGCATGGAAGGCGAAGGAAGAAAAAGCCGATATTGAGAGCGAAGAATCCCTAAAAAAACTGCTTAAAAATATTGTTATAACATTTGAGAATGAGAAGGTCATTGTCAACGGCATTGACGTTTCTTCAGATATAAGGACAGGAGAGATTGGAGAGCTGAGTTCGCGTGTCTCTGCCATGCCTGTTGTGAGAGAAGGACTCTTCTCGATACAGAGAGAGATGGGACTGAACGGCAAAGTAGTCATTGAAGGCAGGGACACCGGCACAACAATATTTCCTGAATCCGAGAATAAATTTTTTCTGGACGCCGGACTTGAGGAGAGGGCAAAGAGACGGCATAAAGAGCTGATGGACAAGGCACAAACTGAGATTGCTCTGAAGGCGGTCACAGACGACATTGCAAAGAGAGATACGAGAGACTCAACAAGAGAGAGTTCTCCTCTCAAAAGAACAGAGGACATGTTTTATATAGATACGAGCAAGCTAACCATAGAGCAGGTCATTGAAGAGATCATCAAAAACCTTAAATCATAAAAAAATCCGACCACTCCCGTCCTCAAAACCGGCTACTTCTTAATCCCTCAGTTATGCTACGCTATTGGTGCTATACTATTGGTGCTATTGACAAAAAGATAAATCTGTTTTAAGATTATTTCAACAGTTCTTCTTTTTTTCCCATTTTAAACTTAAAGGTAAAACCTCCAGAGAGTATATTTGTTTCAAAATATGTATTCCCTCTAATTAAAAGGAAGTTATAATTCAATGGCTAATAAAACCAAAACCCAAGGAGATAGTATGAATATTACCAACCTCAAAGAAAAGACAATTGAGGAGTTGACAAAAATGGCCAAAGACCTGAATGTTAATGGCGCAAGGGGTCTTAGAAAGCAGGATCTTATCTTTGCGATACTGCAGGCGCAGACAGAAAAGACAGGTTTGATCTTTGGTGAAGGTGTGCTTGAGACCCTTCCTGACGGTTTTGGTTTTCTCCGTTCTCCGAATTACAGCTATCTGCCGGGGCCAGATGATATTTATGTATCGCCTTCTCAGATAAGGAGGTTCAATCTTAGGACAGGCGACCTTGTCACAGGACAGATAAGACCTCCAAAAGAGAGCGAAAGGTACTTTGCATTGCTAAAAGTTGAAGCAATCAATCACGAATCGCCTAATGAAAATATTGAGAGGCCGCTTTTTGACAACCTCGTCCCATACTATCCGACAAAGGCCATAAATCTTGAGTACAGCAAAACAGACTATTCAACAAGAGTAATGTCTTTTGTTACGCCGATGGGCATGGGACAGAGGGGAATGATCGTCGCGGCGCCGAGGACCGGCAAGACAATGCTTCTTCAGTCCATAGCAAAGGCGATAAAAAAGAATCACTCTGATATTCATCTTATAGTTCTTCTTATAGATGAGAGACCTGAAGAGGTTACAGACTGGAAAAGGCAGGTTGAGGCCGAGATAATCAGCTCTACTTTTGATGAACCGCCGCAGAGACACCTCCAAGTTGCCGAGATGGTGATAGGCAGGGCAAAGAGACTCGTTGAGTCAAAGAAGAATGTTGTTATCCTCCTTGATTCAATAACAAGGCTCGCAAGGGCATATAATGCTGTAATCCCGGCAAGCGGCAAAGTTCTCTCAGGCGGCCTTGATTCAAACGCGCTTCAGCGTCCGAAGAGGTTTTTCGGGACTGCAAGGAATATTGAGGACGGAGGAAGCCTGACAATTCTTGCTACAGCCCTTGTTGACACAGGAAGCAGGATGGATGACGTTATATTCGAAGAATTTAAGGGCACAGGTAATATGGAATTACATCTTGACAGGAAGCTCGTTGACAAGCGGATATTCCCGAGCATAAATATTAATGCTTCAGGCACAAGAAAAGAGGAACTGCTTGTAGACAAGGACGTTCTTCAGAAAATGTGGATTTTAAGAAAGGTGCTTCATTCACTTAGCCCTGTTGAGAGCATGGAATTTCTGCTTGACAAGCTTACCGGGACCAAAGACAATAAAGAATTTCTGGATATGATGAATAAATAGAATATAGAGTATCTTGCCGGTCTACTTAGCCTCTGCTGTAGAATTCTCTGCTGGAAGACTTATGACATTTAAAGGGCATCTTTCGCATCTTGGTTTCGGCTTGCAATATTCTTTCCCAGCTTTCACAAAGAGGGCATGGTATTCATTGAATAGCTGGACATCAGGAAGAAGATTTCCGTGAAAAAAATCCTGAAGTTCATGATATGATGCATTTTCCGGCACAACACCGTGCCTATGAAGCACCCTCTTTGTATATGCATCAATTACAAAAACAGGCCGCTGAAAAGCGTAGAGGAGAATAGAGTCCGCAGTCTCCGGCCCTATGCCGTTTACATCAAGCAGTTTCTCCCTTAACGCATAAGTCTTCTCGGCATTCATACGTTTTATGCTGCCTTTGTAATTATTATCGAAGAAAGCAAGAAAATTCTTGAGCCTCCCGGCTTTTATATTGAAGTATCCGGCGGGCCTGATCAGCGAAGCAAGTCTTTTATGAGGCATTTTATGAAGTGTTTTTGAATTAAGCGCCTTATCTGTTTTTAAATTATTTATCGCCTTCTCTACGTTTCCCCAGTTTGTATTTTGTGTAAGTATAGCTCCGACAATTATCTCAAAAGGGGTGTCCCCGGGCCACCACTTCTGCGGGCCGAAGGAGATGTAGAGGGTTTTATAAATTCTGGAAATAATTTGCTTGTTATGCATTGCTGTCATTAGCTATCCAGGCGGCCAGTGCATGCCCCGGCCTGCAAGGAGATGAAGATGGATATGAAAGACGGTCTGACCCGCGTCACGATTACAGTTCATAACAAGTCTGAACCCTTTTTCAGCAACACCGTTATCCCTTGCTATCTTATTGGCGGCTTGGAACATGTGCCCTATCAATTCATTCTCCTCCTGCCCCGCATCGAGTATAGTAGAGATGTGCTTCTTCGGCAAGATGAGAATATGTACTGGAGCCTGGGGATTTATATCGTTAAATGCAAAAACGCGCTCATCTTCATAAACACTTTTTGCCGGAATTTGCTTATTTATAATCTTACAGAATAAACAATCCATCTTTTTGTCCCTCCTTAAAATGTTTTACAATAAAATGATTTTTTCTATTATAATACATCCCATGGGAATCTATAGCTATACCATTGACGAACTGAAAGAGAGTGAAAAATTTTTAAAGAGTATCCAGTGGGACCTCTCGCCAAAGGCGTTCATAGCGCCGGGACATTCTGAACATAAGACCGAACACGGAGAAGCAGAGAAGGCAATACTCAGATATATGCTTTATGTTGACCTTCTCGACAACAAACCAACTGTGATGATCATGAAAATCAGAGGAGGCAGCAGTGCAACAGCAGGATGCATTGAGGATGTGCCGGAGGATTTGCTCAAAGAGGCCTTGAGTTGTAAGGCCGAAGAATGTGCATCAGGCATGTATCCCCTGACTGATAAACTCATGGACTGGCTGAAAAAAGAGTTAGGGATTTCTTAGCCTTACTCATTAATCTTATAGTTCACTTTAACCTCTATGTCTTTCCGCAATGAATGATAAACAGAACAGTATTTTTCCTGTGAAAGCGAAATAGCCCTTTCAACTTTCTTGGGGGCGATTCCTTTTCCTGTAATGTGGATTGTCATCTCAATGGACTTATAGTACTGCGGCGGATTTATATTTCTATCTCCGGCAAAGTCAATCTTGAAACTGTTTATCTCAGCCCTCATCTTCTGCAAAAAAGAGAATACATCAATGGCGAGACAGCCTGCCAGACTCATCAGGAGCGTTTCTGTTGGAGAACATCCCCATTGCATACGCGCATCAAACTCCACCTCATATCCCATCTGTGTCCTCGCATTAAAGATCAGGTCCTTATCCCAAACAAGGGAGCCTTTGTTTGTCTGAAGGATTGTCCCTTTGTATCCTTCCAATGATTTTTCTAATATATCTTCTTCCATAATTTACCCCCCCGATTTTATCGAGGTAGATTCCCTTAACCATTTAAGATAATCTTCTGAACCGCCTGCAATTGGAAGAGCGATGATTTCAGGAAGATCATAACTATGAAGTTTTTTTGTCTTGTCTGATAAAGCAGCAAAAAGTTTCTTTTGAGTCTTCACTATCATGAGAACTTCTGAATCGTCCTCCAGATCGCCTTGCCAGTTATAAATTGAGCGAACACCTTTTATGATGTTTACGCATGCGGCAAGCTTTGACTTCACCAGCACTTTTGCGATTCCAGCCGCCTCATCCTCATTAGGTGCGGTTATAAAGACTACTATCTCATCCTGAACAATCATAATATATTTTTGCAAAGAGGCGGTAAAAAAGCAAATTCATGATATTATATCGCATTAGACTACCTTGATTTGCCTTTTCTGATAAATTTACCTATACTTGTATTAATGAAAATTCTGTGGAATAACAGAGGGTTTTCACTTATCGAACTGTTAATTACTGCTGTAATTATCAATATACTTGCAGGGGTTGCAATAGTTGCCTACATCGGCACCCAGGAAAAGGCGCGTATATCACAGGTCATCAGAACTGCAAGCAGCGCAAGCGCTGATCTGCATTTATGGATTAACTCCTCGCTTTCCGATAAAAAGAATCTTAGGGAGATTGATACGAACCTGGATGGAAAAATTAATTCTTCCGACAAGACAAACGGGGAACTTCTAACTGCCGGGGTTGCAAAAACTTACATAAACGCAAGAAGTATTGTTTACAGAGAGCATTCTCCCTGGTTTGATCTTAAGCTATGGAATGAAGACGATCCGCCGACCAACGGCACGATCAGCTTAAGGCAGCCGTCAAACAATCAATTAATAATTATTGCAAAAGAAAAAAATGGTATTACCGTTTATAAAAATATTATTTTTGCCAACTAAATCTTTTAACCAAGGAATCTTAACTTTGCCTGCCTTTGAGTAAGGCGGCAAGAACATGAGGTGTTGATATGGACAATACGGAAGAGAAAGTCTCAGGCGTTTCCCATGATACTTACATAGCTCTCATGAATTCAATAACGAACATGGAGGACCGTCTCAGTCGGTCGGACCTGATTAATTTATTCCTCAACATAGTTATACTTCTCTTTGTAGTTCTTTTGATCTCTTCGCTGGTTCATAAAGTGGATTATTATTTAACATATATAGATTTAGCTTTAATTTTTTCCTGTTTAATGATCGGGATGTCTATTGACGCTCATTGGGTTGCTTCCGCAATGCGGGCGCAGCTTAAACTGAAACTGCGGTATTTTCAGGCAAGGTCAATGGAACGAATGTTCAATAATACCGGTGAATATATATTTTCTGATGAATCTGTCTTTTTTGATCCGAATTTCAGGCAACTTAAGAGCCCTGATAATAAAGAGAGCCTTCAATACCCGACTGCGGGTTTAGCAAGGATGGATGGATTTATCGGGTCTGCCAAGCCGAGGTACTTTTCATGGATGCTGCCCTGCCTCTTTATTGCTATTTACTGGTTCATATTTTTCGTGGTCTTGACCAAGGTTTAATAGGGAACGCAGATTTATCCGCAAGCAAAACCCGGTCTTTCTTTCTAACCTGAGAAAGTTGTAAAATGACATTCAAACCAAACTCTAAATTATCATACGGGGGTTTTTATTGGAACTTTACAGAATGACGATTGAAGAATCGAAAGGGGCTATTGATAAAGGCGACATAACCCCTTCAGATTTAACAAATGATCTGTTGCAAAGAATCAGTGGGGTTGAAGAGAAGTTAAGGGCTTTTGTAACAGTTAACAGCGAAGAGGCACTTATTCAGGTAAAGATGGCTGAAGAGCGCCTAAAAAAAGGCGGCAAACAAGCGCTTCAGGGCATCCCGATTGCTGTAAAAGACAATATCTGCACAGAAGGTTTCAGAACCACCTGCTCATCAAAAATTCTCGAAAATTTCGTTCCTCCTTATGAAAGCACGGTTACAAGAAAACTTAAAGAGAGCGGCTATATATTAATCGGCAAGACGAACCTCGATGAGTTTGCCATGGGATCATCTACTGAAAACTCTGCCTTTGGCCACACAAGAAATCCTTGGGATATTTCAAGAGTTCCCGGCGGTTCAAGCGGCGGCTCTGCCGCTGCGGTCGCGGCGGATATGTGTATTGCGGCTCTCGGCTCAGATACTGGAGGCTCCATACGCCAGCCTGCGGCATTTTGCGGTGTTGTTGGACTAAAACCGACATACGGCAGGGTCTCGCGTTACGGCCTTGTTGCCTTTGCCTCATCGCTCGATCAGATAGGGCCGATTACAAAAACAGTTAAGGATTCCGCAATCCTGCTGAATATCATCAGCGGGCATGACCCGTATGATTCTACGTCAGCCAATCTGCCTGTGCCTGACTACACCTCAGTTTTAGGGGAGAGTATCAAAGGAATAAAAATAGGCATTCCAAAGGAATTTTTTGCAAAGGGACTGGATAGTGAAGTGGAAGATTCTGTAAAGAAAGCTGTAAAGGAGCTTGAATCTCTTGGCGCTCTGCCTGTTGAAATATCACTGCCTCATACAGAGTATGCAGTGGCGGTCTATTATATTCTTGCAACTTCCGAGGCTTCATCCAACCTTGCGCGGTATGACGGCGTAAAATACGGTTTGCGGGTTGAAGGGAAAGACCTGCTTGATATGTATATGAAGACAAGAGAGGCTGGTCTCGGGGCTGAGGTAAAGAGGAGGATAATCCTCGGAACGTACGCCCTGTCGTCAGGATATTATGACGCCTTCTACAAGAAAGCCCAGCAGGTGAGGACGCTCATAAAGCAGGATTTCGATAAAGCGTTTGAAAAAGTTGATGCCATAGTTACGCCGACAACTCCTACTCCCGCTTTCAAAGCAGGGGAAAAGACTAATGACCCTCTTCAAATGTATCTTGCCGACATCTTCACTATTTCCGTAAACCTCGCAGGTGTGCCGGGAATTTCAATCCCTTGCGGTTTCACTTCGAATAATCTGCCGGTCGGGCTACAGATAATCGGAAAGCAGTTTGATGAAGAAATGATTTTGAAAATTTCATATGCTTATGAGCAGTCAACTAATTGGCATAAGAAAAAGCCACCGTTGTAAAAGGATAATAAATGCAATATGAAGCTGTTATAGGTCTTGAAATACACGCGCAATTAATGACGGAGTCGAAGATGTTCTGCGGGTGTTCGGCAAAGTTCGGCTCGGAGCCGAATACTCAGACCTGTCCGGTGTGTATCGGGATGCCCGGAGTTCTGCCGGTGATGAACAGGAAAGCGATTGAATATGTAATAAAGACAGGGCTTGCCGTGAATTGCGACATCGCCCCGCACAGCAGGTTTGCGAGGAAGAATTATTTCTATCCCGACCTTCCCAAAGGATACCAGATAAGCCAGTATGAACTTCCAATATGCGAACGCGGTTTTGTTGAGATTATTGTGAACAGCGAAAAAAAGAAGATAGGATTGACGAGGATTCATCTTGAGGAAGACGCGGGAAAGAATATCCACGAAGGCGCAGAAGATTACAGTTTTGTAGATTTAAACCGCGCTGGTACGCCTTTGATGGAGATTGTCTCTGAGCCGGACATCCGCACTCCGCAGGAAGCCGCTGAGTACGTAAAGAAGTTAAGGGCGATCGTGCGCTATCTTGGAGTGTGTGACGGGAATATGGAACAGGGTTCTCTGAGATGTGACGCAAATGTATCTGTCAGGCCGACGGGACAGAAAGAATTCGGCACAAGGACTGAGATCAAGAACATGAACTCTTTCAAATATATTGAGAAGGCGCTTGAGTATGAGATAAAGAGGCAGGTAAAGCTGTTGAATGATGGCGGAAGGATCATTCAGGAGACGAGGCTCTGGAATACGAACAAAGGGATCACGGAATCCATGCGCTCAAAAGAAAAGGCGCATGATTACAGATATTTCCCTGACCCTGACCTTGTGCCTGTTGAGGTTAATGATAAGTGGATTGAAGAGATAAGGTCTCAGCTTGTTGAGCTTTCTGATTCGATACGGCAGAGATTTGTCAGTCAATACGGTCTTCCCGTACAAGATGCGGATTTACTGACATCTGAAAGATCAATTGCAGAATGGTTTGAAGAGGCTGTGAAACTCGGCGGCGAACCGAAAACCGTTAGCAACTGGATGATGGGCGAGTTTATGAGACTTCTCAATGAAGAAGGCAAGCAGATTGAGGAATCCTCTCTAAAGCCGGAACACATAGTCGGCTTATTAATGCTGATAGATAAAAATGTAATCAGCGGGAAGATCGCAAAAACTGTTTTTGAAGAGATGTATAAAACCGGCAACGCCGCAGACGTTATTGTCAAAGAAAAAGGGCTCGTTCAGGTAAGCGATGAATCAGAGATTGAAAAGGCAGTGGATGAAGTGCTTGCAAACAGCCCGGATGAAATTGAACGCTTCAAGGCAGGAGACGCAAAGTTGATGGGATTCTTTGTCGGACAGATAATGAAGATTACAAAGGGCAAGGCGAATCCTAAGGTTGTAAATGAATTACTGAGGAAGAAGCTTATAATTTAATCCACAGATTACGCAGATTGCACAGATTAGGAAAAAAGTTTTAAAAAATCTGTGTTAATCTGAGTCATCTGCGGATGATTCAATTCTTATGGAAAAGATCCTCGTAGTTGAAGACAAAGAGTCTATGGCGCAGATGCTCAAGGAGACGCTTGAGCTTGAGGGGTACGAGGTTGTCATTGCAAAGGACGGCGCGGAGGGGATAAGGGTTATCAGAGAGAATAAGATTGACCTTGTCCTTACTGACCTGAGATTACCAAAAAAGGATGGGATAGAGGTTCTCAAGGCATCGAAAGATGAGACCCCTTTGATTCCTGTAATTGTCATGACAGCATTCGGCTCTGTTGAGACTGCCGTCAATGCCATGAAGCTGGGCGCTTATGATTTCATCACAAAACCTCTTGATACAGACCATCTCCGTCTGCTCATAGAGAGGTCGCTGAGAAACCGGAGGCTTGCTACTGAAAACCTGCTCTTGAAAGATGCCTTGTCACAGCGCATCGGGATGCCGAAGATCATAGGGAAAAGCCCGAAGATGCTCAGCGTTGCCGAGAATATCCGGAAGGTCGCTCCGACAAAATCCACTGTTTTATTGCTTGGAGAATCAGGCACCGGCAAAGAACTATTTGCAAGGGCTATTCATGAATTGAGCCCGAGGAAAGAAGATCCGTTTGTCACGATAAACTGCGCCGCGATTCCGCGGGAGCTTCTTGAATCCGAGCTCTTCGGCTATGAAAAGGGGGCGTTTACAGGAGCCGGCGACAAAAAATTGGGCAAATTTGAGCTTGCAAACAAAGGCACAATATTCCTTGATGAGATCGGCGAAATGGATATCGTCCTTCAATCAAAAGTCTTAAGGGCATTGCAGGAGGGAGAGATAGAGAGGGTTGGAGGCACGAAACCCATTAGAGTGGATATCAGGATAATCGCCGCCAGCAATAAGAACCTTGAAGCGTCTGTTGCCGAGAAGACATTCAGGGAAGACCTTTTCTACAGATTGAGCGTCTTCCCATTAACAATTCCTCCATTAAGGGAGAGGAAAGAGGATATCCCTGCTCTGGTTGAGCACTTCATCGCCAAATATTCTCTTGAGATGAACATTCCCAAAAAGAACATCTCTCAGGACGCAATAGATCTTCTAATGAGTTATTCATGGAAGGGGAATGTAAGAGAGCTTGAGAATGTTATAGAGAGGGCGCTGATACTATGCGATGGGGATACAATAGCAGAGAAGGAATTAAGATTGAACCCTTCAGGATATGCTGATTCAGGGCTTGAAACCATTCCCCTTGATGGAACTCTTGATGACTCCGCAAAAGCAGCTCTCAGGATAGCAGAGTCTAAAAGGATAAAAAAGGCTCTTGAGGATACGGGCGGCAACAAGAGCAGGGCTGCTGAGATACTCAAGGTCAGCTATAAGACTCTTCTTACAAAGATCAAGGATTACAGGATAGAGGACTGAGAAATTAGCGGCTGGGTAACTTTTATATATTCCTTGACGGGCAGATGTCGTAAAGAACGCATTCTTTGTGCATAGGCTTATTCGCCTGACACACATTCCTGCCGTGAAATATCAGAAGATGCGAAATATTGGACCATTCTTTCTGCGGCGTTACAGCCATTAAATCTTTTTCTATCTTTACCGGGTCTTCGTTCTCTGTAATTCCGAGCCTCTGAGAAAGCCTTCTCACATGCGTATCTACAGCGATTCCCTCATTGATGCCATATATGTTGGAGAGTATGATATTTGCTGTCTTTCTTGCAACCCCCGGCAAAGCCGTCAGCTCGTCCATAGTCTTTGGAACCTTTGAATTGAACTTTTCCGTTATCATCTTCGCTGATGCCTGAATGTTCTTTGCCTTGTTCCTGTAAAAATTTATCGAGCTTAGGTCCTTCTGGAGCGTGTCAAGATTGACATTCGCGTAGTCTTTAATGGATTTGTACTTTTTAAATAGTTTTTCAGTGACTTTATTAACATGCGCGTCCATCGTCTGCGCGGAAAGGATAGTCGCGGCGAGTAGTTCAAAGGGGCTGCCGAAATTAAGGGCTGTCTTAGGCTCAGGGTATTCTTTCTTCAGCAGCTTTAAGATTTCCGATATCTGTTCTTTAGCGTTCATGAGTTCTCCCGTTTTACACCTTTATGGGCCAGATGCCACAAATTCCCTGTTGTAACACAAAGGGCAACAATAAATGAACCTCGCATCAATCAGAAAATTCTTTTAAGCACGAGCACCGCGTTAACCCCACCGAAACCGAAAGAGTTTGTTATCGCAATATTTATATCTTTCTTGATAGCTGAAGTTGCATGATTGAGGCCGCAATCAGGATCCGGATTGTCAAGATTGATTGTTGGGATTATAATTCCTCTCTGTATTGAAATAGCGGTTACCGCAGCCTCGACAGCTCCGGCAGCGCCTAACATGTGGCCGAGCATGGATTTGCAGGAGCTTACATAAATATCATCTGCTCTTTTGCCAAAGACTTTTTTTATAGCCTCTGCCTCAGCTATATCTCCGAGCACAGTTGACGTGGCATGCGCATTAATATAGTCAACTTCATCCGTCGTAATGTCGGCGTCATTGAGCGCCTTGATAATTGCGGCAGCCTCGCCTTCGCTGTCAGGCTTTGTCTGATGAAACGCGTCTGAAGATGTGCCGTATCCTGCAAGTTCCGCATAAATTAGCGCGCCTCTTTCAAGCGCATGATTCATTTCTTCAATCACGAGGACTCCCGCCCCTTCGGAAACCACGAAACCGTCTCTGTCTCTGCCAAAAGGCCTGCTCGCCTTCTCCGGATCATGGTTCCTTCCTGACAGAGCGCCGGATGCTGCATATCCTCCGACAGCCAGTCTGCAAACAGGAGCTTCGGCCCCGCCTGCGATCACGATATCAATATCACCGTTTTGTATCATCCTGAAAGCTTCGCCGATCGCATTGGTCCCTGAAGCGCATGCTGTTGATATTCCAAGGGAAGGCCCTTTTATGCCTAATCTCATAGAAATATATGAAGATGCCATATTTATAGTGCTTGCCGACATTAAGTAAGCTGAAAAATGCCTGCCTTTTAAGAGATTATCGCCAAGCGCTTTCTCCATACTCGTAATTCCCCCCCTGCTTGAGCCGATGATAATGCCGGCAGAAGCGGGTTCGCAGTTTGAAATTCGGAGTTCATGGTCTCTTTCTGACCCCTGACCCCTGACCCCTGACCCCTGACGTATTATCCCTGCGTCTTTCGCTGCCATCAGTGCCGCTGCAACCGCATAATGAATAAAAGGATCAAGCCGTTGAATATCTTTTTTTGAGATATATTCTTCAGGAGAGAAGTCTTTCAGTTCTCCCGCGATACGGCTTGTCAATCCAGAGGGATCGAATTTTGTTATCTGACTTATTCCGGTAATCTTTTCAGTCAGATTGTCCCACGTGGTTTCGATATTATTGCCAAGAGGTGTTACCGCGCCAATGCCTGTGATTACAACACGTCTCATAACAGATTATATTAGCACAAGTTAATTTATAGGGCAGGATTCGCTGCTATTGTTTTATGTGAAATTTTCTCTGCAAGAGGTTATTATACAACCATGAATAAGATTGAAGATCCTGCTTTGCTGTTTAATAAAGGATTTAACTGAGCGCAGTCAATATTAGCGGCTTATGGAGCTAAGCTGGGGCTTGATTATGAAACAGCAGTGAAGATTGGAAGCGCGTTCGGCGGAGGCATGGGCGAGGTATGCGGCGCGGTGACAGGCTCGCTTATGATCATTGGATTAAAGTATGGCAGCGCTGACGCCGAAGGTTCAAAAGCAAAGACTTATGAGCTTGCCGAAAAGTTCACAAAAGAATTCAAGGTGGGGCACAATACCATCATTTGCAGGGAGCTTTTAGGTTTTGAGATTGGTTTGAAAAAGGATTTAGACCCTGATGAGCGGATGATTATTTCTGAGCGGTGTCCAGTATATGTAAAGGCTGCCGCTGATATTTTAGAGGAGATAATATGAAGAAACTTACCCATATTGACAATGAAGGCCAGGCAAAGATGGTAGATGTCGGAGCTAAACCGGCAACTCAGAGGGAGGCAACCGCAAGAGGCGCTGTCTATATGAAGATGGAGACTCTCCGCCTTATTACTAATAAAAAGATTGCTAAAGGTAATGTGTTTGAAATCGCAAGGCTTGCCGGCATTATGGCGGCAAAGAGAACTTGCGAGCTAATACCGTTATGCCATCAGTTGAACCTCACCTCCGTCTCAGTGGATTTAGATATTGACAGGAGAAAGAATAAGGTTGATATCGAGGCAAAGGTAAAATGCACAGGCCAGACGGGCGTTGAGATGGAGGCGCTTACCGCGGTCTCGGTTGCAGCACTCACTATTTATGATATGTGCAAGGCAGTGGATAAGGCTATGGTTCTCTCTGATATTATGCTTATTGAAAAACGCGGCGGTAAGAGCGGGGAATGGAAAAAATGAAATGTCAGGCTTTGTTTTTTTCTCTTTTCATTTTAATCTGTCAAGTTCAATCTTCGCCTTTTTATTGTCAGGATTAAATTTTAGGGCGTTTTCAAATTCCCGGATTGCTCTCAGCTTCAGTCCGGAACTGAGAAAAATAAGTCCGAGATGCATATGATAATCTGAATTTTCAGGCTTAAGACTTATCGCTTTAAGCATAGCCTCTTCAGCCTCTTTTGTCCTCTTAGGCATCTTGCTCAGGGCTAATGAGAGATGCGCCCAGTAAACGGCTTCACGTGGTTGTATATTTGTTGCTACGCGAAAGGAGTCCGAAGCCCCCCAGAAGTTTCCTTTGAGAAAATCATCAATGCCCTTTTTGAAATGGTTCTTTGCAAGTATCATATTGGGGTCCTGAACTTTTTTAGATTTTTTGATCTTGAATATTGAGTTGTCATATTCTGCCCGGGTCTTCTCATTCTTCAGCGTATTGTAAGCATAATTCAGCGCTGAGAAAAGTTTGGAGAGGTGCTCATTCAAGGTATCATTGTGCATGTAATCATGCTTGTCAGGATGGTATTTCTTCACCTTTTTCAGGTACGCTTTTTTTATCTCGTCGAAAGGAACATTTACATTGACTTCAAGCAATTCATAGTGAGTCAATGAGTCTTTTTTTTCATAAAGTTGAGTTATCTCTTTGTTGAAGTCGGACGCCTGCTCTTTTTCAATCCTCAGGCTTCCTGCGCTGATAAGGTCATTTGCAGGCATATCGAGCGTAATCACTTCTTCGCAAGGCGGGGAACTTTTAAACTTAAAATGACCTTCTTCCCATTCAAAGAGACTCAGTATAATCTCTGTGATATGGTGCCTTATTGCCGATACAAGCTCTTTCGGGCTCAGATATCCCATCTCCACAAGTATCATCCCCTTGCGTTTGCCTGTCCCTTCATATATTTTTGCCGACTTTTCATATTCTTCTTCTGATAAGTCGCCTCTTCTGAGTAGAAAATCCCCGAGCCGGTCCGTTGTGACGCTGGATGAAGCAAATACAATTGAGCCGTTATTGAAATATATATTTTTACGGGCGTCGCCTTTTGTAAAAGTTACTATGCCTGTTTTTTGCTCTTTACTAAAAGAGACAAGTAGCTGCGGTAGGCTCTGTTGGTTGAGATTTCCTTCTTGATTCAGGTCGTCGCTCATATTAATATTGAATTTTCACAGAGGCATTTTTAGGGAGGATGAGCATTTTTAATTGCTACGGCTTAAATCAGACTTCAAGTCCATGGATTGATTCTCATACTTTTTAATCTTGGTTAAAAATTTATTTGTCTCTTTCTTGAAATCATCTTTTATTTTAGCGATCTCCGCATCCTTTTTTCTAATATCCTGCTTGAGCTTATATGAATATGCCCCGACAGTGCCTATAACGATTAATAGGAGAGCTATGAATAGACGGACACCTTTCGGCGTTCTGAGGATTTCGCGGCTTTCTATGTCTTGCTCAAGTCTGGTTTTATCTAACATGGTGATGTGTATAAAATAACAGATTTCAGCCGGTAAATGATAATCATTTATACCTTTTCACCTCAAAGCGGTAAAGTTCTATTTTTTCTGAAGGGTGGATTCCGGCCTTCATTGATGCTATGCCAATCTGCTCATCAACAGTATTAACTCCTTCAAGGGCAGGCAGTAACAATCCCCTCCGTTCGCCGCTTTTTACGATCACCCCGTATTTTTTTGGATCGAGTTCCTTCTTGCCTGCAACTTTTTCTGGTTCTGTCAGCACATCAACAGAATATTCAAGTCCATTTAGTTCTTCTGGACTTACAGGAAGGAATCTCGGATCCTGCGTAGCTGCGCTTATGGCGTTCTGCATGATCTCACAAGCCACGTTTTTCGTACATGGAGAAAACGTTCCTATACATCCCCTCAATTCACCATTTTTCTTTATAGAGACAAAAACTCCGGCTCTCCCTCTCATTTCAGATGAAATATCCGCGGGGATTTGCGCAGGCTCTCCTTTAAGGACAAACCTCTCAACGGTCTCTTTTGCAAGATTTACAAGAGGATGCATATCAGTAAAATAGAATATTTAGGTCTAATACTATTTCTCTCTTCTTAATGCGTAATTTGACAACGCAAGAAGAGCGGTCTTCTCCATGGAATTTTCAAAGATATTGAGTTCCGCCCCCGCTTCTTTAATTATAGCGGTCGCCTTCGTATAGGACTGCTCAATGGATTTGTACTTATTCAGCAAATCCTGTATGTAATTAAGGTCTGCTGCCGATAGCTTCTCATTCTTTATTATTATCTTTAATTTTTCTGCCTCATCATAAGATGCCTTCTTAAACAGGTATATTAGCGGGAGAGTTATCTTGCCTTCTTCGATGTCTTTTCCGAGGCTCTTGCCAAGCACTTTCTCTTCCGCCATATAGTCAAGGATGTCGTCGGCCATCTGAAACGCCCTGCCCAATTTTAATCCAAAGGATGCGAGCGCATCCACTTTTTCTTTAGAAGAGTCTCCAAGAATGGCTCCGCTCATACAGGCCGCCGACATAAGGGTTGCGGTTTTGCCTGTTATTATCTCCATGTAATCTTCTTCTGATATATCCGGGTTGCCTTTTAAGGCAAGCTGGAGCATCTCCTTTTCAGCCATACCTGCGGTTGCGCCTGAAAGCGCGTCCATAATTTTCTGATTTTTGAGCGAGTTGGCGAGTCTCAGCGCATTTGAGTAAAAGAAATCTCCTGCAAGAACCGCAATCTGGTTGCCCCATACTGAGTGTGCCGGAGGCCTTCCCCTTCTGAGATTAGCGCTGTCAACTACATCGTCGTGAAGAAGTGAAGCTGTGTGTATTGATTCAATGCTGCATGCAAGAGTGCTGGTCTTTTCTCCTTTATAGCCGGATATCCTGGAGCAGAGTATGACAAGAAGCGGCCGTATGCGTTTGCCCCCGCCTGTGAATATATGTCTGCCCACATCATATACAATAGGGGCGGCTGTCTTCAGGGTCTCGTGTATCTTCTCCTCTGCAGCAGCAAGGTCTTTCCCGTAATATTCCCACATCTCTTTAATGTTCATAACATTTCAGGTTCAAGCATTATGCTCTTTAAATCCATATCTTCTTTATTAATTTTATGCAGGTCTTCAGGTCTGAAGACACCTTTTTCAGTAATTATGCCAGTCACATATTTTGCCGGCGTCACGTCAAAGGCAGGATTTCTTACTTTGACACCTTCTGGAGCTACCCGACACCCAAATACACTGGTGACTTCATTTGGATCACGCTCTTCAATAGGTATAAATTTTCCAGAGGCGATTGAAAAGTCAATGCTGCTTATAGGCGCGGCTACATAGAAAGGTATCCCGTGCTCCTTGCAGAGTATCGCCAGAGAGTATGTGCCTATCTTGTTTGCCACATCGCCGTTCGCAGCGGTTCTGTCCGTGCCGACTATCGCCAGATCTATCTCACCTTTTTGCATAATGGCGCCCGCCATATTATCAGTGATCAGCGTTACAGGTATATTGTCTTCCATAAGTTCCCATGCGGTTAAGCGCGCTCCCTGCAGCACCGGCCTTGTCTCATCAGCAATAACCTGGATTTTCTTGCCCTGCTCCGTTGCCGCACGCATCGGGCCTGTGGCGGTTCCGTATCCGCCTGTGGCAAGCGATCCGGCGTTGCAGTGTGTAATAATTGTGTCGCCGTCTTTTATAAACCGGGCGCCCCATCTGCCTATAGCCTTATTAATTTCTACATCCTCTTTAAGAATGGCATCGGCTTCTTTTATCAGGAAATCCTTTAATTTGCTTACCGGTTCATCTCTCCTCTCGTGCAGGGCCTTCTTTATCCTCTCCACCGCCCATCTGATATTCACCGCAGTGGGTCTTGTTGCGAGCAGAGTCTCAAAGACAACCTCCATCTCTTTCATGAAGTCATCGAAATTATCTGAATCTATATCCTGTGCGCCAAGGGCCATGCCCATAGCAGCGGCAATCCCTATGGCCGGGGCCCCGCGTATCCAGAGCTTTTTAATTCCCTCTGCAACCATCCTGTAGTCTTTGCACTCAATATACCGGACCTCAATAGGAAGTCTGCTCTGATCCAGCATCAACACTTTTCCGTTAACCAGTTCTATTGTTTTAACCATATTATCCTTTTTTTCTTGAATTACAGGGGTTATGTAAGACATATGAAAAATCCCAACAACTTGCAACGGTTTAGTATAGTTGAAAATTTAATATGATTCAATATTAAAGCAGATTTTGATAAAAAGGCTGCGCAGGATCTGTTTAATTCATATAGACTTAAATCCCGGCAATACCGTCATGACTATCAGGGCAGTTGTCAGTATTATTAAAACAGCCACTGTGCCCCATGCTATGTAATTATAGCCTCTCGGGTTGGTATGTTTCCCCATGAGCCTCTTGTTATTCACAAGCGATAAGGCAAAGACAAGGACAAAGGGCAGCAATATGCCGTTCAACAATGACGAGAGGATCATTAAGAGTATTAACGGAGCGCCGGGAATTAATACCAAAAGAGCCGATATGACTATCAGGGCTGTGTAAATCCACATGAACTGGGGGGCTTCCCTGAAACTCTTGTTAACTCCTGCTTCCCATCCCATCGCCTCGCAGACATAGTAGGCTGTTGCAAGCGGAACAACAATGGCCCCCAGTATAGATGCATTTGCGAGACAGACAGCAAAAAGGATAGATGCATATTGGCCTGCCAAAGGCGCGAGAGACAGGGCCGCTTCTTTTGCCTCATTTATTCTGATGCCATGAGGATACAAGGTCGTAGCGCAGGTTACTATTATAAAGAACGCGATAATATCTGTTATGACACATCCTATAATTACATCGAGTTTTGTGACCTTGTAATTCTCTTTCTTGATACCTTTTTCAGCTATTGACGACTGAAGGTAAAACTGCATCCATGGGGTAATGGTTGTCCCTATGATAGCAATAGTTAACATGACAAATTCGGACTCGAACTTAACCTTCGGGATAAATGTGCTCTGCATGACCTCGCCCCATTTTGGAGCGGCCATAAAAGCAGAAACTACATAACCCAAATAAATCATGCATGCCATAAGCAATACCCCCTCCACAACTCTATAGCTGCCCCTTGTGACTAACAGCCATATCAAGAAAGCCCCGGAAGGAACCGTCACGTATTTGCTAAGGCCGAATATCTCCATGCTTGCCGCCCACCCTGCAAACTCGGCAATCGTAGTTCCGAAGTTAGCCACCAGCAGGATTATCATCATGAAAAAGGTTATCTTTACTCCGTAATTTTCCCTGATGAGATCGGAAAGCCCTTTGCCGGTTACAACGCCCATTCTTGCCACCATCTCCTGTATGACTATAAGAGCTATCGTTGTCGGGATAAGCGTCCACAGAAGCATATAACCGTAGCGCGCGCCAGCGACCGAATAGGTTGTAATCCCTCCGGCATCATTGTCTATGGAAGCGGTTATAATGCCTGGCCCTATTATTGACAGAAATACAAGGAAAGTTTTCCAGCGGCCCCTCATACGCTCCTCCTCTTCTTTCTTGAAGATGGCGGCAGGAGGAAGTCAACAATGTCGTCAATAGTCACAATGCCGAGGAGCGCTCCTTCAGCATCTATTACCGGGATGGCGAGCAGATTATACTTGGATATAAGCTCGGCAACTGCCTGTTCGTCCGTGTCAGGTGAAACGGTCTTTAATTTTGTCTCCATTATCTCAGACAAACGGACATTAGGCGATGGAAGGATCAAGTCTCTTAATGAGGCAACGCCGATGAGCTTCTCACCTTGAACAACGTATATATAATAAACGTCCTCCACATTAGGAGAATCTACCCTGAGCTTTTCAATTGCCTCCATAACTGTCCATTCAGGAGGATAGGCTAAAAATGCATTTGTCATGATGCCGCCTGCAGTGTCTTCTTCATGTGCAAGCAGTTCCTGAATGTCCTCAGCTTCGTCCTTTTCAATGGATTCAAGAAGCTCTTTTGCCGTGTCTGATCCAAGGTCAGATAGCAGATCCGCTGCCTCGTCAGGAGGCATTCTTTCCACAACGTCAGTAGCATGGGCTTTATCAAGCCCCTCTATGATGGCCCTCTTTACATTGGGTTCAAGCTCATGAAGAGCCTCTGCCGCAACATTCGGGTCAAGCCCTTTGAAGAGCGCCACGGCCTGTTCATGCGGCACTTTGCTTATGATATCAGCAATGTCCGAGGGATGGAGCGCTGATATCATCTGGCGCGGGACGATCAGCGAAATAGTTGTAAGTCTCGGTTCAAGCGGCTGAATGTATCCCCAGCGTATGAGATTGTGAGTGAGAGTTTTTCCAAAGACATTGTAAAATTTCTCGCTTTCATGCTCTATTCCGATGCGCCTAAGAATGCCCCTTATCCCGACATCAACGGCAACGAGACAGGCATGATCTTTCTGCCCCTCAAGCTTTACATCGTTTACCCTTACAACCTTGGCTCCGTTTGCATCAACTATCTGCTTATCGAATATATCACGCGCAATCAGCAGATCATCTTCAGATGGCTCATACTCTTCGATCTTCGATGCGTAGATGTTTGAAGACATGATGCGCTTGTTGAAGATACCCATATCCGTCCAGCCAAGGTAGTACCGTCTCTTCTTCTTCTCCAGAATAAGAGCCGACACCCTGGGCATGGGATCGCCTTTTATTACAATGAAATCCTTAAGCCTGCCGAGTTCATCACCCGTTGGGTCGAGCACCGGCATCTTTAATAATTCGCTGACAAAAAGTTCGCCGAAAAGAGGCATGGGTCTCCTGCAACAGTAGTTATAAACTTACAGCTTATGAAGTATACCTAAGGCAGGCAATTTTCGGCAACCATGGGAAGGCAAAGCTTAAATGATGAGATTCTCAACAAACTTCTTTAATAAATTCATCTCTTCATAGACAATGCTCAGAATAAGAATTCGCGGAATGTTCAAATCTCCCTTGTTACTTTCCCGCAATACACTTGTATATTCCGCCCTTCTGATTGGGGATAATAACTATATGATAATATTACGAGTTTAAATTGGGGTAAACTTCTTTGAACGATTTCTGTGACAAATTAATGGAGAAACTTCTTTTTATAATAAACAAACAAAATATTTTACACTGTACGACCTTAACAAAAAAAAGAATAAAAATGTTATAGTTGTTATATACTCATTATGAAGAAAGTCCTGCTTTTCATAGATAGCGTTTCATCATATCCCGCTGTAAGTTCTAAAATTAGTTATGACCATAAAAGATAGCGAAGCAAATCGAGATATAAAGAAAACTCGGCCGTCTGCGCTTGTCGTCCTTCCTGTTTACAATGAAGAGAAAGTGCTTAGGCAGAGCGTTCAAATACTGACAGATTTTCTCCTTAATCATGACAAGTATGAGTGGAAAATCGTAATAGCGGACAACAACTCTCAGGACAGCACAGGAATAATAGGCCGCGCTCTGGAGTCTGAAAACTTTCTTGTGCAGTATGTTCATATCCCGCGAAAAGGACGCGGAATTGCCCTCAGAACAGCATGGGCTCAAACGGATTCTGACTTTGTCAGTTACATGGATATTGATCTTTCCACTGGGTTAGACGCTCTTATACGCGCTATTGATTTGCTAAGAGAAGGGGCAGATATTGTTGTCGGCAACAGGCTTGCCAAAGATTCCAATACAACAAGATGTTTTAAGCGTGAATTTATATCACGCAGTTATAACATAGTGATAAAACTGATACTTGGAACCCGTTTTAAAGATGCTCACTGCGGATTCAAGACAGGACGGCGCGATGTTGTCCAGAAAATATTGCCTTATATTGAAGATAATGAATGGTTTTTTGACACAGAATTCCTTTTTTATGGGGAAAAACTGGAGTACAAAATTATGGAAATCCCCGTGACATGGATTGAGGATACTGACACCAAGGCGAAGATATTTAAAGATGCCCGCGATGATTTACGCGGACTTTATCGCTTGCGGTTTCATAACAAATTAAACATCTCAGAGGAAAAACGTAATTAGAATTGCAATATCAGTAATTGACTAATGACGTTAATAATCCCATTTGTTATATCAACAGTACTCATAATCTTAAATATCGAACCTTTCAAGACCGCAGGAATATTCTTTAGTATCTGTTATCTCCCAGGATTATCTATCTTTGCTCTTGCCAGGAGAGACCTCATCACATTTGAAGACCTTGTTTTGGCATTTCCCACTTCTATCGGAATTAGCAGTCTTTTAACGGTAGGTTTACTATTTGTTGGAATCCATGCAAAGTTTATAGGATACATAATATATGCAATTACAGGCTTTTTTGTATTGTTTTTCATGATCACACAATACAAGAAAGCTACTCCTTCCACTTTTAAACTTTCGAGGGAGCATCTTATCTTTTTTGGCATTGCATTAGTAGCAAGTCTCTTGTTGAGTATCCCTTTCTTTATCGGTCCTAATAGAGGTCCTTTTGCAGCACATGCTTTTCATCATTCGTCATTTGTGTCACAAATTATAGGCGATATATTCCCCCCTGAAAATCCCGGCTTGGGGGGTACCAAAATTGGATATTATTGGGGATTTCACGCTCTCATTGCCGTTCTGACATCTCTGACAAATACCCATCAACTTCAAGTCGTATTTATATTTAATACCTTATCATTATTAGCTGTCTTTAATATTGCGTACAGCTTTGCAAAAGCATTAGATCTTCCGGAACAATATTGCTATATTTTACCTTTGGCAATAGTTGGCCTGATGCGTCCTGAAGCAGGGCTTTTCATTGTTTACAAATTCTTGTCCGGTAAATTGATTCCTGTAGATGCAATAGTAACGCATAATATTGCTTTGTTACCCAGTGATGTTCTCAGCAGCTGGATTGGGGAACTTCCTTGGCTAGATACGCGGTTGTTTTATGTAAATAAATTATATAACGTCAGCGCTATGCCATTAGCTATTAGTTTATGCTTTTCATACCTTCTGATACTTTTTAGAAATAAATTTAGAAGTAATAAAATTTATCTTGTAAGTTTATGTTTTGTAATTATAGCATGTATTCTGAATTATCCGCCTTTGGCGATTTTTTCTATACTACATGCGCCGATTTGGGCAGTTGTAGTTTTTCTTTCACGCCAAGGTCATTTTAAAGAAAAATTTCATGATACCTCCCGAGTTCTGCTGCCGTATATCATAGCTGTGCTATCAGTAACTCCTTACCTGATTTTTGTGATAGCAGGTCGAGATATTAGTTCTAGTAGTCAGGGGGAGATCGTCAGTTTAGACTTTTATGCTCAATCAGTTAGAAATATTGTTGTATTTTTAATTCCCTTTTTGGGAATTGTTATCGGTATCTGGTTTGCATATAGGAAATCATCTTTAAGGGATTTTTACTTTTTATTAATTGGTACTGCATTATGCCTTGGATTAACAACACTCACAAGGTGGAGTTTTGATAATAGTTATAAATTTAACTATATACTTGTATTTTTCTTCTCGATCTTCTTTGTTATATCAATTTATAGATTGCTGTATCAGAATACAAACCGTTGGATAACTCGATTTATATACTCAGGAGTTATTCTATTGCTTTTAATCACCCCTTTGACAATAGAAATAGCTTATATTGTTTCTTGTTTATCTCAGGATAGATTTTTTTCATTTAGCAAGGGGCATATTATCTATTCTAAAGATGAAGCAAAAAATGACGCTTACGCATGGATACGTGAAAACACTCCTACAAACTCGCTTATCATGATGAGTTATTTTGAAACGCGAGTGCCATATGAGGGGCTTAATCCAAACTATGAAGTTGCGGCAATCAGTGAAAGAAGTTTATATGTGATTAAAGATACCGATTACACAACATCAAATCCGGAATACGCAAAACGCGTAAAGCTTAGAGAAAAACTATTTAAAAACCCTGATGATCCACAAGTTATTGATTTTTTCAGATCATTAAATCGTCCAGTTTATCTTTTAGTTGAAGAAAATCTGCGAGACGTTTTTTTGGTAGAAGATAGATTTAAACATTTTCCGGAAAATCCCGGCGAGCCTTTTGAGCTTAAGTTCCGAAATAACAAGCAAAGAGTTTACCATATACACTTTAATAAATAACTGGGACCAGTGCAATAAAAAGAGTTAACGGAGTTGCTGGGGTATCTCTGATTCTTCCAGAGAGTATATCTTTAGATCAGGTATTTCGCCGTTTGTTAATTCTTTGTAATTATTCAGAAACTGCGGAACATGGCTTGATGCCCCCCAGAAAAAATAATAATTAATACCATATTTCTTTAATTCGTTTCCCAGTTCTTCGTCGCTAATATTTTCCTTTGCCTGCCCATAATACCTGCTATTTAACCAGTATGCCAAGCGAAAGGTCTTATGCCATGCATCATGTATAGGTACATACTCCCTGTTTGAAGCTATATTGCCTTTAATATTGTATTGTTTCAAATCAGTACTTATATAATACATGTCCTGCTCTATATTGCTTTTACTTGCCTGAAGCACATGCCTTGAAGGCGTGAATATAAAAGATACAATAAATAATATAGTTAATATCCCCTTTCTCAAACTACTTCTAAACAAATCTCTTTGAAATAATTCATAAAGTATATGTCCTCCCATCAGCAAAAGCAGAATATTGGAGAGCCATAAATACCTCTGCTCAAAATGAAACATGATATATCCTCCGGTGAATAAAGCTATGGTAAACAAAGGATAGAGCAGGTCTCCTCGCGCAAGCAGTTTATCTTTAGACTGTGCAGAAAAAGATAATATGTAAGCTATAACGATTGCTATGGATAAAGTGGAGAATGATTCAAAGATTAGAAGTCCCTCCGCAATATTCTTTAAGCAAAGCCTAATAAAATGCTTAAAATAACCCCATGATTCCCATGGGCTCCATTTTTTTCCCCTAATATAGCTCGGATCTTCCCAAACGACAAAAGCGGTTTTATTGGGCGGCTCAAAGAACCCCTCATTAAATATCGGAACCCCGAATTCTAATCCTCCTCCCATTGCCTCCGGGCCGGGCGCGTTAAAATTGGTACTCCTCATTGTTGAGAAAGTATAGTAACCGTATTTGTTGCTTATGGTCATAATCCAGATTCCACTGACAAGGAAAAACAAGATAAAGCCTGTCAGAGCATTTTTTAGAATATTTTTCCTCACGGCGTTTGATGAATTTCGGAAATAATGCAGAATGTTCATTATCAGAAAATGAGCGATGAAAAACGGAAATGCGTATGCCTTGGTGAAATATGCAAGCGCTCCGAGCAGTCCGCATAAAACCCCGTGAAGCATCTTATTCGGATAATCAGATTTAAATACGATGCAAAGATAGTACACAAGAATACATAAGAGAAGAAAGTCCATCGGTTGAACTATTGAAACTCTTAAGATAATCGGACACAAAGCAATCAATATTATGCTTCTTATCTTCTCGCTTATTTCAAATCTGTAAGATAATATCCATATGCCGGTAATCGTGAATATCCCCAATAGGAGGTCTATGGCGTTTATGGCAAATACATTTGAAAAACCGAAATAAAGAAATGGTATCAAAAGCCACGCGAGAAGAGGCCCCCAGTATCCGTTAATAGCGTTGGCGTAATCACCGTTTAGATATTTTTCAGCAATGCTGAAATACAACATCGAATCAGCAGTCAGCCTCGTATATTTATGGATAAATACGGACAGCAATGAATATATGATGAGGATGACAATGAGCGTTGCAACACCCGCTTTGAAGCGGAAAGCCGTGTTATTTTCTTTCATATTACTTGGTGATATCCTATTACCTTGTGACTTTCATATAAATTTTGCGCATTGTATCTAACATCATAAATTCTACAGGGAAACCAAAGAAATTGAGACGCCATCTGAATGACGACAAAAATTTATATACCGCAATAACGGGGCGGAAGATAGGCTTGCTGCTGCCGATACTTCCGATAATATCTTTATCGTTGTAAAAATTAAAAAAAGTTACATAGCTAATACATTTATACCACCATGGATTTTTAATATACGGCAGGTCGCAATGTTCACGCGTGTACCTTCCCCAATCTTCAAGTGTTGCAGGCGGCCGGTACCCCTTTTCCACGGTCATTTTATACAGTTGCGAGCCTGGATAGGGTGAGAATATCTTAAGCCGCTGCACAGCACCTGGCATAATCTCGGAAACTCTCCGCACGGCATTTACAGTATCCATCACATCCTCTCTGGTCTCCTGAGGGAACCCGATTATCCAGCTGAATGTGCCCGTCATGCCGCTGTCATGCAGTACTTTGGCAGCATTGAAGATATCTTCCACCTTAATTCTTTTTTCTATGTCGTTAAGCACCCGCTGGGAGCCTGATTCCGCACCGATAAAGACTCTTGTGCAGTTCTTGAACTTTTTGATATTTTCATACGTTATCACGTTAGCGCGAATATCGCCGTACCATAAAACGTTCTTCTCTTCAAGAATTTTACAGACTTCAGAAAGCCATTTAACATTGACAGCCAGATTATCATCCATAAAGGAAATATACGAGATATCAAACTCCAGCACCTTTTCCAGTTCTTTTCGAACCTTATCAATGCTCCATGAACGCCATCTGCTTTTTGTGACACTGTTGTAGCAGTATTGGCACTTAAATGAGCAGCCCCGCGATGTTACAAAAGAGATATAACGGCGCCCTTCGCGTACGGAAATATAAGTTTGCGGATTAATTAACGACCAGTCCAGCGAGATAGTATCCATATCAATAAATTCTCGAGGTTCAAGGTTTTCCAGCTTATCATTTCTGCAAAGAACTCCCTTAATGGATTTTTTGTCAGGATTTTTTATTAATTCAAGGAGCGGTTCTTCCCCTTCGCCATAGACAATGTAATCTATGAAATCCTGTTCAAGTACCGAGCCGGGGGCTACAGTTACATGAATTCCGCCCCAGATAATATCTATTTCCGGCCGTAACTGTTTAATTTTACGGCTTAAATCCATAGCAAAGATAATTTGCGGGCCTGTCATAGTAGAGAGGCCAACATGAGTTACAGGATTAGATTCTATATACTGAACAATCTCTCTGGAGGATGAAATGCGTTGGTCAAAGAGTTTAACTTTTATACCGTTAGCCTTGAGATAGCTTCCTAAAAAAAATATCGAATAGGGGACATCTGGATGAGAGAATTCTATCTCCGCTGTTTTTGGATATATTAGTACACATAGTGGCTCCAAAATAAAGCTCTCCTTTATTGTGTTAAGCTGCGAGGCATGTTTTCAATTAAACCGGTGTTATATATAAATCATTCATTAAGCTTAAAACACAGACCCATTAATTTTATTTAGTATTTTAGAATAATATAGTAAGAAAGGTCTATTTATCGAATTAAACAGGTTTCTATTGAAAAGCTCAAAAGACAAACAGGCATTAAATAAATCCAATCTGTAACAAATGTATAATTATGAAATGGAAAAATGAACTTTCAACTTAGCAAATGCTGCTTGCAATTTATTGCGTTTAAGAATGTTTTTAAACTAAAATATAACATGCTAATCCTTCACAAAAATTAAAGTTATTTTTAAATGGCTATTAGCGCCTTATTGGTTTAATCCAAAAGTTAAGCAGCAAAGAAAATTGAATGTCAAAAAGATATAAAAATCTTGTATTAGTTTGCCTGTTAGTATTATGCGTTCTCAGTTCAGCGCGATTGTTTGATGACGTTGATTATTGGTTTATGGATATTGCTTCAAATTTCCAGGTTCAATATGCTTTTTTTGCTCTCATCCTGTTTTTAATCTGTATCTGGAAAAAGATATTTCCATTGGCTGTTCTGACTGGCTTATTATTTGTTTTGAATGCCGATGTGTTAGTTGATAGCGGAGGCTCTGTTCAGGCTGCTGTACAGGCTAAAACTACTTTTAACGTCTATTCTGCAAACATTTATAAGTCTAATAGTGACCTTTCGAAACTAAACTATATACTTCAGGAATCAGACCCTGAAATTGTCTTGCTTCTAGAAGTTAACCCTCAGCATATTGAACAATTGCGCAAGGCTATACAGCGCTATCCGTACAGTATTGTAAATACTTCTTTTGCTGCCAACGGAATCGGCATCGTCTTTTTAAGTAAATTTCCTATTCTTAATCATCAGTTAACTAAGCTTTCAGAACATGGCAATGCCATCATTGAAGCAGCAATAGAAATTAATAATAAGCCGGTAATGTTTTATGGAGTTCATGCCCAGAGGCCGGACGTGGAAAACTTTGATGAACGCAAAGAGCAATTTATCATGCTTGCTCGTCAAATAAGTAAACAGACCTTGCCAGTAATTGCTGCCGGTGATCTGAATTCAACTCCTTCAACGCCGAACTTTCGGAAACTGCTTAAGATATCGGGGCTTCGTGATTCACGAACGGGTTTTGGATGGGAGCCGTCATGGCCTACGTATTTTCCTTTTTTCTGGATCCCCATAGATCACATTCTCGTAAGCCCGGAGGTTCACGTTCACAATAGGGTCACGGGATCTCCTATCGGTTCAGATCATTATCCGGTATTTGCTGAACTTTCTATAAATTAATTTTTCATCAAGGGAGAGAAATCTATTTCAAGAGAAATCTATTTAACGCCGATTTTAAATAATGCTCCAAGGCTCCTTGGTTTGCTGAACAGAAATATATCTTCATCCAGCTATGGGTGCTTTGACAGGGAATTCTGGCATTACAATACTGCTGATATTGCCTGCGCGAGAAAGCAAGAGGCGGTCCTGACTTTGACTCTTCTCTACTTGATTGAGCATGAAAATAACAAATATTTTCGAAGCAGCGAAATTTTGGGCTACATAATAGCAGCAATGAAATTCTGGACAAAAATCCAGAATAAAAATGGTTCTTTTAATGAATGGTATCCCAATGAACACAGCTTTGTTGTAACATCTTTTTCAACATATGCCGTCTCTGAAAGTCTTCTACTGTTAAAAGACGCAATTCCTCATAACGAATATCAGTTAGTCCTTGAATCTCTGAAAAAGGCCGGGGGCTGGCTCATCAGAAGAAATGAAACACGCGTAATGAATCAGCAGACAGGTTCTGCCATTGCTTTATTAAATCTGTATTTACTGACAAACGATTCAAAATATCTTGATTCATCCAAAGATAAGATTGCGCTTTTAAACCAAAGACAATCAAAAGAAGGGTGGTTTATAGAATACGGCGGACCTGATATAGGATACTTGTCCCTTGCCATTGATTATCTGAGTAAATATTATCTTAAAACCGGGGATGAAACGGTAATAAATATTGTCGGACGCTCTCTGAGTTTCATAAAGCACTTCATACAGCCGAACCTGGTGGCGGGCGGAGAATATACAAGCAGAAACACTGAATATCTTATACCTCACGGATTTGAGGTATTATCAAAGATAAATGAAGATGCGCTGTTTGCCGCGTCTGTTGTAAGGAAAAAAATTATTTCAACGGATTCATTCCCTCACATACTTGATGACAGGTATCTGACATATAATGGGTACACGTGGCTTCAGGCATATTTAGATGCCAATCCTGAACTTGACAACATGCCGGAAGGGAATATAACCGATTTTTTCAAGAGGTCTTTTACAAAACATTACGAAGAATCGGGATTGTTGATAATTAATGACGAATATAAGCATTTTATTATTAATTTAAAAAAAGGCGGGGCCTTCAGATTGTTTGATAAAAAGGCTGACAAGACGTATTCTGATTCCGGTATTTTAGTGAAGTCAGAAAACAAGTGGTATACTTCTGGATGGCTTTCAGAAGGCCAGTATGATATGTCCGATGACAATATAACAATTTCAGGAAGCATGTGGAAAGTGCCTGACAAAACACTGACAACAGTCCGCTATATTTTATTGAGACTATTTCAGATAACCTTTGGCCGTTCAAGTTTAGTATCGCTATGGATGAAAGAACGTCTGCGTGATATTCTTATTACAAGAACAAAACCGTCGGATATGAAATATAAAAGAGAGATTGCATTAAATACAGATGCAAGGGAATTGCTCGGAATCAAAGATTCCGTCATATCCGGAGGAACAGGCATTTCATCAATATCCGTATTTACAAAAGACACATACGTTTATGTCCCGAGTTCAAGGTATTACACCTTAATGAAAGAGCCTCCTGTTATAAAAACTTTTTCTCAGCCAGTTGGCAAAGCGGAGATTGACTGGAAGCTCGGGAGAGATAAGGGAGTAGAGGTTATTGGAAAATAAATTATGGATATATTTGAAGCGCTAAAAAACCGAAGAAGCATTCGAAGATTCGAAGATAAGCCTGTCCCTGATGAATTAGTAAAAAAGATTATTGAATCTGGACAATGGGCCCCTTCTGCATGCAACAGGCAGGACTGGAAATTTATTGTCATTGATGATAAAGAAATAAGAGGGCAAATTACAAGGAACACCTCCGCATATTTTGTAGGCAAGGCCCCCTTGCTTATTATGGTGCTTTACAGCAACCGTACGGACAATCTTGAATATAAAGATCATCTGTTAAGCGCTGCAATGGCCATTCAGAATATGCAGCTTGCGGCATGCTCTTTAGGGCTCGGCTCTTGCTGCGTAAACAATTTGCCGGTCAAATCTAAACTGAGAAAGATATTAAATATCCCGCGCCATTATGACCCGGTATCTCTACTTTGTCTTGGTTTTCCCAAATCCTATCCCAAGCCTTTAAAACGCAAGGAAAGCCTCGATGAAATTATATGTAAAAATAAGTTTGATTTTAAGGTTGATTTTCACGGGCTTGATCTGAAATTAAATGTTAAACGGGCTGTAAGATATATATATTACAGGCTCCCTGCTTCTGTTAAGAAATTGATGGATCCGATAGCAAGAAAGTTTGAGAAGAGGTTTGACGAGTGATTTTGAATCCGGATCAGGTTTTATCATGAATCTGCCGCCTTACGTTGTTATCAGCCTGCCCGTATCCCCAGAGGCTGTTATTTAGAACATCCGAGGTCTCTCCCTAATGGCAAAGAATATAAAACAAGAAAACGATAACCTGGCAGTAGGCGCAAAAGGAAGCGCTATAGCATTTATCTTAAAGATATCGTCCGCTGGACTGGGTTTTGTAAACCAGGTTATTTTAGCGCGGATACTGGGTGCCGGCGGGGTTGGCGAGTTCCTGCTTGCCATGACTGTGGTCAGGATATCCGTTCATATTGCAAAATTCGGCATGGAAGAGACCATGATGAAATTTATACCCCTATATATTGATCAGAGAGATGATTCCCGATTAAAGGGGACCATCTCTTTTTCAATAAAATTCTGCCTTCTGGTCTCAGCGATATTTATGCTGCTAATATTATTGCTTTCAAAATTTATTTCAGTCAATATTTTTCATTCAGAAGTTCTGTTAAAATTGATGCCCGTTATAGTCATGATGATACCTGTGTGGGCTGTAAGAGATTTAATCGGCGGCATTTTGAGGGGATATAAAGATGCATTCAGGGCATTAATTCCGGAATACCTTATCTCCCCTTTCTTCAGGATAGTGATTTTTTTAATTTTAACTCTCCAAGGCGTCTCTTCCTTATATGCGGTAATTGCTTTTTTAGCAGGAGAAATTCTATCGCTTGCCGTTTCAATTATGTTTTTGAAAAATGTATTACAAAAATTAAGTCCTGTAAAAAAAGCATGTGATAAAAAGAAAGTTCTGGACGTGGCGCATACTATTGTTTTTACCAGTATGAGCATACTGCTCTATACACAGGCCGACATCTGGATACTCGGCATGTTCAAATCAACAGAAATAGTCGGTATATATGGTGTTGCCGCTAAGCTTGTTCTTCTCGTATATTTCCCGATAATGGCATTTGCCGCCGTGATCCCTTCCTTAATATCAGTAATACATACCTCAGGTGATATTAAAGAGTTAAAGCGGGTCGTCAGCGAGAGTTCACGCTGGATACTCAGCCTGTCAATGCCAATAATGCTGATACTCGTATTGGAAGGCAGGTTCATTCTTAAATACTTCTACGGCCCTGCGTTTGAGGCAGGTTATGCTGTTTTGCTGATCCTCGTGCTTGGACAGATGATAAAAGCAGGTGCTGGATTGATAGGCGTCATACTTCAAATGACAGGTGAACACAAGGTCTATATGAAGATAAATATTTTCTGGGGTATCATGAATATTATTCTAAATATCTTATTGGTGCCCAGATACGGGATGTTAGGCGCGGCCTCGGCAACGGCATTCTGTCTTTCAATGGTGGATATAATCTGTATTTTTGTAATACACAAGAGGTTATCGGTGCTTACTCTGGCAAAGGGGTTGAAATTTGATATCATTTTCATCGCCATGGTTAGTATTTTTTACTTACTGATAACTTATTATAAATTTTATCCCGGTCAACATTTACTTTTGGTTGGCGCTCTTATGGTGTATTTCTGGAAGGCTATATCTAATCATGAAATTCCCTGGCGTCTTTTAATTGATAAATATAAAACAGGTTAAAATTCTAACTTAAAAATCCGTTATTTGCTACAATACTATTCAGCAATGAAGAAACTTCTCATCACAGAAAATATCAGAACGATTATAGAGAAGGGAGAGAGTCTCCTTTCAAGGAAAGATATTAAGATATTCACGGCGTTGTCCGGCGAAGAATTGATTGAAATTCACCTGATTGAAGATGTAGACCTCATAATAGCAAGCATCGGCTTTATAACGGGCGGGGATGAAGATATCTGCCCTTACCTTAAAGGTATTAGAAATGACGACCGCTACAAGAAGGTATCCATATTGACAATATGCGAAAACGATAAATCAGCCATTGAAAAGTCCTATGACTGCGGAGCAAACACTTTTGTCACAAAACCGGTTGATATCTCCGCCCTGATTCTAAAGATAATAAAGCTTATCAATATTGCGGAGAGGATTCATCTGAGGGTTATCGTGAATGTCCTGGTTGAGGCAAGATTCAACGGCAGATCTTTCTATGCCAATTCAGAGAACATCAGCGTAACGGGCATGCTCTTTGAAACAAATGATGATGTTGAAAATGGCACAAAGGTGACCTGTAAATTTCATCTCGGCAAGGATTTAATAACCACAAACGGAAATATTGTAAGGGCTGAAAAAAGGGATTCGGGCAAATATTTTTATGGCGTGGAATTTATAGAACTTGACGCATCAACAAAAGAGAAGATAGAAAAATTCATAAGATCATCTGCCGGGAATTAAGGTTTTCGGTTTATTTTTTACCGGCGGGTTTCCTGATAAGAAGGTTCTTTAACTCTGTAAACTGCGCCCAGAACCAGCCGCCTTTCTGGCGCTTGTTCAGTTCTTTCAGCTGTATTATAGCTCGTTCATGGCTGATCCGCTCTGTTATCATGTCTTTGTAAATGCGGTCCGCTGTCTTTCTCCGCTTTACAGCATCCCCGATATCCAGAAACGCCTCGATTGCGTCAACTATGGTTATTAAGAAGCCTGCTTTGCGCTGGGTCTCCATCTTGGAACGCACCCATGTCATTGCGCCTTCAAGGTTTGAGAGCACGACAGCTAATTCAGCCTGGGCTTTTTCATTCTGCGACAGCGGGGCTGCCTTTGCAATCTCAACCTTCTCTCTCACATGGTCCTCGCAGAGCACCCCGTATTCCTGAAAAACAGAGAGGTCGCTCAGTCCCTCCTCAAACTCTCTGGGGTCATTGCTCGGCAGTTTTGCGCAGTAGCTGAAACACTTCTCCCATGCCTGCCAGCGGTAAACAAAGTCAAGTCCCGTGCCCTTTATATTCTGGATCCCCATAACGCGGTTAAGAAGACCCGGCGGGGTCTCCTGAGCTATGATGCTCACGATCTTGTCTCCGCTCGCGTGAAAGTCCCAGATTACAACTATCTTCTTCTCAAACCATCTCCACATCATCTCACGGAACTCTTTATCAAGCCCTTCCTTTTGAAGGCCTGCGCCGCTTAAGCGTTCTGAAAATCCCCTGTATTCTTCATATAGTGACGCATACTCTTTTAAATGCTTAATAATATCCTCGCTCTGTTTTTCAAGGCCTTCTGCATCCAGCCTCTCCTTGAGTTTCTCAGGAGAATTCCAGAGAGATAGCAAGTCGCTCTTCTCAGTATCAACCTTCAGCCCCTTTAACATTTCACTTAGCCTTTTGATCACCTGCGCTTCAGATATCGGGATCCTCAGCCTGCGGGCTGATTGTTTCAGGATTTCCGCCGGAGGCGGAGGTGTTTCTCCCGTGTCGGGCCACAGACTTATCTGCGCGATATAATCCTGCCACGCCTCCTGTATATAGCCCGTGAGCCCCTTAAGGTTTGAGCCTATCAGGAAATGCCTGTCAGCGTTTGCGTCCTCAACCACTATCTTTGCGAAGAGGCGGGAGCGTGTTACCCGGTCTGCCCGGTTGTTGACGACTGTGGAAAGCCAGACCCCGGGATCCTCTTCATAGTCATGCTCTTTAAAGCCCATTCTCTGCCAGTTGCTGAGGAAACCGTAACGCTCGTTTGCGGACATTCCGTTCACAAACTCAAGCCGCCGCGATTTAACTGATGCTATGGGAAATGCCTTCAGCACGCCGATATCAGGGATGACCCTGTCAGCCATCTCCTTTATCGCAAAATCCTTTTCCATTCCCAATTCTTCTGCAAGAGACAGAACCAGCGCGATATTGTAGGGATGCTCCTGATACGGGAAGCGTTCAAGCACTTCGGGCGTAAGCATTCCCGCCTCAAGCCAGCCGACGAATCTTATATCGGTCTTCAGTCTCTTTGCAGCCTCTACGAGCACCGGCCTCATCTGATCTTCGCTGCATAGAACAGTGCCTGATTCAGGGATGAAGTTTGATATGACCTCCGGAATATTTATACCGGCGGGGCCCTGAAGGTCTTCATGGTCGGGGTATGTGTTTGTGATCGTTGATATGTCGTCCCGTCCCCATTTGCGCTGGAGGATCTTTACGTATGACGGCGTAAGCCCCATGCATTCCCAGAGAAAGACATCCGCCTTAAGCCCTCTTCCAAGCCGCATCAGATTGAACTGCTCCCAGATGGTCGCCTTGTCATAAGGCCTGAAGAGAAACATCTCCTGGGTCTTTTCATAGTGGCGCGCGTGAAGGAACATCGCCTCGCAACCTGTGGTCTTTGAGACGAGGCTGTATCCCATTGAATTTATCAGCGCGGCCTTAAGCCTCTCAACGCCTGACTTCCCGCGTGTCCCCCATCCTCCCAGCATCAAGGGGAAACTGTCCCTGATCCTGCGTATCATTCTGCTCTGTAAAAGAATGCTAAGCACAAACGCCAGAATGATTATTCCGGTAAAGATGCCGAGTTCATAGAGCGAGTTTTTATATACAGAGAAGAAGTAATCCTTCATGTCCGCCCATGTATTCGGATCAATAAATGCCAATAAAGGGAAGAAGCGCTTTACAGAAGGGTCAGGAGAAGTTTTTATATTATCAGCCTCGTGCTCTGAATGTTTTATTGTAAAACCAAGGTCCGTTAAAGCCCGTATATATGTTGACGGACTGCTCTGGCTCCCCTCCTGCCAGTTTCGCAGGCGCGCATAATGAGGAAAGTTCCATGTCAGCTTCATATAGGCAAGCAACCGCTTAGAGATCAATTTCGGCGGCGTAATCTCAGTGACGCCCTCGCTTGTAAATATCTTTACCGCTCCGGGCGAGAGCCCGTACCTCAGGCTTGATACAACCTCATCCGCCAGCGGAAGATACGGCCTCCATCCTGATTCATAAGGCATGAAAAGAGGCTCTCCGGGGACCTTTGTCTCGGTCAGTTCCGCCATAATTGAGGACGGGACATGTATATTGCCTGTGAATATCCTGCCTATTGTGTGGCTGAATGCCTGCCTCTTATCAGGAGAGGGATGCCGGAACTCGTGCAGGAACCTCCATAGGCGGAAATGAAAGAAGTTGCCTCTCGCAATATATTTTCCTACGATGTCCTGCCCTATCTGGCAGCCGTAATCTTCCTGGCACAGGACAGAGAGCGTCCTTGCGATTGTTTCAAGATTAAAATCCGAAAGAAGCTGTCCGGGCAGGCGTTTCTGTTTTCCGGGCTTTATCTCAGCCATTTCCTTAAGCAGGATCTCTTTAATTGTTCTCGCGTCCCTGTTATATTCCGCCCATATCTGCTCCCTTGCCAAAGCCGCCCAGCGCCTGACCGCAAGACTCTCCGCGTCTGTATGCAGGCGTTCTATCTCCGAATGCATTGCGTCATGCCATTTTGCTGCGAGGCCCTCATCGCCGCTCTTGATATTTACTGTTGTTGTGCGGACAGCGCACCTGAGGGCAGTGCGGAGCACGAACTCATCTCTTTCATGCCTCAATGCCTCGGTCATGATCTTCAGCATATCTTCAAACATTCCCCTGCTGCTTAATATGTTCTCGATCTCAAGCAGGGCAGCAGCCCGCACCTGATGCATACTGTCATTGCGGCTCAGGTGAAAAAGCCATTCAGAGATATATTCATCCGGCGCTTCAATGAGGGCCTGCGGCAACGCCTGCCTTACAAAGGCTGATGGGTCATTTGCAACAACAGGTATAAGTTCGAGCAGTTCGGGCAGATGCTTCAGATTCCTTCCAAGCAGATGAACAGCCGTCTTACGCACAAAAAAGTCATTGCCTTTGAGCGGGTTGCTTAGGCGTTTCTGGAGCGTCTTGATCAACGATGATGACGACAGGCTGTCAAGCAGGACCAGGGCCTCGCACTGTATCCAGACCTCCTGCCTGCTGTCCAGAGCGGAAAGATATATATACTGCATTACGCTGTCTTCAACAATATGCTCCTGAAATTCATCAGGCATAGACCATAAGATCGCTGCGAGACACTTAAAGGCGGCAATGCGCACGCGGTTGTCGCCGCCGTATGCCAGCAGAGGTTTCACAGCCCTTTCAATATTGAACTGCCTCCATAACTGCTGATATCCAACAACAGGCCCCTGCCTCTCAATAAATAGCGCGGCTATAACTCCGAGCCTGTCAAGGCCGAAGGCAATATCCCTCTCTGTCTCTTTAAGCGCGCCTATGTAGCGGTCGGTTATGGCATCATGTCCGAACCAACGCTTAAAGGCGCGGCTGTCTCCTTTTAACTGCCGTGCAGAGGCCCCGAAATCCGCGGCATAATCGAGGATATACTTTCTCCTCTCATCTTCCGCGATGATCTTTGATATGCCTTTGTTGAATTCAGCATGAAGCAGGCGGATCTTTGATATATGCTTTACCTTCTCATCTATGTAGAAGAGCAGGAAGTTTATAATCTCTTTCTCAGGTTCTTCCGCGCCTCCTCTTGAGTATTTCCCCAGCCTGTCAAACCACGCAAAAAATTCCGTCAGGAGCTTCTCAAGACGTCTTGATTCCATCTTGATCAGGAGAGGCGTCATCCCTGAGCCTAAAATATCTTTAATATCTTTTTTCTGCATATTCTATATATTCAATTGTATCAATACCAGAGACTATTTTTATAAAGCCTGTGCTGTATCTGAATAACACTACTCCTGTCTAACTGGAATATCATAATTTTACTGCAATAAGCGATAAAATGTGTTAATGAAAGAAACTATGGACAAAGCAGACCCTATCATATATCGCAAAGGACATTATGAAAGCATGCCGGCAGGAAAGATATAGCTGAAAAACTTGAGGGGTTGTTTTGGAAAAAGGGTTACAAAAATAGATCCTCTCATCAGAAGGTATTGTAATATAAAAAATGTTTAATTCTTTGCCTAAGTCTCACTTTTTTCTGTATGATACAGTTATTAATCTTGTTAGGGCACATATTGATGGGAATAGTGAATATTTTAAATGGGAGGTGTTTGTATGATGTCAAGTGAGATTATAAAGGAAATAGATAATTTGGGTCTGTCGGAGAAATTGATATTGGTTGAGGAGATTTGGGATTCGATTGCCCGAAATAATGCGGAGCTGCCAATGCCGGAATGGCAAAAGGCCGAGCTGGATAAGAGATACAGTGATTATAAAAATGGGAAATTAAAGCTTCATAATTGGGAAGGTGTTCACGAGGAACTACGGGACAAATATAAATGATTCTTCGTTATACGGACAGATCCAAAGATGATATTGAGTTTGCTTTCAGGTGGTACGAAATACAAAGAAGAGGCCTTGGTTTTGATTTTCTTGATTGTATTGAAATGTCAGTACGACATGTGCCTCAACCGCATAGCCTTTTGCATATTGGTCTCAACAATGCTCCATTCACCTTTATTTTGAGGAGACTTTTGTTTTGCGGATGTTTGCAAGCCTGATAGGTAATAGTCATAACGCCTGAGCGCAGCCTGTTTAACCTGCCAGTCTTCATGGTTTTTCGTAAAATACTTGAAGAAATCTTCTTTTTGTTCCTTAGGCAAAACTTCAGAAAGCGGTTGGTTTACAAAGTCATAACAGGCTGAAACCCACCTGGCATAATAAGGCGCATACTTATCATTCACCACAGAGTTTGATGAAAGGTAGGCGCTAGCCAGTTTTTGACAATTTTTGTTGACATACCAGTAAGGCAAGGGATAAACTTCATCAAAATGCAGAAGAAAGATAAAAATGAATGTTGGGTCAAAGTATATGACGGACAATAACAAATCATACACATGCCCGGTGTGTGGATATCTTGTGTTCGCGGAACCCCCGGGTTCTTATGACATATGTCCGATTTGTTTTTGGGAAGATGATATTGTGCAGATCGCATATCCCGATATGGCAGGTGGTGCAAACAACGTATCTTTAATTGAGGCACAGAATAGTTTTGTTAGATTTGGCGTCAGTGAACAGAGATTTAAGGAGAATGTTCGAGAAGCATCAGCAGAAGATAAACGAGACCAATTCTGGAGACCTATCAATTTGGACAAAGACATTTACTTGCATTGGGACTCTGATGAAGACCAAGCTCGTTGGCAGGCATATAAGGATGAGCCATCACCTCGCCTCTATTATTGGCGTGATGATTATTGGCTGAGGCAGACCCAACAAAACAATCAAGGCGACGGGTGATAGGCCGTGCCTTTTATGGAAGTTGGTGCCCCCGCGCCTTATTTCTAGCGTTAGGAGCACAAAGGAGATAATAAATGAATCATGATCGATTGATCAGAGTTACGAATAGAGTTGCAGTATTTGCTACATTTGCATTGTTCTACTGGGTTTTTGTATTTCTGATAATCACGGCATTTGATTTGAAGATATTTAAGGAATACATGACTCAGATTTTCTACCTAAGCCTTCTCAGTATCTTCGCAATTTTGGGCGGAGCCATTGTTTTGAACGTGATGTCAAATCTATCAAAAATATCGACCCTGCTATCAGAACAGCGTGGTAACAATGCCCAGATACAGAAACTCTCAAGAACAACACTTATTGCTATAGCACTATCTTTTCCCTTGCTTTGCGGTCTTCTGTTTGCAGGAAACACATTATCTGCCGAAAAAAAGAAAAATATGCTTATAGCTGCCGCTCAGACGCTGATATCTGAAAACCAGACTGAGCTTGCTTCTCTTTCCGATTACGAATTTTCCAAGGAGTACGTTAAGAAAGCCGAAAAAACATTAGCCGTAATTAAGAAGATAGACAAATATTTTCCAGAGGTGGTTCTTATATTACCTGATGATATTGACAAAAAGAGAGTCTTTCTTGGTTTTGGGACACGTGAATACTTTTACGACAAGGACGAGGTAGTTGAAAAGCCTAAGTTCATATATTCTGCATCGCATGATGAGAGGCTATACCTGGATAGAGCATTTAGCGGGCAAGAGAAGAACTATAAGTTCTCATATCGCCAAGGCAACTACGAATTATATTTTCCTGTTCAGATCAACGGAAAGAATATGGTTCTCTTTTTCTCAGATTATCAGCAGTATGGAAAATTCGGCTCCTAACAACGCGCTGCAGTGAAATCGAACCACACGGCGCTGTTTGGGCAGGTTAGAGTTTGGGGTTTGCAAATCGGTTATTTGGCTCTGTGAAGTCATTCAGTGGTTCGATTCACTGAGCTTAGCGTTCCCTCCGCTTCGCTAACCGAAAAGAATAATCTTTTCCCAATGTAATAGCAGGCATATTGATTGGTATCGCAAATGACACGTGGCTTGCGCGGTAACTTATTCCCTTTGCGTGGGGCATTGTTTTTTGCATTAACATTTCCATTACTCAACGAAATGCATTTGTAAAACAGGGTGAAATAATTAAATGGGGAATGTCTTATGTGAAAGCATTTTATTTTGCGGAATATATGGCCTCAACTTCTACAGATATTCTCCTCTCAATTATATCGGGACTGCGTAAGGAATTATTTTAAGCTTTTGCAAAAAACAATTGCTATTGTATATACAATAGCTTTATAATTGATTTGTGATTATCTGGGATGAAAACAAGAATAACAAGCTAAAGTTAGATCGGAATATATCGTTTGAAACTATTTCTGAAATTATTTTAGAAAAAAAGTATCTTGATATTCTGGAACATCCCTCCAAGGATAATCAGCTGATTTTCATCATAGAATTGAATAACTACATTTACTCGGTGCCATTTGTCATAGATGCCGAATCAAATATTATTTTGAAAACTGTTTATCCAAGCCGAAAACTTCAGAAAAAATATAAGGAGTAACTACCATGGTTGATTTTAAATTAGATGAATATGAGAAAGATATTGAGAAAAACATTCTGAAATATAAAAAAGCCTCAAAAAGCAAAGTTGCAAAAATAGAACAAATAATAAACAAGGCCGGCGAGAAAAAGAATATAAGCCTCAGGGTTAACAGCCAGGATTTGGATCAGTTGAAATTGAAGGCTGAAAAAGAAGGCGTGCCATATCAAACGCTTATTTCAAGTATCCTTCATAAATTTGTTTCAGACAGGTTGGTTGATCAAAATGAAATAGTAAAAAGCATTCAATTACTAAAAAATCAGGTAAAATGCTGACAAATCGTTAGAGAATATCTTTAATCTCTTTCTTCTGCACCTTCTATCGTATTGTTTCTCTCAGACGGAACTCTCCGTTCCCGTATATCAAGAAAATCGCCCTCTCCGTAATTAAAATCCCGGAATCCCCTGCCGTTGCCCATATGCCATCTCAGGAATATCATGCCGGAGTTTACGCCTGTATCCATTTCGTGTATCAGGTCAAGTCCGAGTTCAAGCCGTCTTTCCGACTTGCTCCATTTTTCCCAGAGAACTTCAACCTCAACCCTCTCTCTGTCCGAAGCGCTCTTTCTATCGTCGTCGCTTAAATAATGATTGCGCCGGTATTCCGCGTTTACCTGAAATGCCCCGATAAGCTGCTTCCATCCCGCCCTGAGCGATATATTATCAGGGTTAAGGATATCCATATCCTCGTTTGAAACAACGGATGCGCCAAGATACAGGTTAGTATCGAGCCACGGCCGGTAAGTCAATGTGTCGGAGAGTATGAGCCCGCGCTTATGCTCGAACTTATAAGGAGTGAATATGTCCTGATCCACTTTTTCAGGAATGTAAGAGCCGTAACTCTCCATGCTCAGATAACGCTGGAAGACGGCCAAAGAAGGAACATGAGAAGTCTTTGTCCCAAGCTCTATCCTCTTCGCTGCCTTTGCGTTCAGCAGAGCCGACCATTCTCTATTACCGCTCAGTAATTTTTCGGGATACTGGAAAAACAGGTTTCCGCCAAACTGAAAATCGAGCGATGAATTTATAGGCCGCCAGTCGAGGCTTCCCTTTAAGCCGACTGTTGGGCCGCCGGACTCCCGTATCCTGCCAAGCATATCTGTCCTGAAGAGCGTTCTCTTTAAATCGTCAAAACTGCGGAATGTTGCCTTCATCTCTATGAACTCTTCAAGCCCGTCCTGATAGTTGCTGTCTTCCTGAAGATTTCTCCTCTCCACAAACTCCCCTGAAAGAGTCCATGTGCCGTCCTCCTGCCCGCCGAGATGATAATCATCCTTCAGCTTCACATATTCTAAAACCTTGGAAGATGCCGGTCTGATAACAGGCTCAGGCATAGGTTCGCTTTCCACCGTATATTGCCTGACAGGAGTTGCCGGTTTATCTTTAACCCCTCTTCGGTAAAATCTGTAAAGCGTCTCTTTTTGTCCTGCTCTTGGAGGTATCTTCACCGTCTGCCAGCCTTCTTCTATCTTCCTGTAGCCTTCAAGGATCTTTCCGTCACTCATCTCCTCGATCTGAAGGACTGACGGCCCTTCTATCTCCATAACAATAGGCTCTTCCTCCGTAGCTGTGTAATATTGAAGCTCAAGAGGCCTGCCCCATACCGATATCTCCTTCCCCTTTTTTACCTCGGCAATATGCATCCTTAAAAACTGATTCGGCACAGGCTCTTTTATCCCTATTCTGAGGAAGTGTTCTCCCGGAGGGATCTTCATTAATAGCACGGTCTTCTGGCGGCCTTCAGCAAGATTGATATTATCAACCCTTTCACTGTCAAGCTGAAAATACCCTGTCATCGGAAGGAGCGGCAGATATGCGACATCTTCAATACTTACATTCACCTGAAGCTCTTTGCTCCCGATATTCTTCATGTATATTATTTCGCTGTCATATCCGTAAAGTATGTGCTCATCCGGACTGACCGGCGCAAGCAGGGCCTTTCTTACACGGAGTCCCGGACTGAAAGGGTCCCAGCCCTTCTCCTCTATCATGCGGACTCCCGCGCTGCTCTGGATGTTTCTGTAAGGCATAAGCGTGGTTCCCCTGAAGATACGGTTAAGAAGAGGCCTTGTTCCGCGAGCATACGGATGCTTAAGAGAAAGCTCCTCTGCCTCTGCAAGCGCGTGACCGCGCTGCTCCGGCCTCTTCTCAGCAAGCCAAAGAAGCGTGACCATCTGCTTTAACACCTCGTTGGAAGGGTCGTTATCTATAAGAGCAGGAGCCGCTGCAAGTTCCGCCTCTGGGAATTCAGCCTTTTGCACAATCATTCCGCGAGTAAGGGCAGCGAGCGTATCAGGCGTTATAGGCGGCAGAACGCCGATCCTTATTTCAGGAGATTTTATATACGTCTGTATGAGCATAGGCATCTCCCCGCCAGACACTTCAATATCATGCAATCCAGGGCCGACATTGTATTCCGCAACAGCCTTTATGCCCGGTATCAATCCTTCATCACCTGAAATTACAAGAGACTGTGACGGCACGTTATTGCTTACCGGCAATACCTTTAAGTTTCCCTGTCCGCGAATTTCCAGCCATCCGTCAAGCGGTTCGGCAGATTTATCCGGATGCAGGGGCCTTGCCTCGATCCTGATACTCACAGGCCCCATAAGGCTCAGTTTTACAGGCCTCTCCTTTTGTGAGATAACAGCGCGGCTGTACATGTCCCTGTCTTTGTTGTAGAGATTTGCGGCGCCTGCGTAATCCGTTACAATATACGGCGCGTCCTCCCATATAAACGGCTGCGGATGCTGCTCCTGCCATCTCTGCCATTCTGTCAGAGCAGCGGCACCGCCACCAGTCAAATCTGAGCGTATCGAGATCGCCTTCTCTATCGCAGATGCCCGTTCCATTCCTCTTGCGCCTGCCCTGCGAAGATGATAAAGCGCCTTTGAATAATCGCCGTCCTTCTCAAACTTCAGCCCTCTCCAGTAATGCCCTTCTTCCGTCTCTTCTATCCTGCTCAGGAGCGCTTCAAAAGTCCTCCACCATCCTGCCTTATAAGCAGACTTTATCATTGCCTGAACAGGCTGTTCCGGTTCAGGCAGAAGAAGTCCGAGGGCAACAGCCATCTCAAACTCGCTGTTTTCAGCAAGAAACTCCGACAGAGCGGCAAACTTCTTAAAGTCCGGCTGATGAATCGCGGCAGCGGCAAAGAGCGAAAGCAGCCCCTCGCTGTCAGACCTCTTCCTGTAAAAATCAGTCAGCTTTATCAATGCCTCTTCGCGAGTCTCTTTCTCCTGAGAGAAGAAGAGTATGCCCCTGAGAATATTCTCTGCTAAAAATTCTTCGCCGATCTTTTCAAGTATGGCTGAGCGCGCAAATTGCGCCCTGTCTTTATCTCTCCCGTCAGAGCCGTGCACTATATTGGTCCATAGCTGGAGCGCGTCAACCAACTCGCCATTCTTTTCAGCCATTTCCGCATTGGTAATAAGTCCGGCTATCTCTGCCTGAGAGAGGATTGAACTCTTGGCCTCAGGTTTTATTGGAGGAGCTATGCCTGACATGAAAGCCTTCTCCATGGAGTGCAGAAGGCGGGTCAAGGGCAGCAGGTGATTGAAAATCTCTATCCCGGATATCACTTCTTTCTCAAGAAGTGGCAGCGGCAAAATTATCTTCTGCCCGGCGTAGATTTTTTCCGTATCTTCAATTTCAGGATTAAACTCCTTGAATATGCCTATATACTTCTTCCTGATGATATCTTCCGGCAGTTTTAATTCTCTCTTCAGAATATCTATCAAATCTTCGTCTTCTTTAACGATGTATGTATATTGCGCGTATTCTTCGGAGCGCAGCGTCTCGTGCAATGAAAGAGAGGGGTCATGGAGCAGTGCGGTCTCCGAGATGCTCGCTAAAGATTTAATCAGGAGATCATACGGATCATTCACACTGCTTAAGAAATTCATATATTCCGATTCAGACAGTTGATACGGCCTTGAAGAACGATACTGAAGCGCTGCTCTTACTTTGCCGGGAAGAGAATTTAATGACCATAATTTAATCTCCTTTACCTCCTGCGGAAGAGGTATTTCAGCAAAGGCTGCTTTTATCAAACGTCCCGCAGGCTGTCTTGCGCTGAATGCGCCGCTGAGGGTCGTATCATCTAAAGGCATACCAATCTGTTTAATTATCTTCAGCGCATTCTCTGCTGTATTCGCCGTATACCGGCGTTTCGTCAGGCCCTCTTCTTTTGTAACCAGCATTTTAACCGGCTGCATATCATCAAGCTGTATCATAAGCGCCTGCCCGTCGTCTGCGGTCTCAGCATCAACGATTACCCGAAGAAATGAAGGAGCAAATCTTTGCGGAAGGCTGTATATCTGGATAATGGGTTCGTTCTCTGTTCCTGACTGCAGAGGTATGAAGACGGAGCGTGAAAGCGTATTAAGCGCGTCATCAAGGTGCTGTTCCAAAACCAGAGCTGTATCAGGCTGCTGCGGCTCATTTAAAGCTGGGGTCAGAAACCAGCAGAACTCCTGCGGCTCTCTGCTAAGTTTATCTGACGGCATGAGGTCGCGGTAAAAGGTGTGAGAAAGAAATATCTCCTCTGCCTCTTTCTTGACTTCAGGATAATCAGGAAGCTCAAGCCCTTTCTGGTCCATAAGCATGGCAGCCGCAATGCCGCCCTCACGGCGGCTGTTGTCCCGCGCAAGAAGAGACGCGCCGCTCTCTACCATGGAAGCCGAACCATCCCGCGTTACGGCAGCATCCTGAATCTCTCCGTCACTTATGTCCCATGAAGATTTTCTCGGCATAGCCGGAAAGCCTTCTTCTCTTACCTCTTTTGCCGATATATCCGGCTCGTTGGCTCCGGCAAAGAGATAATCTGGAACTTCCTGCTTTAACAGCCTGATGTACATGGGGGCCGTTGTCTCTATCTCAAAGGTGTGCTCTCCCTCCGGGATCTCTATGTATCCGCTCTCCTCACGGCCGACCGCTGCTGGAAATCCGTTTACATAAGTGACTGTGATCTCCGGCTTTGTCTCAAACTCAAGGGTCTGAAACGGCCGCTTATCAATTCTTAAATAAATGCTGTATGACTGCGCTCTCCGGCTCTCAGAAGAGGGATAGGTGACCCTGCTTTCAATCGTCACTCTTTGAGCCTCTTTTGTACTGAATGATACAGGCTCATGGGGTTTGATAAGCTTAAAACTTTTCTCTACGGATCTTCCGCTGCGGTGAATGCGCGCAAATTTTCCGGGCAGGCTTATCATGTTGCGGTAAGGGGCTATCTCATCCTGCGTCTCATGGCGCGAGATAAAGAGGGCTATCTTTATGCCCTCCTCTTTGTTAGACTTACGGCTTACGCGCACCAGAGACGGTTCCCTGTTTAATGGGGAGAAGATTATAGATTTGAGGTCCGAGGAGAATTGATAAGGCAGAAATGAATAGGCTCCTGATCCGTTTGAGACTGAAAGCTCAAGGTCGTCATCGGAGAACTCGCATTCCGGCTTGTAAATACGCGCTGTCTCGCCGGAAGGAACCCTGAAAGTGACAAATTCTCCGGGCTTAAGCTCAGCCATATGAAGACCCGTATAGCGGTTATAAGCAAGGCCCTTGCCGCTCACCCATTGCGGCGCGCCTTCTACATTGTCCCAGCGCAAAGGCTGGTCATACTGCTCAAGAAGCCTTAGCTGAAGATCGTCAAGCTTTGCAATGCTCCCAAAAGGAGCCAGTATCAGGCAGATGAATATTAGAGAGAAGATAAATTTATTCATCGGAGTTTAAATCTCTTGCTTAAAAGAAACTTCTGAAACTCAGGAAGAACCTCTTTAGTAGAATTTGAGACTCCTGAAAAAGTCATTTAGAGATTTTCAGTTTTTCCATGCCGGATTTTTTAAAATCCGTCTTCTGTTTTTATAAGTCTATCGTTATTTCCTGTTTTTACTTAAACTTTCTTGCCTTGTTACGATTTTTT
>JACRPZ010000042.1 GCA_016222905.1 Nitrospirota bacterium
AAAAATCGTAACAAGGCAAGAAAGTTTAAGTAAAAACAGGAAATAACGATAGACTTATAAAAACAGAAGACGGATTTTAAAAAATCCGGCATGGAAAAACTGAAAATCTCTAAATGACTTTTTCAGGAGTCTCAAATTGCTTAAATCAAAGCTGGGTGCCTTATGGCGGAGGCCATAGCATATTGGGCATTGCTCCTGCACTTTATCATCCTGATCCCAAAACAGGACTGGTAGTTGGTTTCGGTTCCGGAGATACTTTGTATTCGCTGGCGTTGGACAAGAGACTTGATAAAACAGCTTGTGTAGAGCTCAGCAGGGGCCAGATTGAATTACTAAAGAGAGAAAGCGGCCGAGAACTTTTTTGGCAGGTTGTTAAAATATTTAATAATCCGCGTGTGAACATAATAGGAGGAGACGGGAGGAAATATCTTTTGCACAGCAAAGAAAAATTTGATTTAATCGAAATAGATGCTATCCATCCCTATGCTGCGTACAGTGGAAACCTATATTCTGTAGAATTTTTCCAACTCATCAAGCAACATTTAAAGCCGGGAGGCATTTTTTGCCAGTGGCTGCCGACGGACAGGGTCGAGAGAACGGTTTTGAAAGCTTTTCCATATGTATTAAAATTCAGTGCAAGTTTCGTCCTTGCCAGTAACGAGCCAATAAAATTTAATAAAGTTGAAATAATAAAACGCCTTGCTGATTTAAACCTGATTAGATCATTCGGGCCGGAAAAAGGAGAAGAAATTACAAACTTTTTTACGAGTTCATTTCCTGAAGAAATTAGGACAGGGATTATCAATAATACAGATTTTGTTGAGGATATTAATCGTGACCTCTTTCCAAAAGATGAATATTTTCATAATAACTGAACTTACTAAGGAGTTCATAAGTAAGCATACATACTAATGAACTGATTAGTACAATGTGGTTTTAATGTGGTGAATGAGAAAAATAATTAAATTGCAACAGGACAAATAATGGCAATAAAAGTGTGGGATTATCTTAAAGAATATGAGCAGGAAAAGCATGAAATTTATGCTGCAGTCGAGAAGGTGTTGAGTTCAGGCCACTTAATCCTTGGAGACAGCGTAAAGAATTTTGAAGAAGCATTTGCCGCATATTGCGGCGTAAAGTTTGGAGTTGGGGTTAACAGCGGTACGGACGCGCTCTTTCTCGGAATGAAGGCTTTGGGCATTGGCGCCGGCGACGAGGTGATAACAGTCGCAAACACGGCGGTTCCTACTGTTTCCTCTATTATTGCTGCCGGAGCCACGCCTGCTTTTGTCGATATAGTTCCTGAAACATATCTTATGGATACTACTCTGTTAAAAAAAGCAATTACAAAAAAAACAAAATGTATCTTGCCGGTTCATTTATATGGCCAATGTGTCAATATGGAGAGTATTAAATCTATAGCCCAAAAATATGGATTAAAAATTATTGAAGATTGCGCCCAAAGTCATGGGGCGTCATTCAACGGGATGAAAGCGGGCTCCATGTCAGACCTTGCCGCTTTTTCATTCTACCCTACTAAAGTGCTTGGTGCATTTGGAGATGGCGGCATGGCAGTAACAAGTGATATAAGCCTTAATGAGAAGCTGAGGCGACTTCGCTTTTACGGCATGGAAAAAACTTATTATTCAGAAGAACCAGGATATAATTCGAGGCTTGATGAACTTCATGCTGAGATTCTTCTCCGCAAGTTGTCTCATCTTGATCAATACATTACACGCAGAAAAGAACTTGCCAGTCAATATGATCAGCTTTTGTCAGCCACAAGCCTCACTTTACCAAAGACAATGCCTGGCAATGAACATGTGTATTACTTGTATGTTTGCCGTCATCCCCAAAGGGACAAGATCATTTCCATGCTGCGCGCAAAAGATATTTTTGTTAACGTAAGTTATCCGTGGCCCATTCATACCATGAGAGGTTTTAAGAATTTGGGTTATAAAGATGGTGATCTGCCGCATACGGAAAAAGCTGCCAATGAAATTTTCTCTTTGCCATTGTATCCGTCATTAACCGAACAAGAACAGCGAGTAGTCATTGACGCGTTACTCAAGATTTTAGAGGACATTGATTAAGGATGTTCATTTTCTTTATAGATAGGCTGCGATTACTAATAAGGTCAAAATGAGAAAAGAAGAACATGAAATTCTGTTCAATGTAGAAGACGATTATTGGTGGTATGTCGGATTAAGAGGACTGGTGCTATCATTTATTGATGGAATTTATGAAAAAAAAGAGAGGTTGAAAATACTGGATGCCGGTTGCGGTACGGGAAAGATGCTTGAAAGTTGCGGCAACCATAAAGCTTACGGTTTAGATTTTTCGAAAGAAGCATTGCAATATTGCAAGTTGCGCAAGCTGAATCATCTTTTAAGAGGATCAATCAGTGCACTCCCTTTCAAGAACGATTACTTTAATCTGGTCATTTCTCTTGATGTCATAGGTCAAGGCAATAAACTTGAAAACGATGTTATAACATTAAAGGAGATTTACCGTGTAATTGCTAAGGAAGGAATTTTATTATTAAACCTTCCGGCATATAAATTGCTGAGGAGTAAGCATGACGAAGCTGTAAGCATAAATATAAGATATACAATTAAGGAGTTGAAATCGAAACTTCAAAAGGCTGGTTTTGAAATAGAGCAGATAACATATAGAAATACCATTCTTTTTCCGATAGCAGTAATCAAGAGAATTATAGACAAGATTTCTTTAATCAGGAGAAACAAGATAGAATCAGATTTGAAGCCATTACCATACTTGATCAATCAATTATTTAAGCGTATATTGTTTTTTGAAAACAAATTGATAAGATCGGGAATAAACTTCCCCTTTGGTTTATCTATTTATTGCATCGCAAGAAAAAAAGGGAATACATGAGCAAACAAATTTTATTTATAATCATCCTGTTCATTATAGCAACAGCGTATTATCTCCCGATTATTAAAGCGCCTTTATCACCTTACGATGAAGGAGTAATATTGGTCGGATCTGAGAGAGTCCTGAAAGGGCAGGTTCCCTATAAAGATTTTTTTACGCCGTATGCCCCTGGGCAATTTTATACATTGGCCGCTGTTTTTAAAGTATTTGGGATATCGGTTCTCGTTGAGAGAATATATGACATTGTTGTTAAAGCGCTTATTTCTCTTTTTATATTTTTAATTATCAGACTATTATCTTCATATAAAACGGCAATAGTCGGCTGGGCGATGTCGCTTATCTGGATAGAATATAGCCATTTTCATGGATATCCGGTGTATCCGGACATTTTATTGACATATCTGAGCGTTTATTTCCTGCTTCTTCATATGAAGAAACAAAAACTATATTTCGTTATTTTCAGCTCACTATCTATTGTATTTGCGATTATATTTAGACATGATGTAGGCGGACTTGCTGCGGTTGTCATTGCTATCGTGCTTATGTTTCGAAGAATATTTGGGGTACAGAAATCATGGACTCCGCTAATTGCTTATATAGCAACCGGAGTTATCGCAATGATGCCGGTAATCATTTATTTTCTCTTTCATTCCGATATAGAGGCCATGATTAATGATTTATTTTTGATTCCCCTTGATATGGTCGCTAATCAACAGAGCCTTCCTTATCCGGTTTTGTCAAGATACAATCTGCCATTTTTTGTATTTCCAGCAGTTCCGCTGATTGGCGTCATCACATTCTTCATTATAAAAAACCGCGATTTTGATGATTCAACATCTTTCGGAATTCTTCTTATCTCCCTTGTGGGATTCGTTTTTTTTAATCAACTCTGGGGTCGGTCTGATACTATACATTTGCTTGGTGTTGCCTTAACCGGTATTTTATTATCTCCTATATTACTATATACGTTGTCGAAAATATTTCCGCCCAATACGCAGTCATACGGATTATTGTTGATGCTCTTTATTATCGTCTTCAGCATTACCTTATCCCGACCTATAACCATGAAAATATTAAACCCTGGGAGTTATTTTATAACAGTTCTTAATCCTGATATTGAACGGGCAAAATACACATTAATTACACCGGAAAGAAAGAAAACAATCTCATATATAAAGAATAACACTGCAAAAGATGAATACATATATGTTGGCGTCAAGAATCATGATCAATTTGTCTTCAATGATGCAATAATATATTTTCTTGCTGAGAGGAATTGTGCGACAAAATACCATGAACTTAACCCCGGCATTAATACTACATTAGCGATACAAAAAGAGATGGTTGATGAACTTAAAGACAAGAGTGTTCGGTTGATCGTCCTAGTGCCGCGATCCCGTCACGAACCTAATCAAAGTGGCATTGATACTGGAGCAAACCTGATTGACAATTACATTTCTATGAACTATGAATTAATAGAAAAATATGGTTTTGATGAAATTTGGATGAAAAAGAGCTTAAAGAAGATTAGCTGAGATAGCCATACGATTCAACCTGATTTTAGATTCTTTCCGCAGAAAGCTAAAGTGTTCACTTAAATGAACTATATTTTTAATTTGTCTTGTTTTTTCGGGGACAGAACAAAAACCGAGTAATCCCAAAATCCGCTTTTTATGGGATAATACTTATCAATAATAAAGTCTTCTTCTGCAATAATTTTGTATTCAGAATATGTCCGTATATTATGTCCTATATCAAGTTTTTGCAAAACTTTTCCGATAAAGTTCCAAGATATACTGGTAGGAGCATCTTCTATCAACAACAATATTCCATCGGGTTTCAATATCCTTTTTAACTCTTTTAATACGAATTTGACAGAGGAATCATCTATGTGATGGAAAAGGCTTAAGGTTAATATCTTATCAAAATAATTGTCATTAAAATTGATCCGCGTGGCATCACCACAAAAAAAATTTTGCTTATATTTCTTTTGTGCATACTCAATATATGTTTTTGAAATATCCAAACCATGATAACTGTTGGGTTTGAAAAGAGTACAGAATTCGCCGGTTCCGCAAGGAACATCAAGAATCTTTTCGTTGGGAGAAGTCTGCTCGTTTTCATGACATAAAGAAAATTCTTTCCTTATAGCATTTTTTATAGATATATAATTAGCTTCAATAATACGTCTTAAAATATTAAATACTATTGGCTTCTCTGCTAAATAATGGATAATTTTACTCATTGTATAATTTTATACTGTTCAGAATTCGTTGTTTGTGTTCGATATGGCTTGTAACCTATTTACCCGCCTATCTTTTCATTTGCATATTGTAAGTCCGTTTTTATAAAATTCAGCAATTTCAAACTCTTCCTCAACATTACTGAATGTACCCTAACGATTTAAGCTTGTCTTTCGTTTCTTTGTTTAATTCAACGGTTTGATTTTTTTCATAATATTTCACTAAACCGTTATTTTCTTTAATGATATAATTTAAGCGGTTATATAATCTCTCAAACTGATTTTTATATTTATTATTTTGAGTTAAATTAAACGATTCTTTAGAATCCATCTTTAAATCATAGAAATATAACCCTCTTCTTAGAGAACTAATATCATGATCATAAATAATCTTAAATTCATTGGTTCTTAAACTCTGTATTTGGTTATTTATATTTTCAATTAATTTATTATTTACGTCTTCATAATCATAAACAGCCTCACTAAAAGCATCTAAATTAATTTTTTCCTTCTTATAAATAAGCGGGAGCAGGCTTTCCCCATTAATATTATCAGGCGCAGAAAAATTTAGCATTTCTAATAAAGTAGGCATAATATCGATTGACCTGACCTGATTATCAATTATATAGTTCCGAGGAAGTTTACGCGGAAACTTCATTATCAAAGGGATATGAATATTTTCATCATGTAAGTTCCCTCCCATATCCCACCTGCCATGTTCTAAAAATTGAATGCCGTGATCAGACACAATTACTATAAGTGTATTATCCAACAAATCTGTTGTTTCGAGTTTATTGATTAAATTTTTTATTTCATCATCTACAAATCGAATTTTTTGATCGTATGGGGTTATATAAGAATTTAAGTCCATTTTATTAACATCTTTAATCCCCCAATAACTCGGCATTTTTTTAAGCTCTTCTTCACTTATATTTCTCTTAAATAAATTCTCTCTGTTTTCAGCAAACAATCTATTATAGGATTGGGGCACGTTATTATACGGGGCGTGAACATCCATATAATGCACATATAAGAAGAAAGGTATAATAGGTCTTTTATCCAACCATGATAGCAGGAAAGGGCTTGACGACCTTCTGTCCAACCAACTGAGTGCTTCAGAAGTAACTTCAGAGGCGTTTTTCCAATCAACCATTCTATATGTTTTAAAACCTTGATTAATGTTTATCCCTCTATTTAACCAAGGATTACTAACAATGCCTGCTGTTTCATATCCTCCTTCTAATAAAAGTTCTGCAAGAGTTACATAATCATTATTCAACATCCCCATGCTAGTTTGACTATGTTTTAATACACCATGCACAGAAGGGTATAATGAGGTAAACATAGAAGTTACAGAGGGGACTGTCCATGGGGCAGATGAAATAGCATTTCTAAATAAAACTCCTTCCCGGGCAATGCTGTCAATATAAGGACTGGTGTTTCTTTGGTATCCGTAAGAGCTTAAGTGATCAGCCCTTAATGCATCAATCAAAATAAAAATAACGTTGGGGTTTTCTTGAGTTTTTTTGCTATGAATAAATACATATGAGTTCAATCCCATTAAAAAAAGAACTAAAACAAAAGCAGCAATTTTATAACATATGGCAAGCAAATCTTTGAATTTATGATCCCTATTCGCATTTATGATAACCCACCCTGAAAATACCGAAAAAATAAAAATACCTATATCACATAGTAAACTTAAGGGATGGTATTTAGAAGGCAGCAAATAATGATTTATTGTCCATCCACCATAAAAGAAGAAGAAACTGCCAACAGTACAGCCCAAAAAAATAGATCCGTAAAATTGTATTTTATCATTGACGTGACTTATGGGGGAGTTTTTTAATAATAAGTTCCATATAATTTTTATTAAGAGAAATAAAATCGTTAAAAAAAGTGATAGCAAGACCCACGTATTAAAATATCTTAAACTGTACGTCGCCAATGAATGCATTGTGTACGGCAAGTATTGATCTGCCGTAATTTTAAAATATATTGAATGGATCAGCCCTGCTATAAAACCAAGGATTAACATTACTGATAAAACATTAGTTGTTTTGTTTAACTTCATTTTATTTCTCAATCCCCTGCTCAAACCCTTCTTACGACCGACAGGCTCGTCTTGTAATTGTTGATATATTAGTAATATTATATATTATCAGTATATTTTAAACGAGCAGAGTCTTGCGAATTAAGCGATCCTCGACAACATTACGTAGACTCATAAAAAATAATTCTTACTCTTTTGCTGGTTCAGTGACAGGTTATGGTAAATGAATATGACAGACGTGAGATTCTCGAACATATGCTATGGGCAGGGAGCGGCTTGTTGCTGGCGGGAAACAATATTTTTTTGTATGGGTGTGACCATGAAAAAGAACAAGCCCCTTTAAGGGTAACAAAAAAAAATGGGGGATACAAACGTGTTATTACCCTTGGAATGGATGGGCTGGATCCGAAGATTATATTGCAACTTATGGGGCAAGGCGATATGCCTAATTTCTCTAAATTCAGCAAGACAGGGCACTTCTCTCCTCTTGGAACGAGTAATCCTCCACAGAGCCCGACAGCATGGGCATCAATAGCAACAGGGAACAATCCTGGTTATCACGGCGTATTTGATTTTTTAAACCGCAGAATTGATGATTATATGCCGAACCTTGCCATAATCAATAGAAACCCTAATAATCTTTTAGGTAGCAGAGATTCGATGTTTCTCCCTGTGATGCAGGGGAAATCGTTTTGGGACTATGCTTCATCTGAGGGAATATCTTCGACTATTTTAAGATGGCCTGTAACTTTCCAGCCGAAAAAGAATGACGCACGGTTATATGCAGGTCTTGGAGTCCCGGATTTGAGAGGTGGGCTCGGCACTTATTCGTTCTATACAACAGCGCAAATCTCAGCGGATGCAAAGGGAGCTGAAAAAGTAACTCCTGTCAGGAAATACGGAAACAAAATCAAGACTTACATTGCAGGCCCCAAAGTTTCTTCAAAGGATAATGCAAAGACAGATATTGATATTACCCTGCTTGACTCAGATTCAGGGATAAAAGTTGAGGCAGACGGAAAGACGGTTATCGTGACAAAGCGGCAATGGAGCGACTGGTTTGAAGTAAAGTTTAAAGTGGGAATGTTCAAAACTGTATCGGGAATAGTCAAATTTTTTCTTAAAAGTGTAAGTCCTGAATTTGAACTTTATATGACTCCCATACAGATAAATCCGAAAGACCCGGCTTTTATACTATCCAACCCTGATGATTATATAAAAGAGCTCGCAGACGAACTTGGACATTTCTATACCCTCGGTATTTCCGAAGACACAAAAGCTCTTTCAGAAGGAAGACTGGATGAGGAAGCGTTCATATCGATGTGCGATGAGATAACTAAAGAGCAGGAAGACATGCTTTGGCATGAATTAAACAAGTTTAAAGAGGGGCTATTTTCATTTGGTTTTTTTTCAACTGATCGGATTCAACATATGTTCTGGGCAACTAAAGACCCGTTGCATCCACAATATAACGAAACATATGCCCGAAAGTACGGTCATGTAATTGACGACTATTATCGCTGGATGGACAGAATTCTCGGCGAGGTAATGAAAAATGTTGACGAATCTACGGCAATCATGACATTTTCAGACCACGGGTTTTCGACCTTCAGAAGAACCGTTCATCTCAACTCGTGGCTTGCGGAAAACGGATTTATGAAACTACATCGTCAAGTAGATAAGAATGACAAAGAAGGCGGTTCCCTGTTTCAGTATGTTGACTGGGAAAATACGTATGCCTATGCCCTTGGCTTCGGGAGTATTTATTTAAACATGAAGGGAAGGGAGAAACATGGTATCGTTGCTCCAGGAGCACATTCAATATCTGTTCTAAAGGATATTTCAGGCAAACTTATAAAATTGCATGATTCGAAGTACGGACAGTCCTCTGTTAAAAATGTTTATATGAGTGAAACTATTTATTCAGGTGGACAAATTGACAAGTCCCCGGATATTGTGGTCGGTTTTAATGAAGGTTACAGGGCCTCCTGGCAAACAGCACTTGGTGGTTCACCATCTGAGATAATTGAAGATAACGCCGCAAAATGGAGTGGTGATCATATTGTGGATCCCTCTATTGTGCCTGGTTTTATATTAACCAATTTTAAAACAAATCATGATAATCCAAGCCTGATAGATATTGCGCCTACTGTTTTATCATGCTTCGGAATGTTTTCACCTAACATGGAAGGAAAGTCTCTTTTATAAAGTCGGCTATTTAGATAAATTGAGAAAATAACAAAAGTTAATCCGTTATTTTCTTGCATTTCGAATCCTTTCATTAGCTTTCCCGAGATTACTCTGAATTAAGGCGAGCAGATGCTGACTTATCTCGGTTTCCTCATAAAAGATATTATTCATCTCATTATAGTCTTGCTTTAGATAAAAAAGAAGCGATTCATTATTTGCAAGATAATGCATGGTGATAAAATTCTCTTGTAAATAATGAAGCCGTCTTTGCCCATTGGCTGATAAATGGCGTTGTTGGTCTATGATAGTCATAAAGAGACATTTCGCGTGCTGTTAAGGCATCGTAAGTTACTAATAAAATATTTGGCAGGGGCTTGTCTACTTCTGTAGATTTAGTTGTTTTTTGTGATGCGGCTTTGTCCGTCTGTCTCCGCAAAGTCTGATAGGATACCAGCAGCACAGAGAGATTACTATAATACTCATTAACCATACGAGAGGAGTCATACGCTCATGGAACATATCAGATTTATTTCGAAGCAGCCATGCAAGAAATATTGCTGTTAAAATTACTGACAGCAAAGCGGCAAGTTTTAATGTAATAGAATGCTGTTCTTTAATTATTAGTCCCCAAACCGTTAAAATTAAAAATATACATATACCAAGAAACGCCGACAGGCGTTCTTCTTTACATATCCAACCTTTGCGCAAGCAAAGCCAGGCAGATATTTTAAGTAGTAGCAGACGAACATTGCTACTAACAATGCAACGATACTCCAGAGAATTGATATTAATGCGACATTCGGCAGAAATTCAAGAAATGCTGAATGATATCTATACCCATCCCATCGATACAATACATCGCCCAAAAGGTACAGAGAGAAAACAACAAAAATCACGCGAAACAATTTCCAAAAAGAATATAATGCAGCTACAATTACTCTATTATATTCTTTCATTTCTAATCCTTTCGTTAGCTTTTTTTAGGCTATCCTGAATTAGACTTAGAAGCCGTTGACCCACTTCGGGATTCTGTAGTAAAAAGATTGTCCAACTCGCCGCGGTCCTGCTTTAGGTTAAAAAGAAGAGATTTATTTTCCTTAAGATAATGTATCAACTTATAATCGCCATCCCAAACGGCAAATGTCCCCTCCGTAATTTCTTGTAACTTAGGATTTTTCTCGAGGTACATAGATAATGCGGGTTTTAATGTAAGCTCCTTACCTTTAACCAGTGGTATCAGAGAGCGTCCCTCCATCCATGAAGGCAGGGGGATACCAGCCAATTCCAGAATTGTAGGAGCTATATCAATTTGTTCTACCACATCATCAATAATCCTTCCCTGCGTTTGATCAGGTTCCATGATAATAAGAGGTATGTTTGTTAACTGCTCATACAAATGAGGGCCGCCATGACCCCTGTAACTATGTGCAAAACTGTGCCCGTGATCTGCAGACAGGATGATCACTGTGTTCTTGATATGTCCGCTAAATTCTTTAATGAAATTTTCAAAGGTCTTGTCACAATATTTAATATATTCATCATACCGCGCTCTTGCAGTATCAAAATCATCCGATAACCATTGGCTCTTTTCTGTCCTCAATTTCTGCGAAGAATCAAACATCCCCATGAATGGGTCAGGGGGAAGATACGGGTCATGAGGAGGAAAAACATGAAGCCATGCAAAAAAAGGTTCTGGAGGATTATTCTCAATTATTTCTAAAAACCTGTTAAAAACCTTTTCCGGGGGATACTCTGTTGATGTGACTTTTATGGGAATACTGCTATAAAATATTTGTCCGAGAAAAGCTGACTGAATTAAGCCGTTGTAGGTACGATATTTATTACCAAACAACTGGAAAAGCCATCGCGTAGTAACACTTATTACTGATCTCGGTTTCATAAACTCCTCCACCGGAATAGCAATATCAAAACTTTTTGAAATGCCCAAAGTTTCAACAGAAAGCAGAGGATTTTGAATCAATGCAATGTTATAGTAGCCGCTATTTTTTAGCAATAGAGGAAGGTTTTCAGTATCAGCATTTATGCTATAACCATTGGCATTATAAAGGCCGTGAGTCCATACCCTCTTACTCGTCATCAAACTGGAAGTCGTAGGTATAGTATAATTGGAACTGGCTTCAGTCATAGTAAATTTTGATGCATTTTTGGCCCATTCAGAAATATAAGGTGTTGTTTCTCTGTAATCTCCATATAAATATCCATATGTGGACATGTTCCATCTTGTCAGAGCATCAAAAGTGATTAAAATTATATTAGGTGTGTTTTTTTATCAGAAGAAGACTGATTAATTTCGGATAATGTTGCATTATTTTTCTTTTCCCAAACTTGATAAGCAACTATTTTATACGAAACCAATGCTACTGAGAATACCGCAAATGCTCCAAAAAGCCACACCAACGGTGTAATTCGCTCCTGCATTATGTTTATATATGATATAGCTCTATTACGAAATATTATTGCAAACAACATTGATAAAATAGGAATCCCCGCAATAACAACAGGTTGCATTTGTTCTGAGAGTAAAATATATTTAAATATGAGCAACCTGCTGTTCCACGGAAATCCCAATATAAATAAAATGCCGATAAACATCATTACATTCTCAATCCTGATTTTCCATCCCATCTTAAGGCTGCACCATTCGATCCCCTTGAATGAAAGATATATAAATATCGCTAATATTGCCGTCAAGATGCTCCATAAAATTAATACAAGTGAAATGCCTGCAAGGAAATCAGAAAATAATCCATAATATCTAAATCCATCCCAACTATAAAACACAATACCAATAACATAAAGAAAGAAAAAAACAAAAATCATCCGAAATATTCCCCAATAAGGCGAAAAAACTGATACAGTTAATACGTTATTTTCTTGCATCTCGAATCCTTTCATTAGCTTTCTCGAGATTACTCTGAATTAAGGCGAGCAGATGCTGACTTATCTCGGTTTCCTCATAAAAGATATTATTCATCTCATTATAGTCTTGCTTTAGATTAAAAAGAAGAGATTCGTTATTTGCAAGATAATGTATCAGCTTATAATCGCCTTCCCATACAGCAATACTCCCTCTATTAATCTGGCGCCCACGGCTCGGATTTTCCTCAAAATTCATTGAAAAAGCCGGCTTTGACTGAAGCTCTTCCCCGCGCATAAGCGGCACTAATGAACGGCCTTCCATCCATGACGGTACCGGAATAACAGCCAAATCCAAAATTGTTGCCGGGATGTCAATCTGCTCAACGATACCACTGACAACCTGTCCGGTATTCTGAGCAGGCTCCTTAATAATAAGTGGCACATGCGTTACGTGTTCATAAAGGAATGGGCCTCCATGAGTGAAATAACCATGTTCAAAACTATCTCCATGATCTGCAGATAATATAACTACGGTATTCTTTATTCTTCTCTTTTCTAATTCCAGAATAAAATCTTCATATTTCTTATCAATATACGCAATAAATTCATCATAATAATCCCTCGCCATGTTAACTGACGGCTGCATTTCTTTGGAAAAACTTCGGTACTGAAAAAGATATTTATATGATTCTTGCACCAACTTCTCCTGACTCTTATAACTTCTCATATCCGAAGATGGATTAAACTTACCCTTAAAAGGCTCAGGAGGCAGATAAGGATCATGAGGCGGAAACACATGAATCCAGGCAAAAAAAGGTTCTTGAATATTATTGTCCATAATTTCCAATAATTTATTAAATGCCTTTTCCGGTGGAACTTCCGTTTGATTGACATTTCTTGAGATCAGATTAATAAATTTGCCGAAGATAAAATCATTCTTCAGAATCCAGTTATGCAGTCTGATCTTTTCACTAAATACCCGGAAAAGCATGGCATCAATAATGCCGAATTTCCAACCGAATAAAGAAGCAGCCATGCTGAACTCGGTTGCCGGCGGGGCTATATCAAAGCTATCGGCCATACCCAATACTTTGACTGATGCAAAAGGGTTTACTACAAGAGCTATATTTAAGTAGCCGTAATCCTTTAATACGGAAGGAAGACTTTCAACATCGTTTCTCACCGGCTTTGTGCCTTCAATATGATAAGTCTGATGTGTCCAGACTCTCTTGCCGGTCATGAGGCTGGCCACTGACGGGGTAGTAAAATTACTCGATGCCTCAACTTTTGAGAATACTGTAGCATTTTCTGACCACCTTCTGATAAACGGCGTTGTTTCCCTGTGATAGCCATACGCTGACATTTCCCTTGCCGTAAGTGCATCAAAAGTAACCAGGATAATATTTGGTCTATTCACATCCGCTACAGTAGTCCCTCTAACAACTTTATCGTCACTTTTTTTAAACCATTTATGATATGAGACGAACGGGACAGAGAATATTATCAATACTCCGAACAACCATACCAGAGGAGTAATGCGCTCTTGCATAACGACCGTCCACTGCCCTGCCCTGTTACGTAAAAGATATGTAACAAATATTGACATAAGGGCTACAAAAAAAAAGATTGCGGACTTTACTTGAATCGAAGTTCGAACGTAAGGCCAAATAATTTTTTTCCCTTCCCATGAAAGAGCGCTAAAGAGAATAAATAACACGGAGCATAAAACTAAATGCTCGAAACTAATCTTCCAGCCAAAGAATCTGCTCATGCGTTGAAATAACTGAAAGAAGAACCACACTACGATAGAAGACAAGAAAGCTATTGAACTCCATAGTATTGAGGCAAGAGCAACGGCCGGCAGGAACTCTGAAAATGATGCGTAATAACTAAATCCGTCCCAGCGATAGAATGCATCACCTAACAGATAAAGACAGAATATTACAAAAACAAGACGGAAAATTTGCCGGAAACTTACTCTGGCAATATTTATCTCATTTAATAGAAGCAATCTCATTCACGTTTAATTACTATTTTTGTCGGCACGTGCTGCAAATCTCTGATGCGATTAGGACTGAAATTATACTTCTGTCCTTATTTTAACTTCAGAACTGCTTCTCATAATCGCTTTTATTAGATATTTTTGGTTCTCTTTTGATCCAGTAACTGTTAATTGACGGATCAATTTTCAGGTCAAGAAATTGTTTGCCAAGAAGCCTTGAAATCCCACCGATAGCCGTCAAAACAAGATAAAACAATATCCCCAATATTATTCTTGTCATTATCCAGCCCATAATGACTGCCAGCGTCATCCATGCTTTCTGAAGAGGCTTCAGCACAGAGGGCAGGATTAAACCAAGCAATATAAAAGCCGAAGCAATAATAGCAAATATAGTAAAAGTGTCTTTCCCTTTCCACCAAAGCAGTCCAGCTAATAAACCAAGTGCAACGCCGATTATCAATCCAAAGTTTCTCAGATCCTTCTTTTCGCTTTTGATGTTTTTGATTTCTTCTAAGAGCACTAAGTTCTCCTAATCCAGTTCAAATTCTTTCTGCCAATCACTATCTTTTTCAAGGGCCTTCTGGTCTCTTTTGTCAAGGAGGCAGTTCTCCATTATCAGATAATCCATATTCGTACGCATAAAACATAAATAGGCATCTTCAGGAGTGCATACAATGGGTTCACCCCTCACATTAAAAGAAGTATTGATGACAACCGGACAGCCGTACTTTTCGTCAAATTTTTTCATCATTTCATAGTATCTTTTATTATATTCTCCGTCTACGGTCTGTATCCTTGCAGAATAGTCAACATGCGTAATTGCAGGGATATCGGAACGTTTAACATGCAGCTTGTCCAGGCCAAAAAGATTTTGCTCATCTTCAGTCATCTCTCTGCATATCTCTTTTCTGACCGGCGCAACAAGCAGCATATATGGACTTTCTCCATCTATCTCGAAAAAATCTGACACCCTTTCCCGAATAACTGACGGCGCAAACGGCCTGAAACTCTCGCGAAATTTGATTTTTAAATTCATGGTTTCCTGCATTTTGAGAGATCTGGCGTCACCAATGATGGACCTTCCGCCTAATGCGCGGGGACCAAATTCCATTCTGCCCTGAAACCATCCGATAACTTTCTCATCAGCGATTAAGTCAGCAATTCTTTCGGGCAGTTCATGATCGCTCAATTCTGAATAGGGAATATTATTTTTCTTGAGATAATCCGCAATGTATCCGTTATCGTATTTTGGTCCCAAATATGAGCCCTGCTGAACATCCCTCTTATTATCAGCGCTTCTTTCATTGCCTAAATACTTGTGCCATGCAAATAACGCAGCGCCTAACGCAGCGCCAGCGTCTCCTGCCGCAGGCTGTATCCATATATCATCAAAAATGCCCTCCCGCAATAACTTGCCGTTTGCCACGCAATTCAGTGATACGCCGCCCGCCATGCATAAGTATTTCTGCCCCGTCTCTTTTCGAATGTGCCTTGCCATTCTCAAAACCGCTTCCTCAGTAACTTCCTGAACAGAGCGAGCTATGTCCATCTCCCGTTGAGTCAGTTTTGATTCGGGCTTTCGCGGCGGCCCGTCAAAGAGTTTATTCAACTTGCTATTTGTCATTGTCAGGCCAGCACAATAATCGAAGTAATCCATGTTCATTTTGAATGACCCGTCTTCTTTCAGATCAATTAATTCTCTTAAAATAATATCTTTGTATTTTGGCGCGCCATACGGCGCGAGCCCCATGACTTTGTATTCCCCTGAGTTAACTTTAAATCCGGTAAAGTAGGTGAATGCTGAATATAGCAGGCCTAATGAGTGAGGAAATTTTATTTCAGCCATTATGTCAATGTTACTGCCTGTGCCGACTCCATAACTGGCAGTTGTCCACTCGCCCACTCCGTCCATGGTTACAAATGCTGCCTCCTGAAACGGTGAGGGATAAAATGCGGAAGCGGCATGCGATTCATGATGCTCAGGAAAAACTATTATCCCTTCATACCCAAGCTCTTTCTTTATTACCTCTTTCATCCAGATTTTTTTCTTTATCCAGAGCGGTAATGCCTTGATGAATGACTTAATGCCAAACGGGGCATATGACAGATAAGTTTCCAGAATCCTCTCAAACGTCAAAAAAGGCTTGTCATAATACGCAACGTAGTCCAAGTCCTTGACCGTTATATTGCTGTCTTTCAAACAGAATTCAACAGCATTCTTTGGAAACGCAGAATCGTGTTTCTTCCTTGTGAAACGTTCTTCCTGAGCAGCAGATATAATCTTGCCGTCCCGCACGAGACAGGCGGCGCTGTCATGATAGAATGCCGATATACCAAGAATATTCATAATGTTATAGTATATAGTATTTTATTTAATTCGACTTATCCAGCTTAAGCCAATCTTTGATAAATGTGCTTACATCGTCAACCGATACATCGTCAGGCATATTTATTTTATTGCTTTGCAGATTTACGCCAAATAACACCCCAGGAACAAACGAAGGATCACAACAGTGATCTCCGGACCAGGCTTCATAATTATCTTCTATAAGTGCCCCCTCAGGCGCTTCGCCAAGAACCGTCTGCTTTGAAGCCCTGTACCCAGCGGTGTATCCTACAATAAGGTCAGGGCTGTTGCTATGCCGGATATCATATATAGTCCTGCTTTTGTAGACTTTCTTAATAACCGGTTTGTTTTCATCTACCCAGCTTTCAAGTTTTTCTATTAAATCGTTATATAACATTTCTGTTTCATTTGCTTCAACAATCCCTTTTCCTTCGCGCCCTTTTAAATTTAAATAAATGCTGTTAAATCCTATAGCATAAGCTCTTGTTTTAGTCCAATCTACATTATCAAATAAGGGGCCTCCGCCCTTATTCTTATCTTTCAATACCAGAAAACCATTTCTCGCCAGCCAGCTATTGAGATGCACATACCTGTTAAGAGATGTAAATCCGTGATCAGACAGTATAACAAGGGGGGTCTCGCCTATTCGCTCTATAACGCTTCCAACCATATTATCCATCCTGATATACCAGCCTGCTATAGCATCTGAGGGTTCTTTTGCCCCTGCTCCATTAGAGGTTCCGTCCTTTTTCTTCCAGAACATATGCTGAACCCTGTCGAGGGTATCAAAAACACATGCAAGCATTCCGGTATCAAAACTGTCAAGCGCTGTGTTCAGCATGCGCTCTCTTTCTGTAAACACATCATCACACAATGCCAGGAAAATCTCTTCGGATATGAGCCCGTCCTTTAATCCATTAGTATCTTCAGGCATACCCAGAGTAAGGTATGGTCCAATTTTATCCCACAGGTCTGATCCATAGGACTTTGGTGAAGAAAGAGGAAGTGTCGTTTCCTTAGGGTAAATTTGCATAGGCAATATGAACAAGGAAGGAAAAGGCTCTGAATCAATGCAAACCATCCTGGTTATAGCGCTTACTTTGCCCATGAGACCGATTGAAAACCTCAAAATAATATGCGGGCTCCAGCCCCCGCATTTCAAATCAAGTGTAATTTCGGGCAATTCGACTTTTAAGCCGTCTGACGTTCTTTCCATTGTCAAGGGGACAGACGCCTCCTTCATCCCCTTCCAGCTCATATATCGAGGACCAAAGATCTCTGTCTTTACCAATCCGTTATTCTGGGTTATATGAACAATCCGTCCATGCATCGTTTTTTCTGAGATTGCATCGTCAGCAGTATAAAAAGAATATCTGCCCAAAGTTCCTAAAAGGTCAGGCACTCCCATTCCTGAGAGCAGCCGGCTATTTGAAGGCAGTGACTCAGGAGCAGGGAAAGTAAGCGGCCACCGTAAAAGCGTTACAGGAATCCCTTGTTTCATGGCTTCCTCAAAAACAGATGGTATTTGAATATGCGATGTATATTTTACCCCGCCCTTATGCTGCTGTATTCCAAACAAAGACAACTCTGGAATGTAGGTTTTCGGATCCCTATGTATAAAATCACAAATGCCGTGTGTGCCTGAATTACTTCCGGTAGCTATGTTTGTCCATGAAACAGGGCTTTGAGGAGGGTTGGATGTGGCAAGAAACCTGAAGTTGCCGGCATCGGCTATAGTGCCAAGCACGGGCATTTTTCCTTTTTTATGCAAAAAGCGGAATATCTCAGGGTCCATTCCGTCAATGCCTAAAACCATAAAACGGCTGGGCTTACTCATTCCCTGTCGAACTGTCCCCGTTCTTTTTTTTGCTGAACAAACCCTTTACAAAATTAATTATCCGTTTCCAGAATACTACTATTACACCCAAAATACCGTAAACAAAAGGAGCCACTGTCTGGAAAAAGAACCCGCCTGTATTAGGGTCTATGTAAGCATATGCATTTTGTGCAGATAAAACAATTAATGTTAAGAACAACGCTATTTTATTCTTAGAAGTCAAGATAGATTCCTCCTTTGCTTTAACAAGATATTTGTTAATTATGTCTTAATTTCCAACCATCTTATTATATCAACCTTATGGAACAAATGTATATGGTAGCAGTAATATTTAGTTTGATATTTTAGCGGCTAACGTTATATCCTATGAATCATAATTTCAAAAATGGAGGCAATATGCTTAATTTAATCGTATCAGGCGCAGCCGGCAGAATGGGAGGGCGAATCATTACGCTTGCAAATGACAATAAAGAATTAAAGATTATCGGCGCATTGGAGCGCAGAGATCATCCAAAGATAGGCTCTGATGCCGGAGAAAACGCAGGCATCGGGAAGATTAATGTAGCGCTGGCAGGTAATATCAATGACATAAAAGCAAAAGCGGATGTCCTTATAGATTTTTCTGAGCCAGCGACTACTGTTGAACTTGCAAAGACCGCTTCTGATAAAGGAATAGCTATTGTTATAGGGACTACAGGTTTAAGCGCTGAAGCTGTTGAAACTATTAAATCATGCTCCCGTAAAATCCCCTGCGTAGTTGCGCCCAACATGAGCGTTGGCGTGAACCTCCTCTTAAAAGTCCTAAAAGATGTTGCGCGGGTCTTAGGTGATGACTATGATGTTGAAGTTATTGAGGCGCATCACAGGCTTAAAAAAGATGCTCCTTCAGGAACAGCTCTTCGCATTGCCCATGTACTGGCAGATGCCCTCAACAGAAATCTCGAAGAGACCGCAGTCTACACAAGAAAAGGCATAATCGGCGAAAGGACGAAAAAGGAGATAGGGATGCAGACGATCCGCGCCGGTGATATAGTTGGAGAGCATACGGTTCTTTTCGGAGGCATCGGAGAAAGGATCGAGATAACGCATAAGGCTTCAAGCCGGGATACTTTTGCCGGCGGCGCTCTCAAAGCTGCCTTGTGGGTTCGTAAACAGCCCCCTGGTTTTTACGATATGCAGGATGTGCTTGGATTAAAGTAGATCAAAACTGCTTAAGAACAAGTTCTGCAAATGAGAATGGACGTAATTTTCAGATTAGTTTTTTGACCGTATTGAGCAATTTGCATTATGAATCATTTCCAGCGACACCTTCCCATTAATTATCAAATCCACAATCATGGGGTCAAACTGAGTTCCTGAATTTTCCTTTAATTCATTAAAAACATTCACCATAGGGAGACTGTCTCTGTATGGTCTGGCATTCATCATTGCATCAACAGCATCTGCCGCCATGACTATCCTTGCGCTTAGAGGGATCTGTTCCCCTTTAAGATTTTTATACCCCTTGCCGTCAAACCTTTCGTGATGATAAAGAATAACGGGCACCGCTTCTTCAAGAAAAGGAACAGACCGCACAATTTTGGCTCCTATCTCAGGGTGCTTTTTCATTCCTTCAAACTCCTCGGGTGTCAATTGTCCGTTCTTTTTAAGGACACTCTCATCAATCCCTATCTTACCTATATCGTGAATAGCGGCCGCGTGCTCTATCTTCTCCCTGATGTTATATGACAACCCAAGGCTTTCTGCCAATAAAGATGCTAATCTTGCAACCCGGTTTGAATGGTTATATGTGTAATGGTCCTTGGCATCTATCGCAAGATTCAGCGCCTTAACAGTGCCTTCATAACAGGACATTATATTATCATGCGCCATGGCTATCTGTTCTTCGAGCGCGTTAGTTTTGTTCAGAAGAGTAATAAATTCTGATTTAACTTTTTCCGAAGCATGCCTCTTTTGCATCCCCCTTTCAACAACGCTGAGCACATCATCTTTATCAAAAGGCTTCATTAAATAATCAAAGGCGCCGAAACGAATCGCATCCCTGGCAGTATCAAGACTGGCATATGCGGTCAGGAGAATAACTTCGATATCAGGGTGATCTTTTTTGATCTCTTTCAAGGCCGTTATCCCGTCCATTACAGGCATCTTAATATCAAGAACTACAAGGTCAACGAGGTTATGTTTAAGAAAATCAAGTCCTTCCACCCCTCCCGAAACGGTATTGACTTCATACTTTTCCTTCAAAACCATTCTGAGCGACTCCCGAGGAGACATCTCATCATCAATCACGAGCACCTTGTCCTTATTCATTTAATTTCCCTCTCTCAAATCATATATTGCGGCAGTCCTTCTTTCCATAAGAGGCAATCTTATAATAAAAAAGTTGCTGCCGTTCTCAGACTTTATATCAAGGCTCCCATTATGCGCTTCTATGATTTTGCGGCTGATCGGTAAATTTAATTCCACGGACAGATTGTCCAAATCCGTCAAAGGCCTCAGCAGACTTTCTTTTTCTTTATCAGTCAGCACATTGCCGTCATATTTTAATGATATTTCTACAGATACAGGACCAGACTTTGCGCTCACTGTAATCAATGTTCCGACAGGCGCTTTTTCAATAATGCTCAGGACAATATAATAAATAGCCTTTATAATAAATTTCCTGTCTGCCTCAATAAAGAGAGAGCTGTCAATTTTGCTCTTTTCAAATTTATACCCGGAAGGAATATTTTTTAGAACATGCTCCGCGGCATTATCAATAAGGCACCCTACATCCTCCTTATTAAAGTTATAATCCTGCGTAATTGAGAAAGTCACCAGCTTATCAATCAATCCATCAAGCTTCTTGATTGACTGGCTTACAGATGATGTATAAAAGTTGCGTAGCTCCTCATCATCGCCGTATTTCTCATTTATCAACTGCGTGTATATTTGAATTGCAGTCAGCGGATTTCTCACCTCATGCGCAATCTTTGCCATCAGATCATTAACTGCTTCAAGTTTCTCAGCCCTCATCATCTGCTCCTGCAATTTTCTGGAATCAGAGAGATCTGTAAATACAATCCCTGCACCGATCGGGGACTGATGCTCGTCAAGCAGCCTGAAGCTATTTATGCCGACCGGAAGTTTTGAGGCTGTAATCTCGGCTTCATACCGTTTATATGATCTGCCTGTTGCGATCGTCTCATGAAGTATCTTCCCAAAAGGTGATGGAAGCTTTCTCAAGTCACTACCTATAATACCGGCAGGGTCCATGTCAAGTATTTCTGATGCCTGCTGATTAAAAATGGTGATCTTGTCATCCTTATCAACTGCAATCATGCCGCTGCTCATACATGAAAGCATATTATTTGTAAAGTCTTGCTGCCGCCACATCTGATTATACAGGTCTACGCCTTTTACAGCCGCGGCAAGATAATTGCAAAGAAGATAGATTATCTCAATCTCTTCCTTGCAAAAAGGATCCTCGGTAATTTTATGATCTATATTGAATATGCCTATCAGTTTTCCATTGTGAATTATGGGAAATGCAAATGAGCACTGGAGAAGCTCCATCTCTCTGTAAATACTTACAGAAACAGCATCTGACGGGCCGGCAGGTTTCTGCATTATCCTTCCGTTCCTGGCAAGCCAGCCAACCAGAGCGCTCTCTTTCGTGAGTTTCAGGGTATCGGCAACATGAGGATCAAGTCCATAGTGAGTCTTGACATAGAAGATATCCATATCTCTCAGCATTATTGACATCTTATTTACTCGTACAATCTCATTAACGGAATCCATAAAGTGGATAAAGAGCTCCCGCATATCAAAGCTTACAGTGAGCATCTTGGCAAAGTTGATAAGCACCCTCTCATGAAGATAACGTCCGGCAGAGAACGCTTCTGCATCGGGTTTACTGTAAACCGGCATATGTCCGGATAATGAATCATCTCCTGAACGTCTGAAGAGTTTTAATTCGCTCTTTAATCTCTGCATTTGAAGAGCGCGTTCAACTATGGGAGAAAGCTCTGCCGTAATATATTCCGCATCAACGCAGTCAAAGACACTTTTCGGCTGCCTCTCCCTATTAAGCCTCTCAGGCTTCTTTGATGAGATAAGCACTGCCGAGTCATCATCCAGTTTAAGAAGAAAATCCTCAAGAGATGAGAGACTGTGAGATACAGTATCAACAAGAAAAAGACTATCCGGCATTTTGCTCTGTAATTCCTCGAGTTCTTCCTGCGTTCTCAGCGGATACACAATATACTTCTTAAGCAAATCCCGTACGGAATTAATTATTTTTTCATCACTGCTCAAGAGCGCTATGATGTCCATTTATATCACCATGCTGCCTTCTTCCGCATACCGATTGCTGTTTAGTAAGGGCAAAGAAACTGTGAAGATAGTTCCCTGCGATAATCTGCTTTCAACTTTTATCCTGCCGCCGTGATCTTCTATTATCCTTTTGCTTATGGCAAGCCCCAGCCCCACGCCCAAAGGCTTTGTTGTATAGAACGGATCAAATATTCGGGCAACCTCTTCATGAGACATGCCTCTGCCGTTATCCCTGATTGTAATATTCACATTCCGGCCGTTCGGATTGATGTCAACTATCAAAAGACCGCCGTTTCCCATAGCCTGGCATCCATTATTTATAATATTGCTGAAGGCCTGTGTCAGCATATTTACACTGCCTGTCATTTTAATGGCATCGTCTCTGTACTTCTTCTCAATAAGTAAGCTTTGCTTCTCAAGAGCATGTTTGTATTGTAAGTTGTCAATAGTCTCATCTATAACAGCGGTCAGGTCATAATTATCTGTACCGGAAAATATCTCCTTGGCAGAAAAATCAAGGAGGTCATTAATAAGACCTTCTATCTTTTTGACATCATCCCGGACTATCCTGGAAAAAGTATTTCTAAAATCAGCGTCATCATATCTTTCAGGCATCAACTGCGCGCAGGTTTTTAAGGAAGTGAGAGGATTTCTGATTTGATGAGCAAATGTCGCGGACATCATACCTATAGCAGCAAGTTTCTCAGAGATAATATTCTCCTGATAAAGTCTGGCATGCTTTATGGCAATAGCTGTCTGATCAGCAACAGTATTCAGTAGACTGATATCCTCGCTGTCAAACATATCACCGGACATTTTGCCGCCAAGTATGATTAAAAGTGTCAGCTTATCATCAACATAGACCGGCACTAATGCCTCGCCATGAAAAATTTCAAGGAAACCGTCTATTTCTTTGAGCAGCTCTGAGCCGTCTTTATGCTGCCCTTTAATGACAACTTCATGAAGGGTCTTTAAAAGCTTGATTGCTCCGGAGTTCTCATCTACAGTTTCGTGCCTTTTAGATTGATGATCTGAAGTCTCTGCTTTTTCCAGTGCATCCTTGCTCTTACCGTGTGAATTGCGATAAGCCTCTCCGAAATTACCGCCCGGCAGCAGAAAAAAAATATAAATGTCTCTCAAGGCAAGTGTTGATAACAAGGTATCACCGATAAAGCTGTATATACTATCCAGGCTGAATTTTGAAGTCAGTTCACGACTGATATTCCGTATTACAGCGTAGTAGTCGTAGGTCTTTTGATGTCCGCGTTTTTTCATATATCGTTGGTTTCAGAGCTTATGAAACGACAGCGCATTGGAAGACGAAAAGCCTTGTGGAAATGAAGAGGAGGGATTGAGTCACAGTAGGGAACAGACGTAATGCAAGCACTCTTCAGCGCTTGAAGAGAGATCGCTTCTTTTGCCTTATTAAGGACATAATCCTTAACAATCAATATACTTTCTCCTTATTTTTATTACCCCCTGCTGCCAAAATAAAAATCACTTATTTGTTTAAATTATCCAATAAATATCAAAAAAAATCAAGTATTATGAGACGTTGGCGTTTTTCCTTTAAGTAAGATATTTGCTTTATTACGCAACTTTTCAGGAATTAAGAGTTTCCGTAAACCGGCGGCCTTCTTCCTGAAATCTTGACTTCCTGAATTTATGTTGCTTATCATTAATTAAACCTTACTCTGATCATGACTTCACGGGAAGATAATTTTAATGAAATGCCTCCTCATCTCTCTTCAATCCAATGCATATGTAACCGGCTTAAAATACATCTCAGCCAATCTGCTTGCCAATGGGCATGATGCCAACATCCTTCTCCTTCCGGGCTATCTTGAGAAGAAATTAGCTCCGGCTATAGAGGATTTTATTCAAGACTACAAGCCTGATCTTATAGGTATCGGACTCATGTCAATTGAGTTTTATCCTGCTAAAAACCTTACAAAACTCCTGCATGAGAAATTTCAGATTCCTGTAATCTGGGGCGGAGTACACGCAATAATCAGTCCCGATGAATGTATGAAATACGCGGATTTTGTCTGCACCGGCGAAGGAGAGAGAGCTGTCGTCTCATTGCTTGATCATCTGAAAGATAAAGGCAAAGATATTGCGCCAGAGATCCCGAATATATTGACAAGAAAAAACAGAAGCGCAAAAGAACCTCTCAAGGCTCCACCTGAATCAGACCTCGACAGCCTCCCTTTTCAAGAATACCTGCCTGACTATTTTTACGGATTTCATAAAAACAAAATATATAACTTTAAAAAAAATCCAGGATTATTCAGACGCTATGCACTATACGGCGGGACCTGCCACATGATGATAACAACAAGAGGCTGTCCTTTTAATTGCGGATACTGCGCCAACGCCTATCTCTCTACTGTTTACGGCAGAAAAGTGAGGGAAAGGTCAGTTGAAAACTGCATGGAAGAGCTGATGAATGTTAAGAAAGACCCGTATGTTCTTTATATTAATTTTGAAGACGACTGCTTCTTTACTCACAATAGAGAATGGATGAGCAAATTCGCTGAAGCATATAAAAAGCATATCAACCTGCCGTTCATAGTCAGGGTAATCCCCACAATGCTTGACAGGGAAGCGCTCCGTACACTCAGAAAGGCCGGGCTCAGCATGGTTGTTATGGGGATCCAGAGCGGCAGCGACCGCGTTAATTTTGATGTCTTCCAAAGAAGGATAAGTTTCTCGTCTGTCAAGATGGCAGCCGGTATAATCTCAGAGTCCGGCGCAGCGCCTTTTTATGAGATGATCGTAGACAATCCATATGAAACAGAAGATGATGAGATTGAGACCATTAACGCCATATCAAGGCTTAAAAGGCCGTATATTATATCACTTGCCCACCTCACCTTCTTCCCCGGAGCGCCGCTTACTGAAAGAGCGATAAAAGACAATATCGCAGACCCGGATGCGTATCTCTTCAGATATTTGGTAAAGATAGATACGACGTACCTTAATAAGCTGTTAGGGATTACGCCCTTCATACCAAAGGCTCTTATGAGATACTTAAACAAACCCGAAGCATCAAGACATCATATCCACATATTGCTCGTCAATTTTTTTAATTTCATAACGAAAAGGTTCGTTGAGCCTGTTGTCTTTCTCTTTATCATGACAAGGGCGCTCAACTATAATCCCATATGGCTGATAAGAACTGTTCTCGGAAATTGGAGATCAGCATTCTCAAAGCTCATATCCAACTATCTTGGCAAAGGGGATATGGAGTATGATAAAAAGCTTGCATCAGCCAAGAAGGATATGCCGGAGCTTTTTGAGAAATAGAGTTGATTGTAGTAATTTAGCTACTAACGCTAAACAATAATTTTTATATCTTTGAACAGACTGAAAATTTCTGATATTATCCAATTAACTATATAATTATTGGTTCGCGAACCATGAACAATAAAATAGGCCGCATCCACATCACGAAGCTTAATGCCTCCCTGCGACAGCTCGAAACAGCGGTTATTTTGTGGTTCAATGATGCTGATGCTATTTCCGTTCATACTCTCGCCTCCGCTGCATATCAGATTCTTTATGACTTGAACAAGCATCAAAACGGACCTCCATTGTTACCGGATCTACCAGCGTCTAATATTATTCGCCCCGAATCCAGAAAAGAAGTTAAACGCGCCATGAGAGAATGGGCTAATTTCATGAAACATGCCGATAAAGACCCCTCCGCAATAGCTTCCTTTAATCCAAATACCAATGAATTTCTCCTTTTATACGCGATAGAAACATACTCAACTCTCACCAGAGACATCAGACCTATTTTGCAATGCTTCAGAGCTTGGTTTGCTATAATTCATCCCGACCTTTTCTCAGGGCAAGGGTTTCAAGAGTTTAACGAGCGTATCACAAAAGTATTCCAAATCAATCAGCGCAGTCAAATAAATAAAATTAAATTCTTCAATGAGACGCTCTCAATCTTTACAAGTGGGCTTATCTCCACCACCACCGAATAAAGGCTGAAGTTTGTACTCCGAGAAGTCACATGAGCGAGAACAGCGAAAAGCTTCCCGAGAATCAGTGGCGGGGCATCCATCTAAACAGGATGGGACTCCGTATTAGCGGCATCTCGTTTAGCATATCAAGAGACGGCAGCTTCGACAGCGCCCCAGTTGAGATTGGCGTATCGCTTGACCTCTACATTCACTGGTTAGAAATCGCGCTGCAGCATCTTTACGAGGCACAGGCTGCCCATGAGGAACTCCTGGCGTGCTGGGACTCAGACGACGCCAATCGCAAGAACAAAGCGCTAGAGCGCGACTTTTCCTCAAGCATGCAGTGTGTACTGGCGTCGGCAGTCGCAGTCGATGCCTTCTACGCGATGGTTAGAGACTTTGTGACGATTCCTAAGAAGACGATTGAATCCTGGGAACGCAAACGCCTATCGAGGGCTAAGCGCATTAGCGAGGTTTTCCGACTCGGTTTCAGAATCAGCTCCGCGGGTTTTAAGAGCATGCGCAGTCATCTCTGCGAGCTCTTCAAATGGCGAGACTGGTGCGTACACCCCGAAGCCGGGTTCGACAAACCCGTAAGATACAAAGAGTTGCATGTGGCGACCGAGTGGCGATTTGTCGCTTTTCGTTTCGATAACGCAAAGAACTCGCTCGCTATTGCGTTGAGCGTGATCGCACAACTCCTCAATCAGGGGAAGCCTCGGATTCCAGAGCTCGCCAAGCACTGCGAGAGGATAGAGTACCTCGTTGCACCTTTGATAGATGTATGGGAGAGAGAGTTCGGCACGCTGTATTCTCGGCAGTCCAAGCAGAAAGAAAGAGGAACATAATATTTTTTTTAACGCCAAATAATCAGTATCATGTTCTTATTTTTGATTTGGAGGTTTGTGACTATGCTTTTGACTTATAAAGAGGCATTTGAGAAGGCAAAGAGCGAGCCACCCGCTGCTTTAATCTTTTATCTTTAACCGTGACAAACAACATCCTTTAAGTTTATAATTTTTCAGGAACCCTTCGCAGTAAAGATATCTTTTAACCTTATATGATGAGGAATAAAATGAAGAAAAAACTCCCGCATAAAGAAAACTTTCCAGGAAACCCGATTGACATCTCAGATGATGACATTTTGGAAGCCATGAAAAAGATGGAAGGTTATGTTGATATAACAACTGGTGATTTCAAGGAGGTCTACCGTTTTGCTTACCAGCACGCAATTGACCGTCTTATGAACTTTACGAAAGCAAAGGAGATCATGACGAAAAATGTTGTCTTTGTAAAGAAAGATACGCCTCTATTGGAGATTGTAGAGATAATGGCAGATCATGAAATCTCAGGCGTTCCGGTGGTTGATGAAGAAGATAAGGTCATTGGCGTGATCTCTGAGAAAGACTTTCTGTCCCGCATAGGCGCTCAATCATCTATGGGAATCATAGTACAACTTCTTCAAAAAAGAGGGGATATTCCCCAGCCCATGCTCTGGCAAAAAGCGGAGAATATAATGAACTCCCCGGCCCTGACCGTAAACGAGGATATATCTATATCTGAAATTACGAATATTTTTAAAGAAAAGAATATTAACAGGGTGCCGGTTATCAACGACAAAGGAAAACTGGTCGGCATTATTTCAAGAGCGGATGCGCTGCAATCACCATTTTTTAAGGCAGGAAATAAGAAATAATAAAACTGTAGCTTAAGAGTTATTTTTAGTCTTCATGCCTCATACATCTTCCTGACCTTTGAGTAGAAATCTTCGGATTGCAGTTTATGAGGATCGTCTGATTCCTTCGATAATATATCGCTGATTATGCAGGCGCACAGGTCTGCTGTTTCCCCTTCTTTCACAAAGACGAGGCTGGATAGAAAATATACATAATCTTCCGAACGCTCCACCCTTCTGACATATACGGCAAAATCCTGAAAGAATATCTCGCCGTCACAGCTCATCGGTCTTACGATCAGATCCGACATGCCGTATGCCTTTGAGAGAAGCTTCATATCGTCATAGGCGACAAAGACCATATTCCCGGATATGTCATGCCCGGACTCTTCCAATAAATGCTGAAGTTTCGCGGAAGGGGTCTCGGACACGGATATGACGATACCGATATCATTAGCATGAGTATGGGATAACAATGAACTGAGAATATCAAAAAGAAGCGAGGGGTACTGCACATTGGAAAAAAGAATGATCCTCTTCTTGTCCTTCAGTTTTCTCAGGACAGGCGCTTCATTCTCTTTTAACTCTTTATCTCTGCTTATAAAAAGAGGGATCAGTTCAAAGTTATGTTTTCTCTTGTATCTTGAAGCTACATCATAAGTATCCTTATCGCCAAAAATAATCTTATGAGCAAAAGAGAATGAGAGGTATACTGTCTGCTGACCGCCGACCTTGCTCCTCATCTGGCCTATTACGGAGAAGAACTCTGAATGGAGAGAGACGATCGCCCTGGCGCGAAATATTCTCCCGACAAATATTGATGTCATCAATTGTAAAAGCCCAAGCCTGGTATAGCCTTTGGTGAAAAAATGTACGACATCTTTTCCCCATGCGTGGCGTATGACTTTTAAGACAAAATCTATATAACTTTTGGCGTTAACAAACTCTTTTTCCTTTGAAGGATGCTCGGAAATATTTATAACGCTGCATTCATTCCCTTCCTCTTTAAGTCTTTTCAGTATGGAAATGTTATGGAGATTTTCATCCTCATACGGGGGAGCAAAGTTACCTACAAGAAGTATTCGCATGATCCTTAAATTAGTGCGACTTCAACACTATCTCCTATGTTGACATTGTATTTAGAGGCTGCATTCTCTTTGTAGAAAAAGATTTCCAGATGTCCAAAACTGTTAATAACCGCTGAAAGCCCATTCCCGAAAGCACTCGAATCGGCATAATAATTGACCAGAGGCAGTTCTGCGCCCTTGTACTTAACCCTGTACCTGCTCTTTTCTATGTCAGGGGTAAGTTTTGCCAAGATTTTTGTTGTTATATTTGTTACGGCATTTCCAAAAATATCAATAGAGATTACATTTCCATTGACAATGTCGCCTTTTATCGTGGCTTTGATCGAGGGGATTGTAACATAATCGGTTATCTGTTCGCCAAACTTAAAGACGTCAATGCCTTTTGAAAGCCACGCTGCAGCAGGCGCAAAAACATCCCTGCCGTGAAAGGTTGAGCCGTTCATTGGCAGAAAGTAATGCGACGCGGTTAAATGCATGACTTTAAAGAAACTGGATTGAAATTCTTCATATATAGGCGTAAACAAGCCATTATCAGGCCCTATGAAATAATAATCTTCGGTGATAACAAGTAAAGGCCTCCTGCCTCCGCCCACTCCCGGGTCTACAACAACCACATGTATTGTTGTAGGGGGGAAATACCTGCAGCTCATTGATATTATCTGTGAGGCCTCAAAGATATTATGCTGGCTTATATTATGGGTAATATCAATTATCTCCGCCTCTGGATTTATACTCAGGATCACCCCCTTCACAAGCCCGACAAAAGGGTCCTTGAGGCCGAAGTCGGTTGTTAAGGTTATGATCGGTTTTGCTAACATTCAACCCTTCCTATTAATTCTTTCAATGAATTAAGTTTCTCTGCCGACATAAAGGATTTTATGCCTGAGAGCACATCCATTGTAACTCCGGGATTGATAAAGTTTCCAGTTCCGATCGCAACTGCGCTTGCGCCTGCAAGCATGAACTCAACTGCATCATCAGCCGATATTATCCCGCCCATCCCGATTATAGGGATGCTGATCTTTTTATAACATTCCCAGACCATTCTGACTGCAACAGGTTTTATAGCAGGGCCTGAAAGCCCTCCTCTGATATTTGCGAGCTTCGGCCTCCTTGTTCTTATATCAATAGCCATACCAGTTAATGTGTTTATCAATGATACGGCATCTGCGCCCGCGTCCTCTGCTGTATTTGCCATCAAAGCTATATCCGTAACATTCGGCGATAGTTTCACAATAAGCGTAAGGTCTGTAGCCTTCCGCACAGAACTGACAACTCTATATGTAACTTGCGGATCCGTGCCGAAGACGCTCCACCCTGCCTCTTTATTCGGACATGATATATTCATCTCAAGCCCGTGAATACCGTCTGCTGAACTCAATCTCCCGGCAGCTTTGACATACTCCTCAATAGAGTCGCCGAAGAAATTAACTATTACAGGGGTATTAAACTGCCTGAGATATGGGAGCTTTTCTTTTAAGAATTTATCTATGCCTATATTCTGAAGACCGATGGCATTCAGCATGCCTGCCGGCGTCTCAACAATGCGGGGTGGAGGATTACCTTCTTTTGGAAGCAGAGAAAGCCCTTTTACAACAAGCGCGCCGAGTTCGTTTATATCAATAAAACCGGCATATTCTTCGCCGTAGCCAAATGTGCCCGAAGCCGTCATGACAGGATTTTTAAGCTTTATCTTCCCTATTTCAACTGATATGTCCATAGCAATTACAGGTAAAATATATCATTTTCCCGAAAATAAATCGAACATTATTAATATAATCAAAATGATTTTCACGTTCACCGCTTTAGTACGCGACATGCCTGATTATACTATAGTTATCCCCATACGGCACAGTTTGTTATTCACCCGCAGGTTCAAACCAGTTATCCAGAGGGCCGGCAGAGGGATGGCAATTTAACGCGCAGCTTATCGGATAGTTATTCAGGTTGTTCAGATTCGGCAACTCGATGGTGCCGTATTTGTCTGCGCCTTGTCCGTCATGATGAGTATACTGCATCTCATCATAGACCCATCCCCACTGTGTATTTGAGCCGTGCACATTATGACACGTGAGACAGTGTATATTGGAATTTATACTGTCCCTGTATCTCCATCCGCTTCCTCCTCCATCCTGAATATGATAGTAATGCAGGTTGAAGTACTTACCAGGGAGCCTGAAGCCCATGTCATCATCATAAGTCTTCCCGGAATTATCATACCTGTCCTTAAAGTTTGTCTGGGTAGAGGCAGTATAATAGGGCGGCATTACACCCCACCAGTGGTCCCAATCGTATTTGCTTCCCGCCTTGACGCCAAGAATGGCCTCCTTTGTCACTCGTGAATAATTGGAATGACAACTGAAACATAGTTCATAAGCGCCTTCGTTAGTCGTTTTATAAGGTGCTCCCTCCCCCGCGACTGTTAAAGGCAGCGCCAGGTTTTTTGCCAACAGACCTTTATAATCAGAACCATGTCCGTTTGAATGACATCCTGTATTTGGATCTCCGTTTCCGAGACAGGTGAGCCCCCGCTCTTTATGTCCATAGGTCTTGGTCCAGTAAGTTTTGATATCCTTGCCTGCCATATAGGGGATGGCACCCAATGTCGCCCCGTCCGAAAACGGAGAATAATTTCCGCCTGCGCCGTTCGCATCATGGCAGCTGAGGCAGAACAGCTCGGTCGTTGCCGGATTGGCTGGATCGTACGCATAGACCGTCCCTGGACTGTCGGCGTCCTTCAGCCTGACGGTGCCCGACAGGTGAAGGGTTACATCGTGGCAAATCAGGCAGGCGGCATTCCCTATCGGAGTGGTTATCGTCATGCTGTAATCGTAGGTCACCCGCACCGATAGCCAGTCCAGATTATTTGTGGTTGCCGGTGTGGAAGTAAAATAGTTTCGCACCCTCACCTTTAGATTGCTCAATTTCGCAGCAGTCCATGCGGTGTTTGAGGTGAAATTCTTGTATTGCGTGCTTGCAGTATTTCTCGGGAGAACGACATACTGTTCAGTTCCCCACGTTGTTCCGTCGTCCCAGGAGACCTGAAGATACAGCCTCGAGGTCCTGACGGTATCGGCAGTGTAATATCCTGCGACTCCAACCTCGACTTTCGTTACGTCCTGTGAATCCCCCATCAGTGAGATGCCGTAGTTAGAGTAAAACTGCGTATTGTCGTTAACAGTGCAGGTCGCATAATTTCCATCCAACGAATTTGCATTTTCCGGGTCGGTAAAGCCGCCTGTGCCTGTAGTCGTGGACGATGGGCTGTTGACCGTTACCTGCCCCGGTACGGTACTCGTAAACTGGGACAGAACATGATGGGATGTCTTCTTGAAATCTCCGCCCGTGCCGCTCCCGTCTCCGTTGGAATCAACTATTTGCCTTCTGCTCCCTTTTGTTGACTTATGGCATGAAACGCAGTTTGAATAATCCTGCGCCGGGAGCGTACCGCCCCAAGTTGCGCTCCCATGACAGCCGAAAGTGCCGCTGCATGAGCCTCCGGATGCACTGTAGTTGTACGTCAATGTCCCTGTACTGTTGCCTATGTCATATGAGCCATTAACATGTTTCGAGTAATCGGATATGTCGTTTCCCGTATTGGTTGTATTCCAATGGCATTTTTTGCATGTAATATAACTATGTCTTGAGTGGCTGTTAGCCTTAGGATATGTATTTGTATAATTAGGGGGGGCTCCGTGGCACGATGAACAAGTTACCGAGCCTGTGCCCCAACTGGCTGAGGCGTAAGCCGGTATGGTGCCGCTTGAAACAGAGGTCCCATTGCTGTGGCAGTAGATATTACCGCACCGCATCGAGCCGTTATTTGTGACGGAAGTATTTGCCCCACTTGCGTAATAATTCGCAGTTGTCTGTCCATCATAACTGCCGCCGTTGATCGAAAACACACTGAACCCGATATCTATTGAATGATTGACGTTATCAGGCATTAAATAGCCGGTATGACATGTTTCGCATGCATAACCAAGGTCTGCGACATGCCTTTGATGTTTTCCGGCATAAAGTGATCCCGTGGCATTCTCACCAGTAACAAGATCTCCTGTTATTAAAGGAGCGCCGCTTGATCCTGACGCTCCATGGCATGTGTTGCAGGCGCAGAAACCAGTACTGTGAGAGTGACAGGTGACGCAATTTAAAGCATTATTGTGGCTTTTATTCGGCTGGGCGTTTGTATTGTATCTGTGATAATTTGTGAGTGAATGACAAACCTCGCAGACTCGTATCGACGATGTATGATTTTCAGAGTCATCGCCCATTACATAGAGAGCGTTCCCCGCAGCACCGGTGACATATCTGAAATTAACTGCAGCTCCTGGAAAAGTATCGCTTGGCGCTGCAATATTCTCTTTTATAAGATATATATTTTTTGTATTATGAGACGCATGACACGTTGTGCAGACAAACTCGCCGTATTGACCTCCTGCAACGCCCCAGCCGTTGTTACCAGTCCATTTTCGAGGGGTCCATACGGCTCCGTTGGACACGCATACCGTTTTCGTTTTATATGTGGAATTGGAGCAGTAACCGGCGATTTCAGAGCTGTGCATCTTTATAGATTTGTCCCATTTGTTCTGGTCAAATCCCACCTCGCCTGGAGACGGAGTATTATCGTTCGTTCTGTGGCAGCCTTCGCAGGTTTCGCCGGGTGAACGACGAAGAAGATTTACGTCTCCTGAGGCATACAACTCGGATACACATATAAACACTGATAACAGAATACCCCCCGCAACTTGGAATATTCTTAATGTTATTGTCTGATGATCTTTCATACTTGTTTTATTTTAGTCATAAGTATGCAACAAGATATGAATAGAACTTTCTCTACCAAATGATTTCCTCAGATAAAAAAACCGGCCCCTCTTTGCAGACACGTTTATAACCGTCAACTGTCTTTATTACACATCCGAGACATGCGCCGATGCCGCAGGCCATGCTCTCCTCAAGTGCCATATAAGCTTTTATTTTATACTTCATTGCAATGCCTGAAAGAGTCTCAAGCATCGGCTTCGGTCCACATGAATAAAGAGCATAATCAAAGGAAGATGACGGATGATGATAGAGAAACTCCTCGACAATATCCGTAACAAACCCTTTTCGTCCTGATGTGCCGTCATCCGTAGATATTACAGGAGTAATTCCGATTGATTCTAATTCATTCAGACAGAGAATTTCCTCTGCGTTTCTTGCGCCATAGAAGAATACTGGCTGCCGCTCTGTAAATTTTTCAGCCAGAGCAACAAGAGGCGCGATACCCATGCCTCCGGCAATGAGCACAGGCTTTTTTTCTTCTATTTCATTAACAGGGAAACCATTGCCGAGAGGGCCTATAAGCTCCATAATATCTCCGGCCTTCTTGTCTTTAAGGATATTTGTTGCCTTGCCCACGACCCTGTAGAGAAACTGTAAATCACCTAATACAAGACGATGAAGACTGAAAGGCCGTTTAAGAAGAGGGTCAAGCCTGCTGTCAACAGAGAGCATAAAGAATTGTCCGGGATCCGGAGATGGCATCGTGTTTAATGGGTGGGCTGTGAGGAGAAAATGATTTTTTGCCACCTGCCTGTTCTCCTTTACAGATATTTGAAATAGTTTACTCAAAGCTTATCTCTAATATCTCGTATTCAATCGTCTTTGCAGGAGCCTGGACAACAACGATGTCCCCTTCCTCTTTGCCGATGAGAGACCTTGCCACAGGTGAGTTTATTGAAATTCTTCCTGATTTCACATCCGACTCATCAGGCCCTACAATATAATAGACGCACTCTTTGTCGCTCTCTGTGTCCGCGAGTTTTACTTTAGCCCCAAAAGCGATCTTATCCTGAGATATTGTGGACGGATCAATAATATTAGCATTGGCAATTTTTGTCTGAAGCTCCTGAATGCGTCCCTGAATAAACGATTGACGCTCCTTTGCGGCATGATATTCAGCATTCTCCGAGAGATCGCCGTGCGCCCTTGCCTCAGCAATTGCCGCGACATTCTTGGGCCTCTCTATAGTGATAAGCCTCTCAAGCTCTTCCTTGAGTTTCTTATGGCCAGATGGAGTTATCGGAACCTTATGCATGGCAAATTCTAACAATAGATGATAATTAATGTAAAGAAGTTCTTAGTTCTGAAATATCTTTATGGTACTCCTGTAATGACCTCACATTGAGGTCTTCTTTCAGCACAACCTCAATGGCATTTACCGCAGCCTTGGCTCCCGAAAGCGTTGTTGTGTATGGAACACCCTGCCGCAGGGCGCTCTCCCTTATTGAGAATGAATCTCTCTGCGCCTTTGCATCTGAGACGGTATTTATCACAAAATTTATCTCATTGTTCTTTATCAAATCAACAATATCAGGACGGCCTTCCCCGACCTTGTAAACAGTATCCACTTTTAATCCATGCTCACTCAGAAATGCGGCTGTTCCGACTGTTGCGGTAACTGAGAACCCCATCTCGATAAATTTGCCTGCCATCCGGGGCATGGAAGGCTTGTCTTTATCCTTAACGCTGATAAAGACCCTGCCCTTCAGCGGCATTGTATTTTTGGACGATGTCTCTGCCTTTGAATATGCCCTTCCAAAGTCTTTATCAATCCCCATGGCCTCGCCGGTGGATTTCATCTCAGGCCCAAGTATTGTATCTACTCCGGCAAACCTGTCAAACGGGAATACAGCCTCCTTAACCGCGGTATGAGATATTTCCACCTCTGATGTAAGCCCAAGCTCCTTTAGAGTCCTGCCTGCCATAACCTTCGCAGCCATCTTTGCAAGAGGCACTCCCGTAGCCTTGCTCACAAACGGGATCGTCCTTGAGGCCCTTGGATTCACCTCTAATATATAAATATTGTTATCCTTCACCGCATATTGAATGTTCATTAGGCCGATTACATTCAGATCAATAGCAAGAAGCCTTGTGTATATCTTAATCTTCTCAATGATTTCTGAAGAGAGCGAATGAGGCGGAATGGTACATGCGGAGTCACCTGAATGAATTCCAGCCTCTTCAATATGCTCCATCACGCCGCCGACAATAACATCCTTTCCGTCTGAAATGGCGTCAACATCTATCTCTATCGCATCCTCAAGATACTTGTCAACAAGCACCGGATGTTCAGGCGATGCCTTTACAGCCCTCTTCATATAATCCTTAATGCTGATTTCATCATATACGATCTCCATGGCCCTGCCTCCAAGCACATAGGAAGGCCTCACCATTACAGGATAACCTATGCCGTTTGCGATCCTGACAGCTTCCTCCACTGACTTGGCTGTCCCGCTTTCAGGCTGCCTGAGATCCATCCTCTCCAGAAGCGTCTTGAAACGCTCCCTGTCTTCAGCCCTGTCAATGGAATCAGGAGATGTTCCGAGGATTTTAACTCCTTCCCTCTCAAGCGGCACAGCGAGCTTCAAAGGGGTCTGTCCCCCGAACTGCACAACCACACCTTCCGGTTTCTCCTTATCTATAATGCTCAGGACATCTTCCAGTGTCAGGGGCTCAAAATAGAGCTTGTCAGCAGTATCATAGTCTGTGCTCACGGTCTCCGGATTACAGTTGATCATGATAGTCTCAAACCCGAGTTCTCTTAAAGCATAAACAGCATGCACGCAGCAGTAGTCAAACTCTATGCCCTGCCCTATCCTGTTCGGTCCGCTGCCTAATATTATGATCTTCTTCTTTTGAGTCGGCTCAGCCTCGCACTCAACAATATGAGGCGTATGCTTTCCGTTGCCATCAATTGAATAAAACGGGCGTTCATATGTTGAGTAGAGATACGGAGTATATGCCTTAAATTCCGCAGCGCATGTATCAATCAGCTTATATACCGGTTCGATCTTATTCCTCTTTCTTGCCTCTCTTATGCTCTTTTCATCAGTCTCCAAAAGTCCAGCTATTCTGCGGTCGGACAACCCATGCTCTTTGGCCTCCCTGAGCATCTCCGGCGACTTCGCTCCTTCTTTCGCGAGCTTATTCTCAAATTCTATTATCTGTCTTATGTTATAAAGAAACCACGGGTCAATATTTGTAAGCTCATGAACTTCTTCAATGCTCATGCCAAGCCTGAAGGAGTGCGCAACATGCCAGAGACGGTCCGATTTGGGTATCTTCAGCTTTGCCTTCAATTCATCAACACTCACATCAACACTCTCGAAGCCGTAGCTGTCTGATTCCATGCTCCTGAGCGCCTTGCCTAACGACTCCTTAAAGGTCCTGCCTATTGACATGGCCTCGCCGACAGATTTCATCTGTATTGTAAGAGTAGAATCCGCATCAGGAAATTTCTCAAATGCAAATCTCGGGAACTTTGTGACTACATAATCAATAGCGGGCTCAAATGACGCTGGCGTCTCTCTTGTTATATCATTCGGTATCTCATCAAGCGTCAGTCCGACCGCAAGCTTGGCCGCTATCTTTGCTATTGGAAATCCCGTGGCCTTTGAAGCTAGGGCAGAGCTTCTTGAGACCCTCGGGTTCATCTCAATCACAACCATGCGGCCATTATCCGGGTTTAATGCAAACTGGATATTCGACCCTCCGGTATCAACACCTATCTCTCTGATTATATTTATAGAGGCGTCTCTCATCCGCTGATACTCCTTGTCAGTAAGGGTCTGAGCAGGCGCAACCGTGATCGAGTCTCCGGTATGTATTCCCATAGGATCAAGATTTTCTATGGAGCATATTATGACCACATTGTCTTTGCAGTCTCGCATCACCTCAAGTTCAAACTCCTTCCAGCCGATAATAGATTCCTCAATGAGAACCAGATGCACCGGGCTCAGTTCAAGCGCTCTTTTCAGATTTACTTTGTACTCCTCCATGTTATATGCGATGCTTCCGCCTGTGCCGCCGAGAGTAAATGAAGGCCTTATTATAGCCGGGAACTTTACATGCTCAACCGCCTCAAGCCCCTCTTCCATTGTGGTAACATTCATGCTCCCAGGCACCTCCAGGCCAATGCTCTCCATCGCCTTCTTGAAGAGTTCCCTGTCCTCTGCCTTCTTAATGGCTGGCAGTTTTGCGCCTATCAGCTCAACATTGTACTTCTCAAGTATTCCTTTTTCAGAGAGTTTAACCGCAAGGTTCAATGCGGTCTGCCCTCCCATTGTTGGTAAAATTGCTTCCGGCTTTTCCTTTGCTATAATCATCTCAAGTATCTCAACAGTGAGGGGCTCTATATAAGTGACATCAGCCGTTTCAGGATCTGTCATTATGGTCGCAGGATTCGAGTTTACGAGTATGACCTTGTAGCCTTCTTCACGGAGCGCCCTGCATGCCTGCGTGCCTGAGTAATCAAATTCGCACGCCTGTCCTATGATTATCGGCCCGGAGCCGATAAGAAGTATTTTTTTGATGTCATTTCTCTTTGGCAAATTGTCTCCCTATTATTCAGCCACTGACTTTCACTGACTAAAATCTTCCTTCCCGCAAAGACGCAAGGCTTACAAAAAATTCTGAGTCCCTTTAATTTTTTAGTCTGTGTGAGTCTGTGGTTAGTCCTACTTTTAATTAACTAAATTCTTCAATCATCTTCCTGAATACCTTAAAGATATAGGCTGAATCATTCGGGCCAGGACCGGCTTCAGGGTGATACTGCACCGACATTATCGGGAGGTCTTTGTGTCTCATGCCCTCCTCTGTGCCGTCATAAAGGTTTTTATGAGTCAAGATAACCTTGCCATTAAGGCTCTTAAGATCAACGCAGTAATTATGGTTCTGCGCTGTGATCTCGACCTTCCCTGTAGACACATCCATTACCGGATGATTGCCCCCGTGATGTCCAAACTTCAGCTTGTAAGTCTTCCCGCCGAGAGCAAGACCTAACACCTGATGACCAAGGCATATACCCAATACAGGCTTTTTACCGAAGAACTTCTTTACATTATCAAGCGCGTATGAGACCGCCTCAGGATCGCCGGGGCCGTTGCTCAGAAGAACACCGTCAGCCATATCCATTACTTCCTCAGCAGGTGTTCTTGCTGGCAGTACGGTAACATTAAAACCAGTCTCAACAAGGTGACGAAGTATATTTGATTTTATGCCGAAATCATATACAACGATTGAAAGTTCAGTTTTTTTATTGCTGACTTCTGACTTATCGGTTTCCCATTTCCAAAGCGGTTCTTTCCATTTAAATGACTCCCTTGTTGTCACCGCACTTACAAGATCCAGAGAGGAGATTCCCGGATGCTTCCTCACCTTTTCAAGAAGACTGTGAGGATCCATGTCCTCTGTTGAAATAATCCCCATTTGAACGCCATTATCCCGCAAATGCCTTGTCAGCGCCCTTGTATCAATTCCTTCTATCCCGACTATCCTGTTCTCAACAAGATACCGTCCGAGGCTCATGCTGGAACGCCAGTTGCTTGGACAATCCAGATATTCTTTGACGATAAAGCCCTCAACATTAACTCCTCTTGATTCAACATCTTCAGAGTTAACGCCGTAGTTTCCTATCTGAGGATATGTCATGGCAACGATCTGACCTTTATAAGATGAGTCGGTCAGGATCTCCTGATAACCTGTCATTGAGGTGTTAAATACAACCTCTGCGACAGTCTCGCCTTCAGCTCCGAAACTCTTTCCTTCAAAGACCGTGCCGTCAGATAATACTAAAATCGCCTTCTCTTTATTCATATGATTATTCCCATTCGTAGACCTTGCCCATCGCTATTGTTTTCAGAACAACGCCATTTAGCTTCCAGCCATTAAAAGCGCTGTTTTTACCCTTTGATAAGAACTTACCTGCATCAACAGTGAACCTCTTTTTCGTATCAATAATTGCAATATCTGCATCAGCGTCCTTCTTTAAAGTGCCCTTTGATATTCCCATTATTTTTGAAGGGGCAAAGGTCATCTTCGCAACAAGCGTGTTTAGATCAACCACCCTATCTTCAACAAGTTTAAGACCAAGTGCAAAGGCTGTTTCAAGTCCTGAGATGCCGAATGCAGCAGTGTCAAACTCCCTGTTTTTATCATCATAATGGTGCGGCGCGTGATCTGTAGCGATCACATCTATTGTCCCGTCTTTTATGCCCTGCTTAATGGCTGAAACATCTTTATCTGTTCTCAATGGCGGATTGACCTTAAAGTTCGTATCATATCCCTTTAAAGAGTCATCTGTAAGGCTGAAATAGTGCGGGCAGGTCTCCGCGGTCACATTTACCCCGCGCGTTTTGGCCTCCCTGATAAGCCGGACAGAACCCTCGGTTGAGACATGCGCTATATGAAGTTTCCCGCCTGTAAGCTCTGACAATGAAATGTCCCTCGCAACCATCACCTCTTCAGCCGCCTTTGGAATGCCCTTCAGTCCAAGGAGTGTTGAGTTAATGCCCTCGTTCATGACCCCGCCCTCAGAGAGTTTTAAATCCTCGCAATGCGATATGACCGGAACACCAAATATCTTTGAATACTCAAGAGCCCTTCTCATGATCAGGCTGTTCATAACAGGTTTCCCGTCATCCGAAAATGCGATACTTCCAGCCTTTATGAGCGCCTCCAGCTCTGTCATGGCCTCGCCGTTCTCTCCTTTTGTTATTGCGGCTATAGGAAAGACAGCACATGAACCTTCTTCATCAGCCTTTTTGAGTATGAATTCAGTAACTGATATAGTATCGTTTATCGGATCTGTATTTGGCATACAGCATACGGTTGTAAAGCCCCCCTTAACAGCAGCCATTGTGCCTGTCTTTATAGTCTCTTTATATTCGTATCCCGGCTCCCTGAGATGTGTATGCATATCAACAAGACCGGGGATAACAATGCAGCCAGCTACGTCAATGGTCTTATCTGCCGAAGGGCTTTTGCCTTTTGGAAATATACCCTGAATCTTCTTGCCGTTAATGAGAACATCCTTAACGCCATCTATATTTTGAGACGGGTCAATCACATATCCGGTCTTTATCAATATCTTCATTCTTTTACCCCTGAGAGCAGATACAGCACAGCCATTCTTACCGCAATCCCGTTAGTCACCTGTTCAAGTATTACTGATTGAGGGCCGTCCGCAACATCTGATGCAATCTCCACCCCTCTGTTCATAGGCCCCGGATGCATAACAATCGCGTCCTTCTTTGCTAATTTGAGCCTTTCGGAAGTTAATCCGTAAAGGTTGAAGTATTCCTTAAGCGACGGGAGAAACCCCTTGCTCTGACGCTCAAGCTGAAGTCTCAGGGTCATTACTACATCAGCTTTTTTAATACCATCTTCTATTGAATGATGCACCTCAACTCCAAGCTGGCCGATCTCAACAGGCATAAGCGTAGGAGGGCATATAACCTTCACATTTGCTCCGAGTTTAGTTAAGGCATAAATATTGGATTTCGCAACCCTGCTGTGAGCTATATCCCCTATTATCGCCACATTAAGCCCTTCAATTTTCTTCTTATGAGCGCGTATTGTAAAGAGATCAAGTAACGCCTGCGTCGGATGCTCATTCGCTCCGTCCCCCGCATTTATGACGGATATATTCAGGAGCCGACTCAGAGAATGCGGAACGCCTGATGAGGCATGTCTTATTATCACAAAGTCCGCCCCAAGAGCTTGAATCGTAAGCGCGGTGTCCTGTATAGACTCTCCTTTTACTATACTGCTTGATGATAAAGAGAAATTTACAATATCTGCGCTTAACCGCTTGGCAGCAAGCGTAAATGAAGTCCTTGTCCTCGTTGACGGCTCATAGAATAAACTCACAACTGTTTTGCCTCTCAGGGGAGGAACCTTCTTAATATCCCTCCTGAGAACATCCATAAAACCATCTGAAGTCTCAAGCACATGATAGATATCATCTGCGCTGAGCTCTTTGATTCCCAAGAGGTCTTTTGATTCAAGCATGTTCGTTAAAGCCCCCGTTAAAACGGCTCATACCGCATAAATTATCTTTACAGAATCCTCACTGCTATTTTTGTCATCTATATTTACTTCAACCCTGTCGTTGAAGGATGTAGGAATATTCTTGCCCACATAATCAGGCCTTATCGGAAGTTCCCTATGGCCCCTGTCAATAAGCACTGCAAGCTGTATCCTGGCCGGACGGCCGAAATCAACAAGCGCATCCATTGCAGCCCTGATGCTCCTGCCCGTAAAAAGCACATCATCCACAAGTAGAACTGTCTTATCGGAAATTGAGAACGGGATATCGGTAGACCTTACGATCGGCTGCTCTTCTTTTATGTAAATATCATCCCTGTAAAGGGCAATATCAAGCGCGCCGACCTCAGTCTTATGTCCTGTTACGGATTCAAGTTGAGATGCAAGCCTTTTTGCAAGAAGAACCCCTCCCCTCTGAATTCCGACAAGACATATTTTATTAATGTCTTTGTTCTTCTCGATGATCTCGTGAGTGATCCTTGTTATTGTTTTATTAATTTCTTTGGAGTTAAGTATATCTCTGGGCATAAAAAAACCTTCTTCCTCTGAGAGGGCGAAGGCTCGCGGTGATACTCTGAATTTAAATCCTTAATAGCCTCTCAGGACTATCTTAAAGGCAGTTGATTTTACATTAATCAGCGATATCCTGTCAATCCAGGGATGATGCTCACACTTTTGAAACAAACATTTCATTATAGATGATTCGTATGCTCTCACGGGCAGACACCTTATATGGATATATCCTGTATCTATAAACATACCCCTTCCAGAATTTTCTGATCCTGTTATATAAAAATCTGAGGGGAAGTTTTATCAGAACGTTTCTTATCAAAGGCATCAGGAATGGAAATTCCACAGCAACTCCGAGAAGATGCATAAAATTTTCAAGCTGCTTTTTGTCCTTAAGGTCAAGAATGATCCTCTCATGGTAAGTCTCAGGAAATTTTATGTCGGGATTAAAGAAGCCGTTTGCCACAGAGTATTCATATATGTTTGTCTTTGGATAGGGGGTAAGTATAAAAGAGTCGCAGAATGTGGGCTTTGCCTTCACGCTTAATGCCCATGTCTCCATCGCAGTATCAAGCGTCTCTCCCGGCGCTCCTATTATGTTGTAGACAGAGAACATCACATTTTTATCACGAAGTATTTTCAGTCCCCTTAAAATAGAATCTTTGCTCATATTTCTGTTCAGTACTTTATTTCTGATATAGTCATTGCCTGATTCCACGCCTGTTCCTATATAATAGACCCCTGCTTTTATCAGGTCGTCAATCACCTCAGCCTTGATAATCTCCGGCCTCATGAGACAATAAAACGGAAGCCCTATCTCCTTTGGATACTTCTCGGAAAATTCTTTTACCCATTTACTGTCAATTGTGAGTATCTCGTCCCTGAATATCAGGTATTCAATCTTGGGATAATCTCTCTTTAATTGCTTTAATTCATCAATTACATGATCAACGCTCCTCTGGCGAAAGATAGGGTCTCCTTTCACTCTCATTTTGTGAAGCTGATGGTTAAAGCAGTAAGAACAGTTAAACGGACAGCCCTGGCTTGTCATCAGTGTTGCTGTTCTTGCCAGCCGGTAATCTTTATATCTGTTATAGAGGCTTCTGTCAGGCGGAGGAAGCGTATCCAGGTCCTTAACAAGGGGGCGCTGTTCATTCTTGTATATTTTACCGTCAACCTTTACCCACCAGTTTTTAACATTTGTAATATCCTCGCCCTTTTCCAGCTTGCTGATAAATTCAGGCATCGCCTCGAAGCCTTCGCCGCGGCATACGGCGTCAACTCCTTCTTCTTCGACCATTTCAGGCGAGAATGTAGGGTGAGGACCGCCGAACATTGCAAAGAATTTAAACTTCTCCTTGAGTCTTCTGTTCCAATCAAGATAAGTATCCTGCCCGCCGCTGAAAGTTGTATACGCTACGATGTCAGGTTTGAACTCTTTAACAGTCTCCTCAACCTCGTTATAGCTGACCCCTGCTATCTCACACTGATGCCCTGCCTTCTTAAGCACCGCGGATAGCCACATTGGTCCAAAAGTGACAAAACCGCCGCTCAAAAGCATTGTCCTGTCAATGTGGGCAATGAATAAAATACGACTCATACTGTCCGTCCTCCTTTATTCCTGACTCTATCATTAAAAATATTAATTTAGAATTAAACTTATATATTTAACAGTAGTCCATAAAATGGGAGAATGTCAAGATTTCGAATTGCCTCATTAAAAAACGATACGAAAGAGGATCGTTGCCTCAAATAAGAAATCGATACGAAAAATAATCGAAAATAGCCTTCTGTAAGCAAAAGCGACAGGAGGCAGAAATGAGGCTGACGATGCAAGAGAGGA